>JAFUBA010000007.1 GCA_017460395.1 Clostridia bacterium | reverse complement strand
CGCAGAAAATTATAAATCTAGCTTACAGTAATGTCAAGAAAATTATTAAACTTGAATACAAAAAAATCCCCAAAACGGGGATTTTATAAGACTAGCTTGCAAATCGCTGATTAATTATGCAACTTGATTAAACACGACACCTGTGATCAAAAGGAACATACTTCAAAACAAAATCACTGTTCACCAATGCGTTCAGCGCCTTTGCGAAAACTTCACCATCCTTGATGTTCAGTTTCCGAAGAATTTCACTTCGCGTCAGGCCCTGATTTCTTTCAGCTACAGCCCGGATAATACGCTGCATAAACGGCGGATTATCAAAAATCGATACAAATAGCCTGCGGAATTCATCCTCCAGCTTCGCACCTTTTTCAAAGAACAGAGCATCCAGGTTCTGGGCCAGGCTCATGTTTCGCTTTAAATAGCCAAGATAATACGGAATCCCGCCCAGGGCCATATAGCTCTGAACGATGTCATACCTGGTAAATGAGATATCCCGTTCTTTCAGGAATTCCTCGCATTCTCCCAGCGAAAAAGGACGAAGCCGGATCTCGCAGGTCACACGCCCGTACAAACCGCCGTGATTATTGATCAGATTGTCCAGAATCCAGGAGCTGGCACTGCCACACACGATCACCATCACATTTTTTCGATGGCAGGCCCAATTGTTCCAGAATCCTTCAAACGCACTCAAAAAACCGGATCTTGGTGTATCCAGCCATGGCAATTCATCGATAAACACCAGTTGTCTTTCGCTCTGATCCTTCTCCTGCAGAAACATTTCCAGTTGAAAGAAAGCCTCCATCCAGGAGCCAGGCCTTTTGATACCTGTCATTCCCTGGCTGCGCAGCGAGTAATAAAACTGCTCCAGCTGTCGTTTGAGCAACCCTTTCTTATCCTCATCCACGGGAGAGACCCCAGCATGTCGGAATGTAATCTGGTTTTGGAAGGTCTCATCAATCAGAAAAGTCTTTCCAACCCGCCATCTTCCATAGATGGCGACCAGCTCTGCCCGACCACTTTCGTACCGCTCTCTCAGCTCCGCTACTTCGGCTTTTCTCCCAATCACAATATCACATCCTTCGGTATAAACAATAGTATCATTGTTTTATTCCGAAGCCAATGGCATGTTCACGCCAGTATTCTTCGGAATAAAGATGATATTTTGCGGTTTATTACGAAGAACTGCCCGTCTTAAACATTATAAAAAGCCAGACTTTTATGAATCCAGCTGGTGCACGATAGCTCCGGAGGATCTCTCGTCCATGGGACGCAGAACCCGAGTTTTGTGAGACGTCAAAGGCAGTTTGTACCTCAATTCATGCTATGTGAAGCTGCAGTCAGAGCCTGGAAAAAATCCCCGGCTTGCGCCGGGGAGAAGTTGTCAGATAGGACGCTGGATATGACGTGTGAGACCATTGATATACATGGGGGTCAGTTCCGCCTGAATGAGGGGACGTGCGTACTGCAGGAATTCTGAGGTCATGTCCGTCCGGTAGCTGTTCACCCAGTCCACGGGAACCTTTTTCTCCACATTGGCCACATCGAGCACGTTAACCAGCTCGGTGGTCACCTGGTAGGGATCATTGGAGATGCGGCGCAGAGCAACCATCTTGCCTGTCTCGCCTTCAAAGGCTGCCTTGGCGGCGGCACCGCCCACCTGATAGGCTTCGGTGATATCCGTGCGGCTGGTGAGATGGCCGGCGCACCTCTGGAGGGTGGAAAGCTCGATGGAGCGGGTCAGGGTATCGATGTTGTTGGCCACCAGATTGCTCAGGTACCTGGCTGTACCAGTCAGTTTCCTGTGGCCGAAGGCGTCTACGAACCTGGCATCATCGCTGAGCTCGCACACATAACGGCCGTCCGGGAGCTTGACGCCTTCGCTGACCGCGATGACCACGGAGTTCTGCTCCTTCTGCATCTGTTCGACCTTGGCAAGGAACCGATCAATGTGGAAGGGAATTTCGGGGAGACAGATCAGATTGACACCTTCACAGTCTTCGCCGCGGGCAAGGGCTGCTGCGGCTGTGAGCCAGCCGGCGTTCCGTCCCATGATCTCCACGATGGTTACATACTTGTTGCCGTAGCAGGTGGCATCGCGGATGATCTCCTTCATGACCACGCCGATGTACTTCGCGGCTGAACCGAAGCCTGGCGTGTGATCGGTGAGCGCCAGGTCGTTATCGATGGTCTTCGGGACGCCCATAAAGCGAATGTCACTGCGGGTGACGCGCCCGTACTCAGAGAGCTTGGCGATGGTGTCCATGCTGTCATTGCCGCCGATATAGAAGAAGTACCCGATGTCAAGCTTATCCAGGATTGCGAAGATCTTCTCGTAGACCTCCGGCTGCTGGGTGACGTCCGGGAGCTTGTAGCGGCAGGTGCCGAGGTAGGAAGCGGGGGTACGCTTGAGGAGCTCAATGTCCATCTCAGAGCCGAGCGTGTCGGAGAGATTGACAACATGCTCCTCCAGGAGCCCTTCGATGCCGTGTGACATGCCGTAGATGGTTCTGGCGCCGCGTGCCATACACGCCTGGAGCACGCCAGCCAGGGTGGAGTTGATGACGGCAGTCGGGCCGCCGCTCTGACCGATAATTGCATTATTGCCCATAAAAATGCCTCCTCATGATGAGTATCTCGAAACTAAACAGATCAGCCTGAATCCATGATACACGTTTTCGGGAGGGAAGGCAACAGAGCACCCAGGGAAACCAATGCATGAAAAAATACCCGGCTGTCCATAGGGGCAACCGGGTATGGAGGGGTTCAGCAGGATATCTTACTGTACCACCGGCAGTTCCTTTGCGTGGGTGCTGTTCAACTCCTGGCAGAGCTTCACGAAGTCTGTGAGTGCCACATCGTGCATCTGCTGCTTCTGGCCGCGCACGGTGACGGAGACCGTTTCGCTCTCCGCTTCTTTGTCGCCCACGACCACGATGAGGGGCTCTTTCATGTTCTTGAGGAACTTGATCTTCTCATTCATGTTCTTGTCGGCATAGTCCACCTCGGTGCGGATACCGGCATCCTTGAGGGCGCGCACGACCTTCTTTGCATAGTCATTGTGCTCCTGGCGGATCGGCACGACGCCCACCTGCACGGGGGAGAGCCAGAACGGGAAGGCGCCCTTGAAGTGCTCGATGAGAATTCCGATGAAGCGTTCCATGGAGCCGAAGATGGCGCGGTGGATCATGACGGGACGCTTGTGCGTGCCGTCGGGTGCCACATATTCCAGATCAAAGTTCAGCGGGAGCTGGAAGTCCAGCTGGATGGTGCCAAGCTGCCACTGGCGGCCGAGAGCGTCCTTCATCTGCAGGTCGATCTTGGGACCATAGAAGGCGCCGTCTCCCTCGTTGATCTCATAGTTCCCCTCGCCGTAGGCGTCCTCGAGAATCTTCTTCAGGTCAGCCTCTGCACGGTTCCAGACCTCAATGTCGCCCATGAAGTCGTCCGGGCGGGTGGAGAGCTCAGCCGTGTAGGAAAGACCGAAGGTATTGTAGATCTCCGTGGCGATGGACATGATGTCACGGATTTCGTCCGCGATCTGGTCCTCTGCCACCAGGATGTGCGCGTCGTCCTGATGGAACTCCTGCACGCGCAGAAGGCCGTTGAGCTCACCGCTCTTTTCCTTGCGGTGAATCACGTCCACCTGGCTGATGCGGAAGGGCAGTTCCTTGTAGGAGCGTCCGCGGTTCATGAAGACCTTGATGGCGTTGGGGCAGTTCATGGGCTTGACCACCATGGTCTCGGGGCTTTCAATGTTCTCGCCGGGGATGGTGAACATGCCGTTGATGTAGTGTCCCCAGTGTCCGCTGGTCACCCACAGCTCCTTCTTGGACAGCACGGGACCGGAGATCTCCTGATAGCCGTGTTCCTCATGGATGCCGCGCCAGAAGGACAAAAGGGCATTGTAGGTCTTAAAGCCTCTGGGCAGCCAGTAGGGCATGCCGGGAGCGGTGGGATCGAACATGAACAGATCCAGCTGTGTGCCCAGCTTCTTGTGGTCACGCTCCTGCGCTTCTTTGATGAAGGCCAGGTGTGCCTTGAGCTGCTGCTGGTCCGGGAAGGCATAGACGTAGATGCGCTGCAGGGACTCACGCTTCTCATCTCCGCGCCAGTAGGCACCGGATACGGATTTCACCTTGAAGGCAGCAGAGAGCAGCTCGGAGGAATTCTCCACGTGAGGTCCGCGGCACAGATCCACATAGTCATCGCCGGTCCAGTAGATGGTGACGACTTCGTCCTCGGGCAGGTCCTGGAGAATCTCCAGCTTGAATTTCTGGTCCTTGAAGAGCTCGAGGCCCTGGGCCTTGCTGATTTCCTCACGGCGCCAGGCTTCCTTGCGCTTCAGGATCTCCTTCATCTTGGCTTCGATCTGCGGGAAATCTTCCTGAGTCAGGGTGCGGGGCAGCACGAAGTCATAATACATACCGTCTGCAATCTGCGGGCCAATGGCATACTGCACGTTCTCTTTGCCGAACAGCTCAATGACGGCCTTGGCGAGGATGTGGGCCAGGGAATGCCGGTACACAGCCAGGAATGCTTCTTTTTCCATGGATAACTCCTCCTTTGATATATCCCCGGCCGCGAGGCCGGGCCAGATTTCAAGCAAAGACCGTCAGGACAAATTCAACAAAAAGAAAAACACCCGCCCCATTGCCGGGACGAATGCCCAAATTGCATCCGCGGTTCCACCCTGCTTGTTTTCACCACTTGATCATACGGTATCGTGTATGAAGCGTCTTCCGTCCGGGAGCGGTACCCAGTGTGCCCTGCGCTGCAGACTTCCAGCCACGGTCTGCATTCTCTTTCCGCCGGCATCCGCTGAACATGATTCCCATCATTCGGAGGAATGATGGGAGTATACGCCGCAGGGATAGGATTGTCAAACAGAAAAAATACATTCTCCTGCGTACGAAGTGTCACTCTTTACGAAGCGTCCTGTGCGGTTCCACCCTGATCGGCCTGCAGAAGATCCGGAGTACGCATCTGCAAGCTGCCTGCCAGGGTCTGCAGGCAGCTTTCTTAACATTGAATCATTCAGCCCGGTCTGTATAATAGGCCCTGCAGAGGAGGAAACACGCATGCAGCACAGACTTGCCCGGATCATTGTCCGCTTCCGCATCTTCATCCTGATCGCCCTGCTCCTGCTGGCCGTCTTCAGCGCCGGCAGCATCGGCAGAACGCGCATCAACTACGACCTGAACCGATATCTTTCGGACGACACCATGACCAAGCGGGCCCTGAAGGTCATGGAGGAGGAATTCGGAAGCACGGAGCAGCTGAGACTCATGTTCGAAAACATACAGGAGGAACAGCTGTCAGAATATGTGGCGAGGCTCAATGCCCATCCGGACATCCTGGTGGCACAGCACGACAGGGATGCGGGCACGAAAGTCGTGGACGGCGTGACCTGCAGTCTTGTCACCCTGACGCTCACGGACTGCGATGCCCAGGCACTCGTGCGGGAGATGAGAGGCATGTTCCCGGACGCCGGGACATACTATGTCGGCGGGCCTGCCGCCGGGCAGCTGGACGTGCAGAGCAGCGTTGCCGAGGAGATGCCCCTGGTGATGGCCATCTCTCTTGTGGTCGTGATCGCGGTCCTCCTGATGACCTCCCGTGCCTGGCTGGAACCTCTGGTGACGCTCCTGGTCCTGGCGGTCTCCATCGTCATCAATCTTGGCACCCACTTTCTCTTTCCGGACGTGTCCTTCATCACCTTTGCCGTGAGTGCGATCCTGCAGCTGGCGCTGTCCATCGACTATGCCATCATGCTGCTGCATACCTTCCATGACTGCAGAGATGAGGGAAGGGAGCCGCGGGATGCCATGACGGAGGCCCTTTCTCAGTGCTTCATGCGCATCTCCTCCAGCGCACTCACCACGGTGGCGGGCCTTCTCTCTCTTCTTTTCATGAGCTTCACCATCGGGTTTGACATCGGCCTTGCCCTCAGCAAGGGGATCCTGATCAGCATGCTGTGCGTCTTTCTTCTGATGCCCGCGATGATCCTGATTTTCGAAAAGCCGCTGCAGAAGACGCGCCACAGGCCGCTGAGCCTGCACGGTGACCGCCTTGGGGCAGCCATCTACGGGGCGAGAAGGATCGTCGCTGCTGTCATGATCGTCCTGGTTGCCTGCGGTGCCATTTTGCAGGGCATGGTGCAGTATACTTTTACGGACGGCTCTGCCAGAGGCGCGACCCAGAAGATCAACGAGGTCTTCGGGTCATCGTCGCCCCTGGTTCTCCTGATCCCCGGCGGGCAGGAGGACGAGGACTACGACGCGCAGAGGGCGCTGGTGGAAAGACTTCAGGCGATTGAGCTGGACGGCGTGCCTGCCATCCGGGAGGTCTCTGCCATGGTGACCACCGGCGCCGAGGCGCTGAAGTACTATACCCCAAAGGACGTTGCGGACCTGACCGGCCTCAGCGGCATCGCGGTCAATCTCTTCTTCCTCGCCCAGGGTTTCGGACAGTCGGTCCGCGCGGATAAACTCCTTCAGGCGGCTGATGCGCTGAACGCCGGGGGTGAACAGGTGGAGCAGCTGAAGAAGGCGCTTGATCAGGCGAATGCTGCCTTTCACGGGCCGAGGTATGACCGGATGCTGCTGGAACTCTCGATCCCGACGACGGACCGGCGCCTGATCTCCCTGATCGACGAGATCCAGGAAGACGTGCGGGAGAGCTACGGGGAGGACTTCTACATCACGGGTGTTCCCATGTCCACCTACGACATCGGCAATGCCTTCCAGGGGGACCTTCTGAAGGTGAACCTCATCACCTTCCTGGCCATTCTCCTGATCGTCACCCTCTCGTTCCGGTCCCTTCGCCTTCCTCTGCTGCTGGTCTTTGTCATTGAGGGGGCCATCTGGATCACCATGGGCCTCTCCCGCGTGATAGGCCAGCCGATCTTCTTCATCTCCTATCTGATCTGTGTGTCCATCCAGATGGGTGCAACCATCGACTATGGGATCCTCCTGAGCGACCAGTATGTGACGCTGCGGCGGGCGGGACAGGGCACCCGGGACGCGCTGCTGGAGGCCATGAAGAGGGCACTTCCCACGATCCTGACATCCGGCATCATCCTGATCACCGCGGGCTTCATTATCGGAAAACAGTGCAGTGTGTTCTACATTGCGGACATCGGCAGCCTGCTCTCCCGCGGCGCGCTCGTGTCCGTGATCCTGATCCTCTCCCTGCTCCCGAGCCTGTTGTGCGCATTTGACGGGTGGATCATGCACCGGGGACAGAAAAAAACAGAACATGAGGACTGACATGCAGTACAGAAATTACGTGTTTGACCTGTACGGGACACTCATTGACATTCACACGGAGGAATCCTATGCCCGCCGCCCCTCCCTCTGGAAGACCATGGCCAGCCTTTTTGCGTGCCACGGCGTGAGGGAGACGCCTGAAAAACTGGCCGGGAGGTTTTTTCAGATTGACCGTGAGGAGCGGGAGACGCTCTCACTGAAGCTGGGAACGGCCATACCGGAATCCGATGTGGAGGTGGTCTTTGCGCGCCTCCTCCATGAGTCACAGGACACTTTCCCGGTGACAAGCCCGATTTCGCCGGGCTGTTCTGTCCGGGAGCTCATCGACTGCGGCTTTGCACGGATGGTGGCGGAGGTCTTCCGGATCGCGTCCAGGACCCGACTGCGGCTCTTTCCGGAAACCCTCGACGTGCTTCGGAAGATCCGCGCGTCCGGCGCCCGGACCTTCCTTCTCTCCAATGCCCAGTCGGCCTACACGCGGCCGGAGCTGGAGCAGCTGGGGCTGCCGGAATACCTTGATGACATCTTCATCTCCTCCGAGCACGGCATGATGAAGCCAGACCCACGTTTCCTTCAGGAGCTCATGGAAAAGCACGGAATGCATTGCGATGACACTCTCATGGTCGGCGATGACTTCCACTCGGACGGACAGATCGCCCTCCACGTGGGCGTCCGCTGCCTTATACTGGACAGCCATGGACAAGGCATGGAGAAGATGGAGAAAAATGCGCTGGGGATCTGCAGATTGGGGCACCCGGAGGACCGGGAGAGGATCACGATCACATCCGGGCGCATCTCGGTCCTGGAGATGCCGTAAAAGGCCCCGCGGAAACCCGCGGGGCAGATGGGATGGCTTATGTGAAGTCTGAATTGGACCATTTTTCCAGGATCAGGTGCTTGCTGAGGGCATTTTTCCAGGAGGGGTGAGGTGTGCCTGCATGGGAGAGACCATGGAGCGTGGCCTCGTGGTGGATCTCGTTTAAGTAGTCCATCAGGTCTTCGACTTCATCTTCCGGCAGGTAGCACAGATTCAGGATTTCGCCCACAAATCCCGGCTGGCCGGCGGTAAAGTAGCTGCCGTCAAAGCGGTTGGGGTTTGTATCCCTGTTTGTGACCGGGGAATTGATCTTGTTGGTCAGGTACACCACCACCAGGTCCATGGTCGAGTCCGCCATGATCAGGGTACCGGTCCAGCCGGAGTGCCCGATGGCGTTCTCGTCCGCCAGGTGCCCGAACCAGTAGCCGCGCTGCATGTCGCCCTGCCGCCACCAGCCAAGGCCCCAGTCGGCGTGGTCCAGGTCCTTCGGGGCGCTGAAGAGGTCGATGACAGCGCGGGAGAAGAAGCGGTGTACCCCATAGCCGCCCGTGAGCATGATGTAGAGGAGTTTTGCCAGGTCCTCGGCGTTCCCGAACAGGCCTGCATGGCCTGAGATGCCGGCCATGGCGTAGTATGCCTTCTCATCGTGCACTTCCCCCTGCAGGGTGTGCCTGCGGATGCCGGGCCAGTCGATGGCACCGTCACGGGTGTTCCCGTGAAGCTCCGTGGCTGCGCACTGCTCCTTTGTGAACCCATGGTCCAGGGGGCGGAAGGTCACGTGACGTAGCTCCAGGGGATCCAGGAACTCGCGCTGAAGGTAGCGGTCCAGTCTCTCGCCCGTCACCTTCTCCACCACGAAGCCCAGTATCATGTAGTCAACGTCTGAGTACACTGTCCGGGTCCCTGGCCGGTAGAAGAGCGGCGTCCGGCAGATCTGGCGGAAGGTCTCCTCCCGCGTTTCCATGGATCCGTCGTTACCGGAGAAGAGTTCGTTGTGTGCCGAGCTGTCAAAGCACCTTTTTGCCGCGTCAAAGCAGGGGTTATGGTACTGGGGGTCCGGGACAAAGCCGCCCTGGTGGCACAGAAGATCCCGCACCGTCAGACTCCGCTTCCAGGCCCTGATATCCTCCAGCGTTGGCTGTGGGTCCATCTCTGAGAGCTCCGGATAGGGTATATAGATCGTGTCCTCGGAGAACGATTCCCCGAGGATCGAGGAGATGGTGTCCTGGAGCGACAGCTTTTTATCTGTGATCAGCTTCTGGATAGGGTAGTTTACGGAGAACATCTTGGTCACCGAGGCCAGGTCGTAGAGGGTCTCGGTGGTTGCGGGCACGGGATTGGGGAGCAGCTTCCCGTCTTCGCCGTAGGCGCAGGTCGCGCCGAAGGCCTTGGAGTAGATGAGGCGGCCCTCGCTCACGACAGCCAGCTGCCCGCCAGGGAAGCCCATGCGGATGTCGGTCTCCAGGATATCCTCGATCAGGTCAAAGCCCAGGGGGGCGATGCCGGCCTCCTCCGGATAACCGGGGATGACCTCGGGATAGGGGATGAGGAGGCGGGCACTGGGGTGGCAGCCCTGCTGCTCGTACACCATGAAGTGCACATGGTTGATGCCGATGCGGGCCACCTCGGAATAGTCGATCTCATAGACCCCGGGGGCTGTGATCTCCTCCGGCTGTATGCCGCACCCATTGATGGAAAGGATCACTGCTCTGGCGCCCGGCTCCGTCTGAAGATACATTCTCCCCTGGCCGGGGACGCTGAGGAAATAATATAGGTGCTTGTTTTCGGGCAGGTCATCCCCGCCCGGGGTGTCGTCCATGAGGATATCCCGCTGCCAGGTGCCCTCGGGGAGCGAGCCTGCTTTCATGACATAGACGCGAGGCTTGCGGTCCATCCCTTCCATTTCCTGCATATGCGCATCTCCTCTCTTTTGCGTTTATCGTTGCTTTTCAGGTGCATAAAGAAGAGTCCAGACAAGATGACCAGATAAGAAGAGCCCGGAGGTGTGGATCTGCCTCCGGGCGAGAAAACATCAGAAGCTTGAGATGCCGTGACTGTTGACCATGGCGTCCAGTTTCTTCCCTGCCCTGCACAGCGGGCAGTCGTGGGAGGAGGTGGACTCATAGTCGTCCAGGATGTCCTTTTTAAAGATGGACACGATGGGGAAGCCCTCGCACTCATCGGCGCTGG
This sequence comes from Clostridia bacterium, assembly GCA_017460395.1. Lineage (GTDB taxonomy): Bacteria > Bacillota > Clostridia > Christensenellales > Aristaeellaceae > UBA2943. The sequence goes on along the minus strand of JAFUBA010000007.1, from coordinate 68,938 downwards.
CAAAGATGGAGCAGATGCCTGCGGGGATTCCGCTGTAGTATCTTACGGCCTCCACGGCGGCCTGGGCGGTGTAGCCGGTGGTGACGGAGGCGGCCAGGATCAGGACATGCTTGCCCACGATCATGGGGGCGGTGTTGTCCCGGAAGATGAGCTGGCTGCCGCTGGTGTGCTCCGGGGTCACCACATAGATGGTGCGGTGGGAGTTCATGTTCATGAAGCCATACCGGGAAAGCTCGGAGGCCATACAGGCGCCTACCACCTCAGTGCCGTCCAGGCACAGAATGGTGTCTATCACGGTGGTGGTCTTCATTTTCGAGCACAGCTCGATGGCTGCCTCGCGTGCCTCTGACAGGCGGTGCTTGGTCATGGTCAGGTCGATGTAATAATTGATATGGCTGTGGCTTGTGGCAAAGTGGCCGCGCGCCACACGGAAGGGCAGGGAGGTGTTGGGGTTGGGGAGCACCATGATCTGAACAGGCATGTAAAACGTCTCCTTTCACATAGTAAAGCGTTTCTGTGGTGTAAAGACAGTCTGTACCATGCAGCCTGTCTGTATAATGCTGATCCTTCGGGAAAGCTGCCAAAATGCTTTCCGTGTAAGCTTTTGTAAAGTATATCAGGCGGAAAAACAACTGTAAAGCGCTGAAATGGCGCAGGTGAAGAGCACAAAGGAGCGGAACAGAATGAAAAACACAGGAAACACAACCGTCTCGTTTCTGATCGTCGGGTCCGGATACCGGGCTGAGTATTTCGGGCGGATCGCCGCGCGCTACCCGGAGCTCTTCCGGGCCATGTACCTGTGCAGGTCGGAGGAGAAGGTGGATCTCATGCGCCGCCAGACGGGGATTGGCGGTACAATCCTGGCAGAGGAGGCCATGGACTTTCAGCCAGACTTTGTGGTGGTCGCGGTGGACCGGGGGCACATGAATGAGGTCGTATGCCTCTGGGCCTCCCGGGGATACCCGGTCCTGGCCGAAACCCCGGTGGGGTGCAGCGAGGAGGAGCTCACCACCCTCTGGGAAATGGCCACCCGGAACAAGGTGGTCATCTCCTCCCTCGAGCAGTACCACCGGTATCCCGTGATCGCAGAGGGGATCCGCCGGATTGAGGCGGGTGCCATCGGGGAGCCGGTCTCCATGACGCTGTCTCTGTGCCACGAGTATCATGGGATGAGCCTGATCCGGAGGATGCTGCGCGTTCAGGGGGAGGACTACAGCCTCATGGCCATGGAGGGACACGGACAGGCCGTCGCGACCGACTCCAGGTACGGCGCCATCCGGACCGGAGAAAAGGGGGAGGAGACGCGTCAGTGCGTTCTGCTGCGCTTTGCCTCCGGGAAGACGGCCATCTACGACTTTGCCCCCATCCAGTACCGCAGCTTCATCCGCGGCCGCCACGTGACCGTGAGGGGCGAGAGGGGCGAGTGGCATGACCGCTTCTTCGATGTTCTGGATGAACGCGGGGAACCCAGAAAGCTGTGTCTGATGCCCGAAATCCCGGAAGCATACAGGGCCCTGGACACCCAGACGCTGCGGGATCTTCGCAAGGCCTTCTCCGGGGAAATGTTTCTGGAGACCGCCTGGGACGAGTTCGCCATTGCGACGATGCTCATGGACATGAAAAACTGCCTTGAGGGCGGGCCCTCGCCCTACCCCCTCCGGGAGGCCATGGAGGATGCCTACTTCCCCATCATGGTGAAAAGGGCACTCCAGAGCGGGCAGATCGTTTCGACACCGCCAAGACCCTGGATCTGAAAAAGCGCAAAAAAAGGGGACTGCAGTCCCCTTTTTTTGCGCATGAAAATCAGAATGTGAATATGATGCCCACGACCGCCGAAATGGCGATGAAGATCACAGGGCTCCATTTGAGCTTCTTCTGCCCGATAAAGATCAGTACCCCAAGGATAATGGCTTTCCAGGTAAACAGGTCCCCCAGAGCGCCTGTGGCCGCATAGGCCTCCAGGTTCACCAGGGCTACCTTCGCCACATTGATGCCTGCCGCAGTGATCATGGCGATGGAGGCGGGGCGAAGCCCGTAGAAGGCGCCTTCCACCAGAGGGTTATCCCGGAACTTATGGAGAAAACGGGCAATGATCAGGATGACGATGATGCAGGGCGTTGCAAGGGCCAGGGTGGCGAGAAGGCCGCCCAGGACGCCCCCGGTCTTGAAGCCTGCATAGGTGGACATGTTGATACCGATCGCCCCCGGTGTGGACTCGGAGACGGCGATCATGTCGGCGATGTCCGCGTGGGAGAACCAGCCCCAGCGGTCGGACATCTCATAGAGGAAGGGCAGTGTGGCAAGGCCGCCGCCCACGGAGAAAAGCCCTGTCTTGAAAAACTCCAGCATCAGCTGCAGGATGGTCGTCATGCCTTTTTCCCTCCCTCAGTTTTCAGATTCCTGCGGTTTTTGAACTGCGACATGAGGATGCCGGCAGCGCCGGACAGGAGCACCAGCACGGCAGCCGGAATCTTCACGGGAAGAAGGTCGGAGAAGGCATTCAGTGCGAACACGCAGAGATAGAGTGCCAGGGTGAAGGGGTCGACCACGGACTTTTTCCATAGCCGGAGCACGGCCTGGACGATCAGGACGCAGACGCAGACACGGATGCCTGCAAAGGCGTGCTGGATCACCTCCAGCTGGGCAAAGTTTGTGAGGAAGGCTGCAATGATGAGAATGATGATAATGGGTCCAAGGAGGAACCCGGTTGTCGCGGCCAGGGCGCCCTTCACGCCATTGCGCTTTTCTCCGATGAAGGTGGAGACGTTCAGGGCGATGATGCCCGGCGTGCACTGGCCGATGGAAAAGTAATCCCTCAGTTCATCCATCGTGGTCCACTGCCGCTTGTCCACCAGTTCCCGCTCCAGGATCGGCAGCATGGCGTAGCCGCCGCCGAAGGTGACACAGCCGATTTTGGCAAATGTCCAGTACAGATCCAGCAGTTGATTCAAGCCTTTTTCAGCTCCTTAAATGTTTAGTGTTCATTTCCGGTGGCAGCATCCACCGCCTCCACATGGTATGAAGGGCGCGGCCGCATGTCAAGGTCTTTTGAAAATCTGCCCAGCTGTCTGATTTGGGCTTCAGGCTGCTTTCAACCCGTGGTTGAAAACCGGAAAAAGCCTTTTGGCGCGGCATGTTTTCTGGTATACTCACGCACTACAGATCACACATTTCAAAGAAAAGGCGGAGGTGAGTGCAATGGCGATCTATGTGACGGGGGACACACACGGCGCACAGCGGCACGGGATGTATTCTGTGGACGGATACATGCAGCGGCTGTCGGTTTCAGCCTTTCCCGAGCAGAAGACCCTGACCAAGGACGACTTTGTGGTGATCATGGGGGACTTTGGCGGCGCATGGATGGTGAACCGGGACAGGTGCGAGGAACTCCCCTCGGAGAAACACGACCTGGACTGGCTGGAGGGCCGGCCATTCACGACGCTTTTTGTGCCCGGCAACCACGAGAATTATGACCGGCTGACGGGCTGCGAGGACGAAGACCTCCTCGGCGGCTGGATGTTCCGGCGGATGGACGAAGCGGAGAAGGAAAAATACCGGCAGGGCTACCCGAGGGTTCTCTGGCACGGGGGATATGTCCGCCAGCTTCGCCCCTCGGTGCTGATGCTTGAACGAGGGGAATTCTTCACGCTCGGGGACAAGACCTGCTTCGCCTTCGGCGGTGCCCGCAGCCACGACATCGGGGACGGGATTCTGAACCCGGTGGACTTTGAGACGGAGGAGGTCTTCAAGGAAAGCTACCGGGACTGGCAGGACATGCGCCGCTCGTTTCGCGTGCTCGGGACCTCCTGGTGGCGCCAGGAGATGCCGTCCGGGGAGGAGATGAACAGGGCAAGAGACAATATCCAGCAGTTCCTCAAAAGTCACGACCAGGTGGACTTCATCTTCACCCACGACTGCCCAACATCCGACAAGGTCTTTCTCGGTTTTTCCGAACAGGACGAGCTGAACGGATTTCTTGAGGAGGTTCGGGTGAAATTGCCCCACCATGACTGGTTCTTCGGCCACTACCACGATAACCGTTCCCTCATGGACCACCACTTTCTGCTCTACGAACAGATCGTGCGCATCGCCTGAGGGCATCAGGAGGGAACACAGACAGGGAGGTATCATCAAATGAAAAAGACAATGCATCAGATCCTGAATACCATGCTGGCACTTGCGCTGGTTCTCATGTGCCTCACAGGGGCAGCCCTTGCGGAGACAGAGGTGGTGGCCTATCAGAACTGGGTATACACGGATGCGGACGGCGCCGTGATCACAGACGATGTCCTTCAGACGCTGAAGACCCTGATTGCCGACTCCACGGTCTTTGAGGGCAGCGAGGTCGAGCCCCTGATGCGCCTGGCCACCCTTCACCAGGAGGGCTATGGGCTCCACTCATGTTACCTGTGCAGGGTCACGGGAGCGGACGGGGAAATTTCACTGTGTGAGGTGTATGTCTGTGAGACAGACGAGGGGAATGTGTACCTCAATGTATCCAGCGGCGTGACGCTCATGCCCGTGAACGAGCACCGGGGTTAAGGTCAATGAAAAGTCCAGACACATGATGTGTCTGGACTTTTCAAAAAGCCGCTTAACATTTTCTCAGCGTGCCGCCCTTTGGCGCGGCCTGGGACCGGATGCTTTCCTCCACGATGCTCAGTGCCTGCGTGCGGTCCTTTGCGGGCATGGGCGTGACGATGAACATGGCGGTATGACTGTACATGGCGAGCTGGCAGAGAAGAAAGAGCGAAAGCTCAGGGCTGTCCGGAGCAGGCTCAGGCTCTCCCAGCTGTGTATAGAAGACAGTGATTTCCTGTCCGGAGGGATCTTCCACGACCCACTTCTGGGCATCCTTCACCAAACCATCGCCGATCAGCTTGGCGTCCCAGCCCTCAAAGACGGACGGCGCACCGTTTCTCGCACCGGGGAAGATGCCCCGGTCATAGAGGTTCGTGACGAAACAGGTCAGGAACGGGTCATCCATCTGCTGGCACTGGTCCGGGATGGGGAGCGAAGCGGCGGGCCGTGCAAGCCAGGCGTTCACGACGAAGCAGTGGGTTGCGAGCTCCTGCTCGGAAGCTCTCTTTTCAGCCTCCGGGTTTTCGAGCGCCTCATAGCTGTCCGGATCTATGCGCCATCCGCAGTCGTCCAGGGCATGCATATAGCCCAGAAGGGCGGGGTCCCGGAAGATTTCCTCAAAGCACATGAGGATGCCGTCCGGCCGAAGCACCTGCGTGAGGGCTCTTGCCAGTCCCGCAAACTTTGGCCTCCACAGGGGCAGGATTTCAAGAAATCTGGACATGGGGGCATAGTCCGGCGGGTCGCCCTCACGGTTTTCGCTGATGAGATCATAGGCGAGCACGCTGTCAAAGGTCGCGTCTCCCGGCAGGAGAGATGGAAGATCCGAAAGCTCCCCTTCAAGGAATGAGATGTTGAGGACTCCGCGGTTTTCCGCAAACTCCTTCGCAAACCGGACGGCGGCGGGCAGACGGTCAATGGCGACGATCTCGCTCTCCGGCAGCGTCTGGGCGAGGAAGGCAGCGATGACGCCATGGCAGCAGCCGGCCACGAGGATCCGCTTTCCGAGTTCATCCCGGTGCTGCGAGATGTAATTGCAGATCTGCCGGTAGTCCACGGCGTGCTGCATGCACAGCAGTGCATGGCACATGTCCGGCTCCTCAAACCGTTTTTCCCACATGCCCCTCACATCCGGCACCGGCTGCTGGGCCAGGGCATTGATTTTTCTGGCATAGGCTGCATAGCGGTCACGCCCGAAGCGGCGCTCCATCTCCCGCTGAAGGTTCTCGGTGCCGTACACGGGACGGATACCAAGGGACTGCATGTAGCGGACACCCGGGTCTTTGATTTTGGGCATAAGGATCATCCTCCCTGAATGTGGCTTATTGATGAGTGCACGGTGATAGCCTACCATGCCCGGCTGATTCGGGCAAGCGGTGATATGCATTTTGTGCCCCGCATCTCCCTGTGGTATAATCCCGGCAAAGACAGCGGAGGCAGATATGGAACGTACAAATATGTTCAGCATGGGGATTTCGCAGGATGAAATGCGGCGTATGTGCTCCGTCCATCTGACAGAGGACGGACAGCTGGAAATCCTGGACCAGACACAGCTTCCGGGGAGGGAAGTGTACCTCCGGCCGGGGACGGCGGAGGAGATGTATGGAGCCATCCGTACGCTCGCCGTGCGCGGGGCACCGGCCATCGGGATCTTCGCGGGATACTGCATGTATGTGCTGGCCAAACAGGAGGCCGGGAAACCCGGGTTTCGGGAGAGAATGGAAAAACACGGGGCCTACCTCATCTCCTGCCGCCCGACGGCCGTGAATCTCCCCTGGGCAGTCGAAAGGATGCTGAGGGTCATCTCTTCGCATCCGGAGATGACGGATGAGGAGATCACGGAGGCACTCCTGCGCGAGAGCATCGCCATCCATGACGAGGACATGGAGATGTGCCGCAGGATCTCCGAGTTCGGCCTGACCCTCCTCAGGGACGGGGACGGGATCCTGACCCACTGCAATGCAGGGCCCCTGGCCACCAGCCGCTACGGGACCGCAATCGGTCCCATGCTGCTGGGACATGAGCGGGGCATGCGCTTTCATGTATATGCGGACGAGACAAGGCCGCTCCTACAGGGGGCGCGGCTCACAGCCTGGGAGCTTCACAGGGCCGGCGTGGACGTGACCCTCATCTGCGACAACATGGCGTCCCTCGTGATGCGCCAGGGGAAGATCCAGGCCTGCTTTGTGGGGTGCGACCGGATTGCGGCCAACGGCGATTTTGCCAATAAGATCGGTACCAGCGGCGTGGCGATCCTGGCAAAGCATTACGGCATCCCTTTCTACACCCTCGGGCCTATGTCCACCATTGACATGGCGTGCCCGGACGGGCATGCGATTCGGATCGAGGAGCGGGACGGCGAGGAAATCAGGCGTATGTGGTACGAAATTCCCATGGCGCCCGAAGGCGTGCCTTGCTACAACCCCGCCTTTGATGTCACGGACCACAGCCTTGTGACCGCGATTGTGACGGACCGGGGTATCGTATACCCGCCCTTTGACGTGAACCTGAAAAGACTGTGCCGGGAAACATCCGGCAGGGAGGAATCAAGATGATGAAACTGTCCCCTTCTGCATGCATTGAACTCAAGGAAGGCACGCATGTGGCCCGCTGCGTCCTGATGCCCGGTGATCCCCTGCGGGCAAAGTATATTGCGGAGCACTATCTGGAAAAGCCCGTGCTCTTCAATGATGTCAGGAACATGCTGGGCTACACGGGGCTGTACCAGGGACAGGAAGTGTCCGTCATGGGCAGCGGCATGGGCGTTCCGTCCCTGGGCCTCTATGTCCATGAGCTCTTCAGCTTCTTTGGTGTGGAGTCGGTGATCCGGGTGGGGTCCGCCGGCGGCCTGCAGGACGATGTGCACGTGCGGGACGTGGTGCTCGCCATGTCTGCCTCCACCAACTCCTCCTTCATGACAGCCTACGATCTTCCCGGTTATCCTGCTCCCACGGCGGATTTCGGGATGCTGCGGCGGGCCGTGGAGGAGGCGGAGAAGATGGGCGTGCACGCGGACGTCGGGAGCGTGTACACCTCGGATTTTTTCTACCATCCGGACAAAGATGTGAACCTGAAGGCGCGGGAGATGGGCCTTCTCGCGGTCGAGATGGAGACGGCAGGGCTGTATCTGCAGGCCATGGCGCACCATAAAAAGGCGCTGTCGATCCTGACCATCTCGGATCATATCTTCACCGGGGAATCCCTGGATGCCGTGCAGCGGCAGGACAGCTTCCATGAGATGATGGAGATCGCACTGAAGGTGGCGGCAAAAGCGTAAGAAAGGCGGGAGCAGGATGGATATACAGAAGGCTGCAGGGTACCCGAGGCCGGACATGAGGCGGCCGTTCAGGAGGCTTGACGGGACATGGCAGTTTGCCTTCGACGATAAGGACCGTGGTATGCGGGAAAAGTGGTACCGAAAAGGGTATGAGCTTGACCGGACCATCCAGGTGCCGTATGTCTACCAGTGCCGCGAGAGCGGTATCGGGCCTACGGACGAGATTCACCCGATCATCTGGTATAAGTATCTGATTGACATGCCGAGGATGCTCCCGGGCGAGCACCTGATCTTACACTTCGGGGCCGTGGACGATGTGGCCCGCGTCTTTGTGAACGGGCAGATGGTCACAGAGCATACGGGCGGGTATGCCCCCTTCGAGGTGGACATAACGCCCTGGCTCAGGGGGAGCAAAACAGAGATCTGTCTTCGCGTGGAGGACCGGCCATGCAGAACCCGCCCCCGCGGCAAGCAGTACTGGAAACGCGGACTCATGGGCTGCTGGTACACACCCTCCTCCGGCATCTGGCAGAGTGTGTGGCTGGAGTCAACAGCGTACAACCGTATTCTGTCGGTGCACTTCACTCCGGACGTGCCAAACGGGCGGTGCGGCATGGATGTGACCCTCGCGAAGGCACCGGAGGAATGGACCTCCCTGACCGTGCATGTAACCTGCGGTGGCGAGGGGGCCACTTCAGTGAAGGTGGACATTCGGGAACGAATCACCCACGTCACGCTGGACCTCCGCCAGGAAGGGTATGTGCACCTCTGGAGCCCTGAGCATCCGGAGCTCTATGATGTGGAAATGGAGCTCATGATGTATGGCCGTTCGCCTGCGGAATATGACCGTGTGCAAACCTACTTCGGCATGCGGGAGGTGGAGGTGCGGAACGGGCTGATCCGTCTCAACGGCTCCAGGACTTATCTTCGCATGATCCTCGACCAGGGCTACTGGCCGGACACGCTTCTGACGCCGCCCTCCGGGGACGCCCTGAAGGAGGATCTGCTCTGGACGAAGAAGTTCGGATACAACGCGGTGCGAAAGCACCAGAAGATGGAGGATCCGAGGTTCTACTTCTGGGCAGACGTGCTGGGCGTCATGGTCTGGGGAGAAGTCCCAAGCGCCTACCAGTTTGAGCGGGAGACCGTCACGGCTCTCTCGGACACCCTCCGGGACTTTATCCTCCGCGATTACAACCATCCGTCGATCATTGCATGGGTGCCGCTCAATGAGAGCTGGGGCGTGGGGGAAATCACGGAGCGATCGGATGAGCAGCACGCATCGAGGATGCTTTTTCACCTGTGCAAGGCCCTGGATCCGACGCGCCTCGTGTCCGGGAACGACGGCTGGGAGCAGTGTGAGACAGACATCTGTGCTCTCCACGACTATGCGGACAGGGGAGAAGACATGGAGCGGCACTTTTCGGACCGCGAAGCGACCGAACGGGAGGGCTGCGATGTGCGGCAGGCTTATGTGCCCGGCTTCCACTCCGGAAAGGACACGGCCTTCATGGTGACCGAGTATGGTGGCATCGCCTTCTCCAGCATTGGCCTGCAGGGGGATGCCGGCGGTATGGAGTCGTGGGGCTACCATGACAAGGTACAGAACGAGGAGGAATTCTTTGAACGGTACCGGTCGGTCACGGATGCAATCCGGTCGCTCCCCTACTGCCAGGGCTACTGTTATACCCAGCTGACTGACGTCATGCAGGAGATCAACGGCCTGCTGACACCGGACAGAAAACCCAAGGTTTCCCCGGAGCGGGTGGCGGAGATCAACCGGAACCCGGAGGGAAGATAAAACACATATGGTCATCGACAGGACAGTCCGGCTTCGGGCTGTCCTGAATGCATTTGGCGCGGGGAAGGTTTCAGCGTATAATGGAAGATGTGCAAATGGAAGCGCAAATGGAAGCGCAAACGAGGCAACTGTGAAGGAGAGGGGGAGGCGCGTATGGGACGAATGCTGAAAAGGACCATGTGTGTATGTGTCTGTCTTCTGTGCCTCCTGCTTTTGCCGGTGAGCTCTCTTTCCCAGGAGCTTCTGGAGGTGTACTTTCTGGATGTGGGCCAGGGGGATGCGACGCTGGTTCTGTCCGGGGGACATGCGATGCTGGTGGACGGGGGAGGCCCGGAAAGCAGTCAGTTTATCTACAGCTTTCTCCGGGACACCATGGGTCTGGAATACCTTGACTACATCGTGGCGACCCATCCCCACTCGGACCACGTGGGCGGTCTTGCAGCTGCGGTGAATGCCTGTGATGCCGGGATGATCTTCAGCCCCATCTGGTATGCGGAGGACGAGGGGTTCCAGAACCTTGTCCGGCAGATGAGAAAGAAAAATTTGTTTTTCACCTTCCCCGCATCCGGGAATACCCTCCCGCTCGGGGATGCGACGGTCACATTCCTGGCACCCATCTATCCCATGAGCAAGGTCAACAACCTCTCCGTCATCCTGCGGGTGAGTGCGGGTGATACGGCTGTGCTTCTGTGCGCAGATGCGGAGATGGAGGAGGAAGAGAGCCTTCTGTCCTCCGGACAGGAACTTCGCGCGGACGTGCTGAAGGCCGGGCACCATGGGAGCGGGACGAGCACGGGTGAGCGCTTTCTGGAGGCGGCAGGACCGGAATATGCGGTGATCTCCTGCGGCGCCCTGAACCCCTACGGACATCCGGATGCGGCGGTTTTGCAGCGCCTTTGGGAGCACAATGTCTCGGTGCTTCGGACAGATCTGCAGGGGACGATCCACGGCATCTATGATGGAAATGCGTGGAGCTTCACATCGAAGCGACAGGCGCCGCCGGATGAGAAGCGGCAGACGGAGGAGAAGACTGTGGTTCGCGGCATGCCGGAGCAGAGTGATGTGGAGTATGCCTACATTGGCAATGCAAGCAGCCGGAAATTTCATCTGCCGGGCTGCACGGGTGTCAGCACGATGTTGGATAAGAACAAGGTGTTCTTTGAATCCCGGGAGGACGCGGTGGCCCTCGGCTATGTCCCCTGCGGGATCTGCCACCCCTAGAGACATTCTGAATACAAGGATTAGACAGACATAACAGGAGAAACACGTGAAGATCGAAACGCGAGAAATTGGCAAGGACTATGCGATCCGGGAGATCGAGCATCTGGAGGACCTTTTTGCCTCCGAACGCCTGCGGAACGTCTGCCGGGAAAAGAGCAGGCAGATTCACAGAGAGCTGCTGGGCGGGCAGGAGTTTACTCTGGCAGAGGCGGCAGAGACAAAGGCCGAGGAGGCCCTGCCGCAGCATCTGAACCGGGAGCTTGGCAGGCTCTCTGCCATGACCATTCCGAGATATCTTTTTATGCCGCTGCTGATCATCCTCTTTGAGGTATTGGTCTTCGGGCTCTTTGAGAACCCGTCCGCGGACGCCATGGCGGCAGTGGGGATCGGTGCGGTACTGCTCGTGCTCTTTCATGAGTGGCTGACCGCTGTCAGAACATCCTTCCGCTATCGGCTCTGGGACCGCTACTGCAAGGTGGCTCTCTCCCTTCTGCACATCCGGCCTGATCAGGACAGCAGCCTGGAAAAGGAGATGATGCAGGAGAGAAACTGCCGTGCCGCGGTGATGATGCTCTACAGGATCTCCAGGCGCACAGGTCTCATCCTGTTTGTGTCCATGAGCTTCGTGGTACAGTACCTGATGCGCGGCTTCTATGAGATGTCCTTCTGGATGTTTCTGGTGGCAGTTCTGAGCTGCATACTGTACTACCGTGCGGCCTATGCCGCCAACGATGCCCTTCTGACCCCGTTCCTGGAACAGGAAATGAAAAAGGCCGGCTTCGGAGACGAAAGAAGATAGACTGTATTGGGAACATGATACATACAATACAGAATATACACACGTAACAGATGGTATGCATCTGTTTTGGGCTTCGCAGAGGGCGAAACGCATCCAATACGGTGAGATGCTGTGCTGGAAGTGAAGCGTGATGAAAGCTTTGAGCAGAAGGCGGCTGGCGACAGGAGAACTTGTCAAGGCTACTGCGCACAGTTCCATGCATCTGCCGATGCGTATTCTGAACAGCGCCCTTCGGAGGGCTTTCCGGGAGGAAGCGCAGCGCCGGATCTGAGTAGATGTGAGATTGCTCCGTGGTGCGTATCACGGATCAGCAGATGACTTTGGATCAACCTGCCAGAAGGCACTGGCCCGGATCAACAGATTTCCTGCGGCACGGCATGTTCGGGATACTGAAGCCTGCTTCAGGTGACCTTCTGGTGCAAGACCGGAAAGGAGACGGCGTGGCGGCCAGGAAAATCCCGGTTGGGATACAGAGCTTTGAGAAGATCAGGACAGACGGCTTTCTTTATGTAGATAAGACAGAATATGTCTATCATCTGGTTCATCACAATGCATCGTGTTTTCTCTCAAGGCCAAGGAGATTTGGAAAGAGCCTGCTGCTCTCCACCCTGAAGGCCTACTGGGAGGGCAGGAAAGAGCTTTTCTCAGGTCTTGCCATTGAAAAGCTGGAAGAGGACAAGTGTAATGCATGGAAAGCATATCCCGTGTTCAGTTTTGACTTCAATGGCGAGAACTATCAGGAAAAAGGTGCGCTTGAACGCAGGCTGACCTTCCTCCTTGAAAAGTGGGAGAAGGCGTATGCGCTGGATGGCGCGCAAAGCTCTCTCGGTGCGAGATTCCGGAATCTTTTGATCAGAGCAGGGGACACCACCGGTCTTCCATGTGTCATCCTTGTGGATGAGTATGACAAACCACTCCTGGAGGACATGGATCACAGGGAGATGCAGGAACACAACAGGGATGTTCTGAGCGATTTTTTTGGTGTGCTCAAAAGCTGCTCTGACAGTATCCGGTTCAGCTTTGTGACCGGTGTGAGCAGATGCAATGATCTGGACCTGCCGGGCGATATATCCCTGGATGAGGAGTATGCCTGTGTCTGCGGCCTGACGGATGCAGAAATCAGAACCGTCTTTGGAGAGGAAATTGATGCGCTCTGCAACAGGCAGCATCTTGGGCGGGAAGAAGGCCTGGAGAAGATGAAAAAGTGGTACGACGGCTATCACTTTGCACCGTGCTCTCAAAGCGTTTACAATCCGTTCAGCGTCCTGAAATGCTTCTTCTCAAAGAGTTTTGGTTCCTACTGGTTCGGGACGGGCACGCCGGATCTTCTGATCAGGAAGCTCCGAGAAACTGATTTTGATGTACAGAGGCTGACCGAGGGGACGCTGTATGCAGATGAGCGCACGTTGAAGAGTACGACGTGCGATGCGGCGGATCCAGTACCTCTGTTGTATCAGACAGGGTACCTGACGATTGCAGGTTACGACCACGATCGGGACAGATACGCGCTCGGTTTTCCATGCGAAGAGGTGAAATACGCCTTTCTCGAAAGCCTGCTGTCCGCGTATACCCCAAATGCAAATGCTGCAAACGGGCTGGATATTTTCACGCTGGATGAGCACATGGGACGCGGAAATCTGGAGGGCATCCGGGATGTACTGACGGGCATGGTAGCCTGTATCGTGCCGGGAGGAATACCCCTTGACCACTGCATGCGGATGGTGATATTTCTTGTATTCACGCTGCTTGGCAGGTTTCTTGAGTGTGAGCTGCACACGTTTTCCGGGTATATCGGCTGCAAGGTCAAAACTCGGGAATACGCATATGTGTTCGGGTTCAGGATGGATGGCACGGCAGAGGAAGCACCTGAGAAAATAGAGGAAAAACAATCTGTTCTTCCCTTTCGGGTGGATACCAGAAAGCTATACAGGATCGGCGTAGCCTTTGATTCGAAGTCGAGAATGCTGACAGAGTGGGAAGTAGAAGAATGATCCAGTTCTTTTGAAAATTGCTGACAATCCTTAAAGCCAAGTGTATTCGGTGCTCGACATGAGGATGTGAAACATGAAACGAATCTTATACATGATAGCCTTTTTCCTCCTTGCACTTGTGCCTCTGAAATGTGCCATGGCCGACACGCGCATCATGGTCATTTCAGACACCCATGTCCTGGCGCCGGAGCTGTTTGAAGGCAGTGATCTGTTCATCCAGGCGCTGCGCGCGGGGGACGGTAAGTATACCCAGCACAGTGAGGAGCTGATGCAGGGCCTGCTGGAGGAGGTAAAGCACCAGAAGCCCGATGCACTGGTACTGACCGGGGACCTGACCTTCAACGGGGAAAAGGCCAGTCATCTGTGGCTAAAGGGCTGGCTGAGGAGGATCGAGGCGGAGACGGGGACAAACGTGTGGGTGATCCCGGGGAACCACGACATCAACAGCCCCTCAACCAGAAGATTTGAGGGGGACGCATGGTATCCGGCGCCCAATCTGAATGCAGATGGGTTCCAGGAGATTTACCTGGAGTTTCTCGGGGACTGTGACCTTCAGGACGAGGCAGGTTTCACGTACATGGTGCCGGTGGGGGACCGTGTGGCGCTCGTGCTCATGGATGTGTCCTTCTATGAGCCCATGGGGCAGACCTTTGGGGTCTACATGAGCAGCCATGATGTGCAGGTGCGGGAGATGCTGAAGGAGGCCGCGTCGGAGGGGCGGACCGTGATCACGGGGAGTCATCACAGTCTGGTGGCGCAAAGCTCCTTTGCCCGGGAGAGCTTTCAGATGTTCGGCTGGGAAACCTGCCTTGAAACGCTTCGCCGCGCCGGTGTGCAGCTGCATGTGAGCGGCCATCTTCATATTCAGCATCTGATGGAGCAGGACGGCGTGACCGATGCCGCAACCGGTGCCTTTTCCGTGTCACCGCACCGCTTTGCCATGATCGAGATCCGGGATGACGGAAGTATCGACTACGAGGCAAGGGCCCTTTGCGCGGAGCATCTGCCGGAGGGCTTTCAGGAGGAGAGCGCCAGGTGGTTCTGCGAGATTACAAAGGACAAAAACAGGAAGTCTATGGACCCGTCAATCCCGGAGGAGGAGCGGGAACAGATGCTGGATCTTTCGGCCCGATTCAATCTCGCCTATTTTTCCGGCACCTTCCGCTCGGATGACCCTTCCTGGAAACAGGATCCCGGCTGGGCACTCTGGCAGGAAAAAGGCGAGAATGTATTTGCCAGGTATCTTGACATGGTCAGCAGGGAATCCCTCATAGACAACCTGCGCTGGAGCAGCAGGTGACGAAAGAGGCGGTCAATCTGCCTGGAAAACGAGGTGAGAAAAGCACTTGTCTGGTAATTTCGTCTTCATGTACGATGAAACGCGCGGGGAAGTATACACGCCGGGCTTTGCGGATAACTGCACGGAAGCGGAGCGTCTTTACATGGAAGGGCACTACACCTCCGCCGTGGCCAAGTGCAGGGCATGCACGGAAACCCTGGTGCGGCTTTTCTATAAAGCACCTCTCTTTGAGCTGCCGGAGCACCTGGGCGGAAAGCCGACCGGTATGTGCAGTTATGCGGAGCTTCTGAGCTATGTCGGATTTCGCAAGGCGGTAGGGGACGGAATGCTGGTGAAGCATCTGGATGATGCCAGGCGGTCCGGCGGCAATCAGTCCTCCCACGACATGAACAGGACGGCCAGCGGAGAGATGGCGCTGAGCCACCTTCGGCTCCTCCATGACCTGTTTGTCTGCTTTGAACAGCAGGTCTTCTACGTTCCCCTGACAGTGCCGTTCTTCGAGCCCTGGGAGGAGACATACGAAACCTGGGACGAGGGCGAGGAGACTGTGCAGAAGGACTATCCTGCACTTATGGATGCGGAGGAAGACAGCGAGATGCGGGCAAAATATGCCGTGCTCCATTTCCTGGATCACCCGGACTTTGATGTCACCTCCTGTCTTGAGGTTCTGCCCGTAGATTCGGATGTACGGGTACTGTATGCCCTTCTGACGGATGACGAGGCGCTGGATGATATGCTGAATATGAGCTCTGTACAGCTGAGCATGCTGGTGAGCCGCATCTATGGCCAGTTTCACTGGAGCGAGATTTATCTGGTGATGTATCACCTTGCACTCAGGTGCCGGGCGTGTGCCATGCGCCATGCTGCGGGCGTACGGGAATTCGTGACAGAGATGGGGGAAGCACAGAATGGATAATATTGCCAATGTCTACGATCTGCTCAATCAGGATGCCGAGTTCGCCCGCCAGGTCATGGAGATGCACAAAAGTGTCAGCGTTCTTCAGGAGGCCGGGCAGGGGCAGATGGCACTGTATGAGAGAATCTGTCAGCGGGCGGAGGAACTGGAAGACCTGGTGAGCCGTGCGGAAGGGCAGCTCAATGAGCTTCGCGCGGAGCGGGCAAACCTGCAGGAGGACATCCGGCGGCACGAGGCGATTCTGGAGGAGATGCAGCGACTGGAAGAGAGCTTCCAGGGCGCCGTCACGGCCTACCAGAACATCTCCGGTGCCCTCGAATACTTCGAGGGCAAGGTGGACCATGTGCAGAAGCAGGTGCATGATCTGAAGGAAGAACAGAATAAGCCGCCGAGGAATCAGGCGGCAAAGACCGGCGAATTCACACCGGTGGCTGGGGTGGACTATGAGGAAGTGACGACCATCGAGAACCTGTACAGCAAATATGCAAAGCTCATGCCGGGTCCCGTGGTGGTCGTGCGAAAGGGCGAGTTTTCCTGGTCCAGCGAGTACTGCATGGCCATCAGGAACATCAGCAAAGGGAATGCCTGGGGCACCCGCTATTCCTTCGGAAAACCCTGCGGAAAAAAGCCGGCGAAGTGCAATGAGGCGGACTACTCCATGTACACAGGCAAGTACTACGATGCGATCTGCAGGGACTTTCAGGAATCGTAATGATTTCCATCCTCATGACTGAAGCATGAAAGTGCAGCCTGCAGAGCACATGAAAAACCCTCTTCCGTGAAGGGCAGGCTTCGGATTCTGCGGAACCTGCAGGACGAAAGAGGGTGCTTTTTCATTCAGGGAAGGCAGAAAAAGGACGGGAAAGTGACAGGCTCAGGGCAGCCAGTCAAACTCCCAGTAGGCAATATTCTGTCGTCTGTAGGTGTAGGTCAGATACACATGGTTACCGCGGCTGACGATGGCTGGATAAGAGAATTCGTCTGGTTCGGTCTCAAGGTCGCAGATCTTTTCCCAGTTTTCTCCCAGGTCCCGGCTGATGGCCAGGGAAATCGGTGAGCGGGCAGAGAAGTTTCCGCCCACAGGGTTGTAGCACAGGATCAGTTCTCCGCCCGGCAGCATGGTCAGATCGATGCCGCTGTTGTTGTTCGGGATGGAGGTGGGATAAGCCTCGCACCAGGTCTCTCCGCTGTCCGCAGAATCGGTCCGATAAATATAGCCCTCCCCGCTTCGAAGCAGGGCATGAAGTCCGTATTGGTCCATCCACAGGGTGGGCTGGATGACGCCCCGCCCGTGGGCGTATTCCGGGGGTACAGAGGACGGATCAAAGGGCTTGCCGGAGAGATACGAGTCCATGGCGACCTTCTGCCAGTGGAGGAGCCCTTCATGCAGATCGTGTGTCCCCCGGGCCTCAATGAACTGGCTCTGGTGCCATGTTCTTCCGTCATCGTCCGACAGATCCATGAAACAGCGCCAGAGCCCTTTTTCCAGCGAAGATGGCGCTACAATTCTTCCGCCCGGCAGGCTAAGGGGCTTGTTTCGGACAGGGCCGCGGCCTCCGCAGCGGTCCCCCGGGACCAGTTCCCGGGGCTCTGACCATGTATGGCCGCCATCACAGGATTCTATGACTTCTGTCCGCCACTCGGGGATCGGGAAGCCTACCTTATAGAACAGAAGAATACTTCCGTCCTGCCGTTCGAACAGCACCGGATTCCAGTGGGGTTCCATGGAGGACGCGATGCACCGGGGCTCGGAAAATCTGTCCTGCGTCTTTTCTGAGAGCCAGATGGAGACATCGTTGCTGCTCTCGCGACTGCCGCCAAACCAGGCCACCAGGACACGGCCGTCCGGGAGGGGCAGAAGGGTGGACGCGTGGTGTGCAAGCGTCTTTGGGACGGATATCACCAGCTGATGGGTTCGGACCTGCAGCATGCTATGCCTCCTTATGTGCAATCGACATGGATGATGGAATCATTATACATCACAGGACATATGCAGAACAGCAGCGAGCTTGACGTCAGGAAAGCGTCCGGCTAAGATACGGGTACATCAGGAAAAACGTTACTCACAGGCACTTCAGGGCGGGAACCTGTCGACAGAACGCCATCTGTGGCCTGTTCGCTTATATGCACCCTCAATGGATGAGCAGGGGAGAGATGAACCGGGCATCTCTAAACGCTATTTTCTGGAAAAATTACAGTAACTAATTGATTAATTGACTTTTCGTTGCATGTAGAAACCTCGAAAAGCCTTGTAATATAAGCATTTTCACCCCTTGCCATAATTAATTAGATGGTGTATAATCGCCACTGTAAACTACAGTCGGCATTTTTCCGACAAAAAGGATGTGAACTAATTAATTATGGCTGCTTATCCTGACAAGCGAGTTGATGTTCCAGAGCTACCTGGCATCTTCAGAAGAGCTGCCACTGAAGCCCAGCAAACCGGTACCGTGTTCTATTCGTGTAACGGAAATAATCCTGTTCTGATCGGTTATCTTGATCCCACTGATCAGACGAAAATGACTCCCAATGATAACTATCTGGAACTGTTCAAAGACGAATGGGTAAAGAAATATGGGCATAGTGCTATCAAGCCTATAGAGCTTCGATTTGGCATGTACGCAGCTACGAAGGTCATTGTGGAAGAATGCCAGCTTCGGAAGGTGATGGAAGATGCATTTGGCAGTAAGAAGACAGATAAGCTGCTGGATTATGCCATGTATTCGATCCTTTTTCAGTCTGATATTACCTCGCAGTATGAAAGCCGTATGAGCGATCAGGTCCTTTTTTCTGGAAAATTGTACAGTGATTCAACATATTCGAACCTCTTTGAAAAAGGGATCAGCAATGACGAAATAATACTGTTCAAGAAGCAATGGGCATTGCACTGCAAGGCAAACGGGATGAGCAAAGTATGGTTGTGCATTGATGGTTCCAATGAAGACTGCAAGTGCAAAGGTGTTGAGATAGCCGAAAAAGGGAAAGCAAAATCGAAGAAGAACACAAATATTATTAGTTTTACCTATGCTGTCAGTGTTGATGGTTATCCAGTCACATTCAACTTGTATCGTGGAGGATTAGTCGATGCAAAAGCAATGAAAGATATCATTGACTTTCTTGAACAATGTAAAATCGAAGTCGAAGGTGTCATTCTTGATAGAGGATATTGTGATACAAACGCTATTGAGTACCTTAATGAACACAAGATTGAGTATGTCATCATGATCAAAGGAGAGCCTGCAGGCTATAAGGAGGTTGCAGATGAGCAGAAAAACGCGATTAAGAATGATGCCAAACATCTTGTAAAGAAGACCCATCTTTACGCCGCACAGAAAGATGTTCAACTGTTCGGAAAGTATGCAAAGCAAGACCATGTCACGATCTTCTATGATTTTTTGAATGGTGCTGAAAGACTGGGCCATTACCTGGACAAAGTATACGCAGAGATTGATCGACTTGAAGCACTTCTTGAGAAGGACACGAAGGCGGTAGTCAGTGATGTCTTCAAGCATGTGTTGAATATTGATCCTGAAACGAATGCAGTATGCGTTAATACTACAGAAATCCAGAAGCATATTGATGATACGGGCATCTATGGTATAGCGCATTCGCAAGATCTGACCCCATATGAAGTGCACCAGCGTTACTCCTCAAGGAACGTCTCAGAGAAACAGTATTCCTTTGTCAAAACACAGCTGGGCTATGGCACTGGAGCACATGTGCATTTTGACGCAGGCACAAGGTCGAAATATTGTCTGGGTTTTATCAGCTCTATTATACGTTACCATATGGAACAGGGCGCGGATAAAATACAGATGGCTGCTACATCATATTTCAGGGAACTGAATCTGATGACCATGCTTCGGGTAAACAAGGTGTTCTATTATACTCACACTGAGAAGGCTAAACAGCTACAAATGTTTACGCAATTAGGAAAAAAGAAAGAGTATCTGGATGACATCGTAGCCGACGTTAACAAGAGAATGAACGGTTATGTGCCAAAGCTTGTCAAAAAGAAGCCGGGTCCTAAGCCTAAGCAGAAAACCATGACACGCTCGACAGACACAGTGCCGGAACCAGTGCCAAAGCTGCGCGGAAAACCCGGGCCAAAGCCCGGATTCAAGCGCGCTGACACAAACATGGACGGAAGCAAGCGTCAAAGACCTGGACCCAAGCCCGGCAGCAAAAAGGGAATATTCAACAAGGACGGAACCCTCCGTCAGAAACCCGGTCCCAAAATGGGCTCACATCACACATCCGCGACTACGATTCCGTGATATAAACAGCTACTGATCTATGAGGCGTTTAGCACTTATCCCGGTTTTTTCAAAGAATTAATTAGTTAATTACTGTAATTTTCCTGGAAATTAGCGTCTAAAGCAGCGCGGCGCCGCGGGGCTGCCGGTTCATCGGGATCCTGTACTGGATCTGGACCCCGAGAAGTCAGAGAATCTGCAGAGTGTTCTGACGGTATTTGCTGAGACAGATCAGCAGTACCGGTATCACCGAATGGCCATGGAGGGTATGGCTGAGACGTTTGGAAGTTCACGCCATCAGACGCAAAGGCCTGTACCATGGTTCCATGGAGGTGCTGCCGTATTACGCACGTGAATCGCGAAGCGAAGGAAATAAAAGCAAACTTGAAGGAGGCAACACACATGATGTATCCAAAGATCGGTATTCGCCCCGTCATTGACGGACGCTGGGGTGGCATCCGTGAAGGTCTGGAGAAGCAGACCATGGATCTGGCGAAGGCTGCAAAGGCCCTGATCGAGACGCTCCGGTATCCGGACGGCCACCCTGTGGAGGTTGTGATATCGCCCTGCACCATCGGCGGCGGAGCTGAGGCTGCCAGATGCGAGGAGTACTTCTCCACCCAGAACGTGGTAGCCACGCTTTCTGTGACACCCTGCTGGTGCTATGGCATGGAGACCTTTGACATGAACCCGCTGACCATCAAGGCAGTGTGGGGCTTCAACGGCACAGAGCGGCCCGGTGCCGTGTACCTGGCAGCCGTGCTGGCTGCCTATGCACAGAAGGGGCTGCCGGCCTTCTCGATCTATGGCCGAGACGTGCAGGACATTGGGGATACGACGATCCCGGAGGACGTGAAGGAAAAGCTGCTTCGCTTTGCCAGGTGTGCTGTGGCCGTTGGCTGGATGAAGAACAAGTCCTATGTGAACATCGGTGGCGTCGCCATGGGCATCATGGGCGCATACTGCGCAACCAATGTCTTCCAGCAGTATTTTGGTATTCGTGCCGAATGGGTGGACATGACAGAGATCCTGAGAAGGATGACGCTGGAAATCTACGATCACGAAGAGTATGAGAAGGCATTTGCATGGATCCGGGCCAACTGCCCCGAGGGCTTTGACAAGAATGCAGGTCTGGACCTGCCCGAGATCATCCGTCGCAGCAAGGTGGTGCCGGCGGACAAGGACTGGGAGTTCATCGCCAAGTTCTCTCTGATCGTCCGTGACATCCTCTATGGCAACAAGAAGCTGGATGAGATGGGCTGGCACGAGGAGGCTCTGGGCAAGAATGCCGTGGCCGGCGGTTTCCAGGGCCAGCGGCAGTGGACGGACTGGCTGCCAAATGCAGACTTTACCGAGGCGATCATGGCATCCTCCTTTGACTGGAACGGACCCAAGATGCCCACGGCTTTCGCCACGGAGAACGATACTCTGAATGGTATTTCCATGCTGCTTGGCACGCTGGTGAGCGGCACAGCTCCCTGCTTCCACGATGTCAGGACCTACTGGAGCCCTGAATCCGTGAAGCGGGTTACAGGGTATGAGGTGACCGGCAATGCGGCCGGAGGCTTCATTCACCTGATCAACTCCGGTGCCACAGCCCTCGACGGTACGGCGGCCTGTGTCAATGCGCAGGGCGAGCACTGCCATAAGCCCTTCTGGGAAATGACCGAGGAGGACATCCAGGCATGCCTGAAGGCCACGGACTGGTGCAGAGCAGATTATCAGTACTTCAGGGGCGGCGGGTTCTCCAGCCATTTCAGGACGCAGGCAGAGATTCCTGTGACCATGCTGAGGGTCAGTATTGTGGATGGTCTGGGACCGGTGCTGCAGATCGCAGAGGGCACCACGGTGACACTGCCGGATGAGGTCCATGATATTCTGGACAAGCGGACCGATCCCACCTGGCCCACCACCTGGTTTGCTCCGCGAATCACCGGGGAAGGCGCGTTCAAGGATGTATATTCCGTCATGGCCAACTGGACTGCCAACCATGGCGTCACGGTGTATGGACATGTGGGTGCGGACCTGATCACACTGGCATCCATGCTGAGAATCCCTGTGAGCATGCACAATGTGCCCGAGGACAAGGTATACCGGCCGCACTGCTGGGCAGCCTACGGGACGGAAGACATGCAGGCTGCGGATTATCAGGCATGCAAGCACTTCGGACCGATTTACGGGTGATCGATATCTGCTTTTAGCAGGACATGGAAACAGATCGGGGTAAATCTGACACAGATTTACCCCGGTATCTTTCGTTTCCAGTGAACATTCAGTCTCCTGCCAGGCACTGCACAAGGAAAAGAAGCAACGATCGCCATGATCTTTGAGGAAGATCTGAAAGATGACCAGGGAGGAAAAGGGAGGCTGAGTGCATCTCAAAGTGCTTCCTGATAGTGCCATACAGGCATAGCAGAGACAAAGGAGAAAACGATGAAAGTCCATATAATGAAATCAGATGATTCATTCCGACAGCTTCGAGAAAATGGTGCCTATTATGTGGACAAGACAGATTTGATCGTAGAATATCTTGACAAGTGGTTTGAAAAAGCTGTTCTGTTCACGAGGCCCCGCAGGTTTGGAAAAACGATGACCATGACGATGTTCCGGGATTTTCTGGATATCCTTCAAGACAGCAAAGACATCTTCGAAGGGTTGAAAATCATGGACTATCCGGATGTAGTAAGTAAGTACATGAATCAGTATCCGGTGATGTTCATTTCGATGAAAGCAGTCACTGGGGATGATTTTGACAAGGTTCTACAGAATTTCGCTGGTACCATTTCCAAACTGTGTGAAGACAATTCGTTTCTTATGAGCAGCACGAAGGTGAGTGATGTCAGCAAAGCTCTTTTTGAGACGCTGTGGAAGCAAGAAGGAAATCAGGCCACGATGGAGCGTGCATTGGAGATCATAGGCGATATGCTGAAAAAGCATTTTGGCAAGCCAGTATTTGTTATAATTGATGAATATGACGTTCCTATGGCAAAAGCTCTTGATACATCTCACTATGAACAAGTCAGAGATATGGTTGAGCGTATGCTCAGCCATGTCTGCAAAACGAACAGCAATATACAGGGTGTGATTCTGTCCGGTTGCCTGTATACAGTGAAAAACAGTACATATACTGGCGTCAATAACATCATTTCATACTCTGTTTTTTCTCCTTTGTATGCGTCATACATCGGTTTTACGGATGAGGATGTCAGGAAACTTCTGAAGGATGCGGACTTATCTGATCTCTACGATACGGTTAAGGAATGGTATGATGGGTATATCTTTGGGCGGCAGAGGATGTATTGTCCATGGGATGTGTTGTCGTTTGTACAGGCAAAGCTGAGTGGCAGCTATGATGAATACAGAGGACCGGAGAGCTATTGGGTTGGCACATCGGAATCCGCTCAGGATCTTATTCATGGATTTCTTGGGAAAACAACGGATGTAAATGAACGGTTTGAGCAGCTTCTTGCCGGCGGTACCATTGAATGCGTTGTCGATGAATGTGTGCCTTATCATCGAATCCATGATAGAGGAGAAAATCTTTGGTCTGCACTCGTTGAGACAGGGTACCTTACCAGGGCAGTCGAGGGAAGACCATTACGCATGCCACTACGCATTCCCAACAGATCGATTCAAAAAGCATTCCAAATGGAAGTGTGGTCGTATTTCAAAGACAAAGTAGACAATGTTTTTGTAGGAGATCTGGTTAATGCTCTCTGGGCTGGACAAACTGAGATGGCGCAGAAAGCCATGAATCAGATTTTGGAAGCGACCTTGTCTTTTTACCACGAGTACCATGAATACAGCTATCACCTGATTCTGGATGGCTTTTTTACGGGTATGGGCTATCGTGTCCAGTCAGAGAGGGAGACAGGTTACGGCAGAAGTGATCTGATCATCCTGGATATGGCGCGGAACAGGAGCTTGATTCTGGAACTCAAACACCTGAAAAAAGAAGGTGCCAAAGTGAAGGACATGGCATACGAAAAGACGATCGAAGAAAAGATGGAAGCTGCACTACAGGAGGGAGTCAGTCAGGCAATTCGAATGAAATATGAAAGCCAACTGATCTATGAAGGCTATACAATGCGTCTTCAATATGCTATGGCTTTCTGTGAAAAACGCGCACGGATAGCAAGAATTTCCTGAACAATCAGCAGTCGACATGCAAGTCACTGCTCATAAACATACTGGATCCTGAGACTGACTGTTATGCTACAGCCCGCATCCAGAATGCAAAAGATTCCGGAACACGAGAAAGGGCACTGATGAATGGTAGAAAATGATATTTTTCGAAGACATATTGTGAAAGGTGGATGCAACATATGCAGGACAGAAAGTATCTGTTGGAAGTCTGCTGCGGCAGCGTGGAGGATGTACTGCAGGCTGTTCGCGGTGGTGCGGATCGAGTAGAACTGAATTCCTGTCTGTTCCATGGCGGACTGACACCGTCAGTGGGTGAGCTGATCGTGGCCAAGGAAAGCGTATCCATTCCGATTATGACCATGGTCCGGCCCCGTCAGGGCGGGTTCTGCTACACGGATGCAGAGTACAAAACAGCCCTTCGGGATGCAGAAAAGCTTCTGGAAAATGGGACGGACGGTCTGGTGTTCGGCTTCCTGAAGGAGGACGGCTCGCTGGACGTGGAGCGTACGAAGGAACTGACCAGGATGGCAGGTAAGAAGACCAAGGTGTTCCATAGAGCGATCGATGTGGCAGATGACTGGAAAAAGATGCTCTCACAGCTTATCGAGATCGGCGTGGATCGAGTGCTGACCAGTGGTCAGGCGCCGGATGTGTTCTATGGAATTGATGTGATCCGGGAAATGATCGAGTTTGCGCAGGGGGCCATCCAGATTCTGCCGGGTGCCGGTGTGAATCTCAAGAACATTGATCGAATCGTAGAGTATACGGGCTGTGACCAGATTCATATCGCGAAGTTCCGCTCCTATGTGGATCCCTCCACGCAGAACAACCGGGATATCTTCTATGGCGGCGCGCTCTATCCGCCGGAAGACAGATATGATGTGATTGACGGGGATTATATTGCACAGATCCGTCGTCATCTGTAAGCGAAAAGGACCTGAGGCCAGACTGGCTTCAGGCCTTTTCGATTGTCACATAGACGCTTATGCGCTCTTTGCAGGTAGGATGACCTCACCTGCGATGAATCTTGGCTATCTTCTGGAAGCTCCATTTTTCCCTGAGAGGCACGAAAGGCTGACAGGATGTCAGTCAGGCGTACACACAATGAGATGGACCTGAGGGAGCATCAGAAATGTGCATTAACAGCGTCTGCATGCGCCTTTGGAGTATATGCAGGGTAGCGGCTTTCAGTCTTCGGGGGGATATGTGCTCGCGCTGCGGTGCATATGAGAGGACAGAAAAAGCGCCCTGCAGCGCAGGGCGTAGGATATGTGCTCAGGACAGAAGGCTCATCAGTTCCTCCGGACTCAGAGACAGAAGCGATGTATGATCGCCGGAGAGAATGGAATCTGCCAGGTCCTTTTTGGTGTTCTGTAGCTGGAGAATCTTCTCCTCGATGGTATCCTTGGCAATCAGGCGGTAGACCACGACCTGCCGGGTCTGGCCGATGCGGTGGGCACGGTCGGTAGCCTGGTTCTGAGCCGCCAGGTTCCACCAGGGGTCATAGTGGATGACGATGTCAGCACCGGTCAGGTTCAGGCCGGTGCCGCCCGCCTTGAGGGAGATGAGGAAGACCGGAACATCGCTGCGGTTGAACTGGCTGACCAGCTCCAGCCGCTTTTCCTTCGGCGTTTCGCCGGTGATCTTAAAGTACTCAATGCCATGCTCAACGAGGTCTTTCTCCAGAAGCGCCAGCATGGAGGTAAACTGGGAGAAGACCAGCATCCTGTGACCGCCGTCCATGGCGCTCTGGATCAGGTCCAGGCACCCGGCACGCTTGGCGGAGGAACCGGTATAGTCGCGAAGGTACAAAGACGGATCGCAGCAGGTCTGCCTCAGGCGCATGAGCTCCGTGAAGGTCTGCATTTTGCTGTCCGGCATGCGCAGGACAGACATGGTGTGGGCGACCTGGGCATCGTAGATGCGCCGCTGGTCTTCCTCCATCGTGACATAGCGCACCTCCTCCAGCTTCTCCGGAAGATCGCGCAATACGTCCTGCTTGAGGCGCCTGAGGATGAAGGGTCCCGTCATCTTTCGCAGGCGCTCCGTGGCCTCTGCATCACCCAGGTGTGAGATGGGCTCCTCAAAATAGCTGCGGAACTCTGCCTGGCTGTAGAGGAAGCCGGGCATAAGGAAGTCGAAGATGGACCACAGTTCGCTCAGGCGGTTTTCAATGGGCGTACCGGTGAGGGCAAAGCGGTGGGATGCGCGGATGAGGCGCACGGACTTGCTGACGCCGGCATTGAGGTTTTTGATGTACTGTGCCTCGTCCAGCACACACAGGTCCAGGCCCACCGGCTCCCACAGCGATATATCGCGGGACATCAGATTATAGGAGGTGATATAGACATCCGGGGAGTCCTCGTCCTTTTGTCCGCCTTCCTGCATGCGGTACTCCAGGAGCTGGAGCATGCTCTGACGCTGGGCTGCCTGACCAGACACAACGCAGCAGCGGATCGAGGGGGCGAAGCGGTGCAGCTCCTCCAGCCAGTTATATACCAAAGATGCCGGGCAGATAATGAGGGCTGTGAAGTCCGGGTTTTCGTCGAGGCAGGCGCGCAGAAGCGCAATCATCTGGACGGTTTTGCCAAGGCCCATCTCGTCGGCCAGAATACCGCCGAGACCGGATTCATAGAGCGTGCGCAGCCATACATAGCCCTCCTCCTGGTATGGCCGCAGGACTTTCTGAAAATCCTGTGGCACCGGGAATCCCTTCTCCCTGGCGCTCGCAAAGCGGTCCACGAAGGCGGTGAATTCTCCGTCCTTCTGGAAGAGGAGGTCGTCGCGGTCCATGAGCATGCTGCTCAGGTACAGTGCCCGGTACATCGGGATCTGAAGCTGCTTATGCTGCACATCCCTGGGCTGCAGGTGCAGATTCTGCATGAAAAGGGACAGGTCGTGCAGGGCATCGTCGTCCGTCAGGTCCACGAACTCGCCGGACTTCAGGCGGAAGAACGTCTGGTGCTTTTCATAGCTCTCCCAGATTTCAAGCAGCTCGTCCTGGGAAAGGTTCGAGGACTGAAGGGAGAGATCCAGAAGACCGCTGTTGACCGAGACATCCACACTGATGGACGAAAGACTCCTCATCTTCAGCTTCTGGATGGCCTTGGTTGTATACACGTGTCCAATGTTCTCCAGCCGCTGATAGCCGCTCCTGAGGAAGAGAAAGAGGGATGCGTCGTCGGTCTTTCTGGAGTAGAGACGGTTGGTGGGCGTATAGTTCGGGAAAATGGCATTCAGGACTTCGCGGGTATGGTTCTCCGTATACCTGTCCCTGACAATGCCCTCCGCTGATTCCACCTCCGTATCGTCCGACTGGGGCAGATAGAAGATGATACCGTCATAATCCACCTTGCAGCGGCAGGTCAGCTGTTTACCGACGAGATCGAGATAGAAGGAGAAAGAAGGCTCCAGCGGCAGCATGGCCCGGATTTCTTCCTCGCAGTCGCATTTGAAGGTCACCCCGGGCACTTCCAGGATGCGCGGGAGAATATGGGCAAAGAAGTGGGGGATCGCGGGAAGCCCGAGGCGGAAGCGTACCTGCGTTTCACCACTCTGGACAAGGCGGGCATTCTGGGGCATCAAAGACTCAATCCCGCGCACAACCTTCATTTCATCGGGGGTCATGCGGGAGATGTACTGGCTTGACCAGGCATAGATGCTCATGGCTCCGTGGATGCGGGGCGGCAGAACACAGGCGATCTCCAGGGCGATCATCTGCCCCATGATGTCTTTGGCCTTCGTGGCCTTGATCAATACGGAAAAGGGGTGGTGGTCCAGGGACAGCGTGGTCAGAGACTTCAGGCTGTTTTCCTGGGCAACGGACTCGTGCTCATGCAGGTCATAGAAGCGGTCCACCCAGGTTTTTTCCAGCCGCCAGGTGGAGTCGTTGGTGAGGTAGTCCCGCTGGTTTTCCTCCTGAAGCACCCGGTCCCGAAGGAGTCTGACATCCTCCTCGCACTCGGGCATGAAGGTCTCTCTGGCAAAGTCTACCAGCTCATTCTTGGACAGCTGATACAGGTCCCCGTTTCGCTCTGCCACCAGCATTTCATAGGGATTTTTGAGGATGATCTGCCGCCCGGACCTGCGTCCAAGCCGGAAGCCGAAGCGAAAAGGGGTCCGGTCTGTGAGCAGACGGGGTGTAAGGGAGAGGGACGGGAGCTTTTCGTGGGCGTGGCTTTTGAATTCCACGCTCATCTCGCCCGTATCCACGGGTTTCCAGGAAAGAAGATCCATCATCTGCCCGACACCCGGGTCCGTCATATCCTCCACGGGGTGGCGGTTGACCCAGTCCCACAGGAAGGACCAGCAGGCCATCTGGTGGTGACACATGATGCCCAGCGTCCGGCACCGGAGTGCTGTGCAGCTGCTGTCGCGGATGTGCCGCCCGATGATGGTGACCGTTGCGGTGCCCTCGTCCCGCACATCGCCTGTATCGGAACGAAACAGCTGGTGGTAGGACAGTTTCCTTAAGCCGTCCGGTGTCTCAGAAGAGGTGAATGGATTGGTGGGACCGACCCGGAGGAGGAATGGGAGGCGGTCCGCAAAGAAGCGGTTGGTCTGATTTTTGGAAAAAGTGGACATGGCACTGCGCACATCCCACCACGAGGGGCATGTCGTGGGTGCGTGATTGAGCACATCCAGGACCGGCATGGTCTCAAGGCTGCCCTGCTGCCATGCTTCCTCAAGGGCCGAGAGAGGCGAAAGCTTCGGGGAGACGCGGGAAACGGGCTTCACGGCGGGAGATGGACTCCCGACAGGTGCAGTCTTCTTTGTTTCAGTCTTGTCGCCGTCAGAATTGCCGTTTTCCCAAGGCCCATGCAGTGCTTCCCATGCATAGAAGACCGGCACCATGTGGTCGCACTTGACCCATGTGGATGGCTTTGGCGTCACGGCACCGTCCCGCGTGTTCCATTTGGTCGCACGGGAAGTCTGGTTCTCTCTGCAGTTGCAGCGAAGAGGTGTGTTTTTCCAGGTGCTTCCCTTGAGGGGACTTCTCAAATCCAGATGATAGCGCCCGCCGTAGGGCGTGACCAGCAGCGCGGTACAGTTTTCTCCCTCGGGGGTCAGATACGCCACCTGTCCATCCTCAAAGGCCTTTTTTCCGGTCTCCAGCTGCTTTTCGGTAAATAGGGAACGCCAGGAGTCAGACTCCTGTGCGGTGTTTACGGTTTGATCTGCCATGGGTTTCTCCAGTCTGTGTGCTATGGCACAGCGCTTTTGCGAAAGTGCCGCTCTTCATTGTACCTAATAAGGCACCTGACGTCTACAGAAAATTTAAAAGCAGGCATGATTTTTTGCATCTCTTCTGCCTGCTATAGACCCTCTCTGATCCCTCCAAATCGTTCCGGGAACGGGTACAGATACCCGTTTGGCGAGCCACGGCGGTTTGCATTGGACATGTGAAACTGGTAGAATAGACGCAGGGAAACACGGTTCCCCAAAAGCGCTGGTTACGCGGTGTCTGTGATGAAGAGAAACCATCATACACTGGGTGCCAATTCTGCAGCTGCAGACAAACCATGATTCAACCATTCCCCCTGCGTGTCAGACCGATGACAGATCTGCTCCAGAACCGTCCAATCAGGAACATGAAGATGTGTCCCACGAAGAGTGAATTCCCAGGGAACAAGTGAAATGCATCAGGATGAACTGCGAGCAGAAAGGAGGCATCCAGGGCATGGGGAAAAAACTGCCCATAGGGATTCAGGAGTTTGAAAAGCTGAGGACAGATGGATTCCTGTATGTGGATAAAACGGAATACGTATACCAACTGGTGCATGAAAATGTTCCGTATTATTTAAGCAGGCCAGGAAGATTTGGGAAGAGTCTCCTCCTGTCAACCCTGAAGGCTTACTGGGAGGGAAAGAGAGAACTTTTTGAGGGGCTGGCGATCGAAAGACTGGAGAAAGATCATCCGGAAGCATGGAAATCGTATCCTGTGTTCTGTTTCGATTTTCATGGAGTAAATGACCGGAATGGAAACGCACTGGAAGATTCTCTCCATACGCAATTAAGAAGGTGGGAGGCACAGTATCATTGTGAAAGCGCGGGAGTACACTTTGGTGAGCGCTTTCAGAATCTCCTGATTGCATCACGAAAGCTCACGGGGCTTCGTTCGGTGATTCTTGTGGACGATTATGACAAGCCGCTGATGGATGCTGTGAATCAGCCGGATCTCTATAAGCACAATAAAGAAGTCTTTCAGGGATTTTTCAGCACGCTGAAGAGCTTTGACGAGTATATTCAGTTTGTCTTCATCACGGGAGTGTCAAAAATTCATCATGCCAGTATCTTCAGCGGTCTGAACCAGCTTCGGGATATTTCCATGACGAGACAGTATGCAGAGATCTGCGGCATGACTGAAAAAGAGATAGACGAATATCTGGCTGATCAGGTTACAGCCGTTGCAGATGAATTACATATGACTGTCCAGGAATGCCGCTGCGCGCTCAGAAAGCAGTATGGTGGATATCATTTTCATCCGGACAGCGAGGGGGTCTACAATCCATATAGTTTCATGGGAGCCCTCCTGAATAAGGACTTCGGATCTTACTGGCTTAAAACCGGAACACCGGCATTCGTGGCTGAAATCGTGCGAAAAGCGCAGTTTGATGTGCGTATCTTTATGGATCAGACGATGTTTGCAGGCGAATCGGTGCTGAAGAACTATACAGACGATTTCCTGGATCCTGTATCGCTGCTTTATCAGACGGGATATCTGACAATCACAGACTATGACCACAGGCGAAGAAGATACACGCTCGGGTTTCCCAACGAGGAAGTCAGGCGTGGTTTTCTGGAAAGCCTCAGTCATACATCACGGTGATCAAAAGAATTTCAATATAAGAAAGGGAAGATCTGCGATGATTTCATGGAAGAACCTGGATACACTGGACAGCTTCAGGACACTGAAGAACCTGAACCATACCGTCAGCCTGAAAGATGTGCTGGCAGATGAAAAGGGTGCTGAAAGGGTCGCGGCATACTCCGTGCCCATGGGCGGCGGCCTGAATTACAACTACGCGGCAAAGGCCGTCGACGAGCAGGTGCTGAGCGCGCTCTCGGCGCTTGCAGAGGAAGCGCAGCTGACGGAAAAGTATGAGGCACTCCTCGGAGGCGAGGTCATCAATACCGGGGAAAAGCGCCTGGTGCTCCATCAGCTGACCCGCGGCCAGCAGGCAGGGGCGGTCATGGCAGATGGAGTGAACAAACGAGACTTCTACGTGCATGAGCAGCAGAAGGTGGCCGACTTTGCGCGGAAGGTCCACGCAGGTGAGATCACCAACGCCAGGGGGGAAAAGTTTGAGACGGTTGTGCAGATCGGCATCGGTGGCAGCGACCTGGGGCCCCGGGCCATGTACCTGGCGCTGGAAAACTGGGCCAGGCAGGAAGGTACCTTTCACATGGAGGCGAAGTTCATCTCCAATGTGGACCCGGATGATGCGGCCAGCGTCCCGAAGAGCACGGATGTGTCAAAGGCACTGTTCGTTCTGGTCTCCAAGTCTGGTACAACCCTGGAAACCCTGACCAATGAGGCGTTTGTGAAAAATGCCCTGCAGGAAAAGGGCCTGGATCCGGCAAAGCACATGGTGGCCGTCACCAGCGAGACCTCACCCCTTGCCAAGAGCAGCGATTATCTCGCCGCCTTCTTCATGGACGACTATATCGGCGGCCGTTATTCCTCCACCTCCTGCGTGGGCGGCGCGGTCCTGTCCCTGGCTTTCGGGCCGGAGGTGTTTGAGCGCTTCCTGAAGGGTGCATGCGAGGAGGATGCGCTGGCAAAGAATGCAGATCTTACAAAGAATCCTGCGATGCTGGATGCCCTCATTGGTGTGTATGAGCGCAATGTCCTGGGCTTTCCTGCCACAGCCATTCTTCCCTACTCCCAGGCACTCTCCCGTTTCCCGGCCCACCTGCAGCAGCTGGACATGGAGTCCAACGGCAAGTCGGTGAACCGTTTCGGCGAGAAGGTGTCCTATCCCACCGGCCCCGTCATCTTCGGCGAACCCGGCACCAACGGCCAGCATTCCTTCTATCAGCTGCTGCACCAGGGAACGGACATCGTGCCCCTGCAGTTTGTGGGCTTCCGGCAGAACCAGACCGGCACGGACGTGGACATTCAGGGCACCACCAGCCAGCAGAAGCTCTGCGCCAACGTAGCGGCTCAGATCATGGCCTTTGCCTGCGGCAAGGATGACGAGGATCCCAACAAGTCCTTTGCCGGCGAGCGCCCCTCCAGCATCATCGTGGGCGATCGTCTGACGCCCGAAGCTCTCGGCGCGCTGCTGGCGCACTTTGAGAATAAGGTCATGTTCCAGGGCTTTGTGTGGAACGTGAACAGCTTCGACCAGGAAGGTGTGCAGCTGGGGAAGGTCCTGGCAAAGCGTGTGCTGGCCCATGACACGGACGGCGCCCTGAAGGCCTACAGCGACCTGCTGAATATCTGATGAACATTTTTTGAAAGAAAAGTCGGCGTCCGTCTCTTTCGGACGCCGACTTTTCAGACGCTGAGGTAGCGCTCCATGATCTTAGCAGAGATAAAGTAGATGAGCACGGAAAAGGCGATGGATGTGATGGCGCGCAGCATGAAGTAGAGGATGATCCGCTCGGGGCTCATGCCCGGCAGAAGATTCTGAAGGAAGCCGAGCAGGATGGACAGAGCGAGGAAGAGGGCAAAGCTCAGAAGACCGTTGTATTTTCTGCCGCCGAGCAGGGCAGAGGAGACCACGTCCGCAAGGTAGGCCATCATGACGGTGGCAAACCAGCTGCCGATCAGCCCGAACATCATGGCAGCGAAGTTCTGGGCATTGAGCTGAATGTCCTCGTTGAGCTGGTGCAGCAGGTCCGTGAGGAAGGTCCAGAGCTGGCTTAGCTCCCCGTAGCTGCTCAGGAGGAGGGTGATGTCCAGCAAGCCCAGGGCGAAGAAAAACACACCGACCAGCAGGATAGAAAGCCCGTTTTCCAGCACCTTCGCCCCGAGAATTCTGTAGCAGCTGTTGGGCGTCATGAACAGCATGTAGCTCTGCTTGGTGTTCATGTCCCGGTGCAGCGTCAGGACGCTCTGAAGGCCGATAAAGAGGATTCCGCCTACGCCAAGGAACGAGAGCACGAGGGCACCCGTGACCATGGCGTTCTCGCGTCTGAAAAACAGGCCTCCAAGGAAGACCAGCTGGGCCACGGCCGTGAGGCCGAGCAGAATGAGCTTGGAAGCCTGGGTCTTCCTGAATTCGTATTTCAAAAGTTTGCTCATGCCGTGTTTCATGTTTCATTCCTCCCCGTGTCCGTAGATCTGGCGGTAACGGTCCGCCATGGAAAGCCCCCGCTCCTCCCGCATCTCCTCGAGCGAGACACTCTCCACAAGTCTGCCGTGGTGCAGGAAGACGGCGCGGTCCGCGATGGCCTCCATCTCCTCCACCAGATGGCTGGAGAGGAGCAGGAGTTTGTCCGGGGTTGCATACTCCAGGATGGCGGTGCGGATCTCGTCTCTGGCCAACAGATCGATCCCGTTGAAGGGCTCATCCAGCATGTAGACCGCGGCATCTCTTGCCATGGTGACGGCAATCTTGAGCTTGGCCATCATGCCGGAGGAAAGGGATGTGGTCTTCATGGTCTCCTCAAGCTCCATCTTTTTCAGGAGAACTGTGTATCGGTCATAGGAAAAATCCTCGAAAAAGTCCTGGTAGTAGAGCCCCACGTCGCTGACGCTCATCCAGCTGTAGAAGTAGGGCTCGGTGGACATATATGCCACCTTCTTCCGGCTCTCGATGCTGACCGGCTGGCTCTCAAACAGGATGAGACCGGAGGTCGGCTTGATGAGCCCCGCTGCCATCTTCATCCAGGTGGTCTTGCCGGACCCGTTGGGACCGAGCATGGCATACACATGCCCTTTTTCCAGGGAGAGCGTCACGCGGTCCACTGCCGCCTTTCCGCCAAAGGTCTTGGTGATGTCCCGGCTCTCGAGAGTGCCCGGGACCGTGTTCTTTTCTGCTTTGCCTGTTACGTCTGACATATCTTTTCCTCCTCCAGGATCATCCTTGCCGCCTCCGTCCGGGAGATGCCAAGATGATCCATGCTGCTGAGAAACTGCGAGACGGCGCGCTGTGCCATCTCCCGTCTCAATCCCTCCAGGCGTGCCCCGTCTGTTGTCACAAACGTGCCAAGCCCCCGCCTGGTTTCACAAAGTCCCTTCCGCTCCAGTTCCTGGTAGACCCTGGAGGCGGTGTTCGGGTTGATCCCGTACTGCACGGCCAGGTCCCGCCCGCCCGGGAGTTTTTCTCCCGGCGGCCGCTTCCCTGTGACCATGTCCAGCTCCAGGGAGGACATCACCTGAAGCCAGATCGGAGCGTTCGCATCGTACTGCATGCAAAGTTCTCCTTCCGAGTGAAGTAGTGCACTAGTTAGATAGTACACCGAGTCACCGTGCCTGTCAAGGGGGTCCAGGGATTTTTTTCGGGACACACCGTGCAGAGGGTTTTCAGCTGTGCTATACTTGGCGGGAAAAGAGAACCTGAGGGAGGCAGCGGGAAGATGGATCCGGAGAAGACCAGGAAGGAAATGGAGTACACAGACAGTGTGCCGGACGCGCAGGACAGAGACGGGGAATACGAGAAAACCTACCGTGACGGGAGTCTGCAGCAGGAGTGCTGGGACTCGGACAGATAAGGGAGTCAGAGCGCATATGGCACAAGCGAGTGAGAAGCTTTTCGGGGAGCAGCCAGACGATGCCACTGTGCACGTGAAGCACTTTTCGGAGATGACTGCGCGCGAGGTGTATGATCTTCTTGAACTTCGCGTGGCTGTGTTCGTGGTGGAGCAGCAGTGTGCCTACCAGGAGGTGGACGGTCTGGACCTGGATGCGATCCACGTATGGCTCTCGCGGCATGGGCAGGTCGTGGCCTGTGCCCGGGTGATGAAACCCGGCGTGGAGAGCGAATGTGTGTCCATCGGGCGCGTGGTGAGCCGTGCAAGAGGGCTGGGCGACGGGGAGCGGGTTCTCCGGGAGGCCGTCCGTGTCGCCGAGGAGCGGCTCGGGGCAGACAGCATCTATCTCGAGGCCCAGGTGTATGCGAGGGGCTTCTACGAAAAGCAGGGCTTTGGGGCCGTGGGGGAAGAGTTTCTCCTGGATGGCATACGGCATATACGGATGATCAGGACAGGGAGAGGGGAGATACAGAGATGTCCGTCAGTGCATGGCTTGTGAGAACGGTCTTCGGGCGGGGCGACAGGAAGCGGGACAGAGGACTTGTCACGCCGGAGGATGTCGAGCGGTTCGACTCGCTCGCCTACGGGGATGACTCCGCGTGGCACCTGCTGGACGTCTATCGTCCGAAGAAACATGCGGGAAAGCTTCCGGTCATCGTCTCCGTCCACGGAGGTGCATGGGTCTATGGGGACAAGGACGTGTACCAGTACTACTGCATGAGCCTGGCCCGGGAGGGATTCTGTGTGGTGAACTTCACCTACCGCCTGGCGCCTGACTTCAGGTTTCCCGCGCAGCTGGAGGATACGGTGGAAGCGTTTCGCTGGGTAAAGGAACATGCCGGGGAATACGGCTTTGATGAACACCGGGTGTTTGCCGTCGGCGACAGCGCCGGGGCCCATCTGCTGAGTCTTCTGTGCTGTGCGTGCACAGACAGGGATTATGCAAAGAGGCTCGGGGTCGCATTCGATCCGGATCTTCTGCCGAGGGCTGTGGCGCTCAACTGCGGCGTCTACCGGATGGAAAAACCGAAGGGAAAGTTTGATTTCCTGGGCGGAATTTCGCGGGATCTGCTCCCGCAAAGGGGTACGGAGGAAGAGCTCAAGCTGGTGAGCCCGATCCTTCACCTGAAGACGGGCTTTCCGCCTGCGCTCGTCATGACCTGCGAGGGGGACTTCCTTGCACCCCAGGCGCACCCCATGGCGGAGGCGCTCCGGGCTGTCGGGACCGAGGTGGAGGAAAAATACTACGGCGGGCCGGAGGAGGTCCTGGGGCACGTGTTCCACTGCAACATCCGTCTGGAGGCGGCAGGAAGGTGCAACCGGGAGGAATGTGCCTATTTCAGGGGCTTCCACTGATACCGGCACGAGAAAAAGTCAGGCGTTTCAGCCTGACTTTTTCGTTGCATTGACTTGGTTTTCATTCAGTCTTATTTCTGGACCTGGTCTCTGTAACCGAAGAAAAGGGTCCAGTCCTCCGCGCTGGCGGTATGGAACTCGGGCAGCACATGCATGGACATGCCGGAGGTCCACACGGTCTGATCCGCCACGGGCTCGGCTGTGCCGAGCACATAGTCAGCGGGGATCACCTCGGCACCGTATGCCTCATACATGGGACGGGCCAGCAGCAGGGCGTTGAGGGAGCCCTGAGGGTCAGACCACATGTCATAGAGTCCGTTGCTCATGTAGACGGCCCGGGGCGCCACGCAGGCGATGGTGAAGTGCGCATCGATGGGCAGTTCATCCGGCCGGTCGGCATAGCTGGCATAGACGGAGTTGAACCACCAGGGTTCCATCTTGGTCAGGGAATGAATGTTGTCTGCGTTGTTCTCGCGGTTCATGGCAGCTCCGCCGCCGCCGGACTGGTGAGAGAAGGTGACGGCAACGCGCTCGTCGTTGGCACCGGTCCACAGGGCAGCTTTTCCGTAGCGGGAGTGGCCATAGACGGCGATGTGGTCAGCATCCACAGCAGGGTCAGTCACCAGGTAGTCGATGGCCCGGGAAAGACCGAAGGCCCAGCCGCTGAGGGCCATCATCTCGGGCTCGTCAAAGAGGGAGATGAGCCGTGTGGCATAGCCTTCCAGGTTGTCCGGGGCAACATCGCTTACGGAGATGAAGGCATAGCCGTAGCCACGGTCGATGCCATCAGCCACCTGATAGGCAGCGGCGGATGAGCCGCGGCCTTCTTCCCAGGAGGCGTCATCAGCTGCCTGTGACGCATCCGGCAGGATGGCCGGGTCGTCCAGCACGGTATAGTTCCCACCGCTCAGGCACAGGAAGATGGGCGCCTTCTCAGAAGCTGCGGGGGTGTAGAGGAGAAGGTTCACAGGCAGGGTGCCCTTGTCTGTGGTGATGGAAATCTGCACCTGGGTGCGGTTTGCTTTTCCGTCCAGCGCGGTGCCGTTTTCCAGCACGGTGCACTCCTCGGTGAAACCTTCCGTGGGAACGGGGCCGTACACATACTCTTTGAGCAGGTCCAGCATCTCGAGGCGGCGCGCAGCGAGGGACTCGGGATCGCTGGTCACGGGGGTGCCGTCCTGGAAGGTCATCAGGTCTGGGAGCGACACGTATGCCCGGTCAGGTCCGCCCAGGGACCATTCGCGCACAAAATCGGGGAGGATGAAGCCGGCATAGGCGGCAAAGTTGTAGGACTGCTTGAGGGTCAGGGGGCCGGGGATGATCGTCTTGAACATGGCAGCCTGGTTGACGAGCCCTTCGTCCTCGATGCGCTCGATGATGGCTGCATCCTCGGGATCCAGCTGTACTTCGCCATCCTCTGCAAGGGCAAGGGGCATCAGGGACAGGAGAAGCGCTGCCACGAGCAGCAGGGACCAAAGCTTTTTCATGAGGTGTCTCCTTTCAATCGTCTCTGGGTTTACAGGGTGGCAGTCCGCCGCGTGGGATACGGACCGCTGTCTGCATCGATTGTAAACAGGCGCATGAGGCGATTCAATGCCCTTGGCGCAAATACAAGGGAAAACGTCGCAGACAGACAGGGAATGCTGCTCATGGGACGCGGACGGCACAGGAAAAAGGCAGCCGTCCCGAAAGACGGCTGCCTCATATGCCCATGAATGCGCAAACCGGTTGCGCTCTACCTGGCCTGCTCCATCCCGTCCAGCGCCTCGGTAGCTTCCTCGGCACCCTGCTCCTGAAGCCAGGCACGGACGGTGTCGTAGGCGGCATCAAGATGCTGTTTTGCGGCCTCACCGGCCTCCTGGGACGTGCGCGTGATGGTATCCCAGGCCTTCTCCACGGCCTCGGTCATCTCCTCCCGGTGCTCCTGGAGGTATGCGTCCACCTCGGAAAGAAACACCTGGAACTTCGCACGGGCAACCCCGCACGAGGCAGCAAGGGAATCGACGGCGGTTTTGAAGGTGCCGTCCAGGGTTTCGCCCGCCTCCGCCATCCAGGCAGTCAGCGATTGATAGGCCTCCTCTGCTGCCTTCCGTGCCTCCTCGCTGCCATCTCCTGCACTCTTTTCCAGCGCCTGGAGCGCATCCTGGATGGATTCGTCCTGTCGGTGCTCCTGAATGTATCGGTCCACCTCACAGGACCAGGTGCCGATCATATCCCCAAAGGCGGAAAAGCCGGTGGAGATCTGCTCACCGAGGGCGTCAAGGCCAGATGCTACATGTTCCGTAGCCTCGCTCAGGCCCCCGAGGAACCAGGTGAGAAAATCATCGCTTTCGTCCTCGGCCAGCGCCATCTGGGTAGTGGAAAGGCACAGGGCCAGGGCGAGGGCCACGATGCCCGTTTTTTTCATGGAAGATCCCTTCTTTCGCAACTGCGATGTACGTGCGGCTATGCCGCATGTACATGATACCGCACCTTTCGGAAAAAGGTGCATGGAAAGGCGAGATTTTATCAAACTTTAACCATTCGGCGCAAAAAAGGGGAGCCGGCGAAATGCCGGCTCCCCTGACTGCTTATTCCTTGATCAGCTTGTCGCTGAGGGTGGTGATGACCAGACCCAGGAAGGAGAGGCAGTAGAGTGCAATACCCACGAGGGACCAGGTCACTGCTGTCACCTGGGCATCGGGATGGTTGACGGGGTTGAGCATGTCGCCGATGACATCCACCCTCGCCTGAACAAACAGGACGGTGGCGGCGGCCATCACGATGGCGAGCACGAGGGTGCCAAAACCGGTCAGACCCTTCAGAAGGTCAGGCTTTGCATTCAGCACGATGGCGCAGATGACTGCCACCAGGGGCAGGATCACCACCAGGGGCGCGAGGGACGTGTGAATGCTGGCCATGTAGCCGGTCTGATTGTTCACAAGGTACACAATGACCCCTGCCAGGGCGAGGATCCCGCTGATGAGCAGGATCACCGCGAAGGCGTTCTTCTTGACTGCTTTGGTGCTTGCCATCTCAGTTTCCTCCCTTCTTCTTGCCCTTTGCAATCGCGCAGATCACATAGCCGAGGGCGAACACGCCGGTTGCGATGCCGCTCCACAGCTGCAGGCCGTGATACAGTGCACGCCAGGAAGTCTCAATCTCTACCCTGTGCATGGAGGGATCTGCACCGTTCATGGCTGCGGAGTTCACCAGCGGATAGAGGATGTACTTGATGTCCTGCTTGAGGGCGGCGGCCATCTGCGGGTCAGCAGAGAGGGTGTCGCCGGTAAAGTAGTCCACCGCGCCGCCGAAGCCGCAGAAGGCCACGGTGCCGTAGAGGACAGATTCCTTGGGCATGGCCTTCATGGACACGCCGGTGAAGTCGGTCACGGAGTAGCCGCGGAAGCCCCATTCATCCCTGAGGATGTCCTGGCACACGCCCTTGTTGGCGCTGGGGGCCACGGCACCGATGCGGTTGAAGCTGGTCATGACGCCGAGAGCGCCTTCCACGTAGACATTCTTGTTGTCATACATGGAGGCTGGCTTGCCGGAGGCTTCGATGGTCTGCTGGAAGTTCCTCAGCTCCATCTCGCGGGCGGCCTGCTCTGTCATGAACACGGCGATGCCGCTGCGGTTGATCTCCTGGTCATTGAAGGCCAGGTGCTTGACGTTCACGATGGTGCCCTTGGACTGGGCGCCCTGAATGACAGCGCTGCCGGTGTAGCCGGAGAGGATCGGGTCTTCGCTGTAATACTCGCCGCCGCGGCCGTTATATCCATGGCGGTGCAGGTTGATGCCGGGGCCGATCATGATCGGATAGTCGAACATGAGGGTGGATTCGCCGAGGATCAGCTCGCCATTGCGATAGGCCAGTTCCTTGTTCCAGGTGTAGGCCAGGTTGGTGGGGGTGGGGGCGATACGGGTGCCATAGCCGCCCTTCTGCTCATCAAAATCGCTCATGGTGCTGTACATGGTGCCCTGGTAGCGGCCGTCGTTGAGATAGGTGCCGCCGTCGGAACCGCCGGGGCCGTCGTCAGCCTTGTGGCCGGAATAGTTCACGGAGGGGATGCCCTCGATGTTGTGGAAGGCATTGGAGGCAAAGGCGACAAACTCGTCGGGCGTCACCTGATCCACCAGGGTATCCCAGCGGTCGTCATCCCAGGAAGCGCCGATCATCTCATAGATGGTCATGCCGTTCTGTGCACCCCAGGTGTAGCCCTCGGCACCGGTGGTCAGCGGGATCACATCGTTGCGAAGGAGCGTGGCGATGCGCCCGGTGGCGGAGAGGCCTGCGTGGAGCTTGGGATAGGTGCCGTTCCAGTCCTGACGGCTCATGTAGTTTGCGGTGCCCTCATACCCCTCAAATGTGTTGATATCCATGGAGTAGTCGCCGGAGGAGAGGACATTGTGGATTTCGGTGCCGTTTTTGGAGGTGGCAAAGGTGGTCTTGTCGAGCTCTGCCACGTTCCAGGTGTAGGTCTTTTCGCTGCTGCCGTCCACAGCCTGTCCCTGGGCTGCCAGGATGTTGTTGAGTGCATCGTGGCTGTCGCGGCCGATGGCGAAGTAGTAGTCACCGGCGTCCAGGATATAGGTGCCGGCACCCTTTACGTCGTAGGAGGCAAGGTTGGCCATATCGACATGCAGGGTGATGGTCTCGCTGGCGCCAGCTGCCAGGACCTGCGTCTTTTCATAGTCCATCAGCTGCACGGCGCTCTTTTCCACCAGGTTTTCTCTGTCATAGTCGGTGTAGGGGGACTGGGCATAGAGCTGGATGACGCTCTTGCCGGGGACAGAGCCGGTGTTCTTGACGGTGACAGTGACGTCCGCGGTCTTCTTATCGCCGGAAATCGTCACGCTGTCCAGTGTCTGTTCGAAGGATGTGTAGCTCAGGCCGTAGCCAAAGGGATACACGACCTCGTTGTCATACTGCCAGGTGCCGTCCTGGGTTGCGATGGTGGTGTCGGGATTGGTGTAGGTGCCGGCACTGGCAGCCTCGGCATTGTTGACGCCTGCCACCACATCCGCGTAGCGGGTTTCAAAGTAGCGATAGCCGGTGTAGATGCCTTCCTCGTTGATGAGGTAGCTGTTCACGTTGTCATCGGAGGTGAACTCATCCTTGTTGGCCCAGGCCACATCGCCGTTTCCGCCGAAGGATACCATGGCGGGGCTCACGGCCGAGTTGGCCAGGTAGATGTCGCCCAGATGGCCGGAGGGTGCGGTCTTGCCAAACAGGACGTCCGGCACAGCGTAGAAGCCGTAGGCGCCGGGATAGCCGATCCACAGGATCGCATCCACGTCCGCGTCTTCTTTGACTTCCCTGAGCTCAAGCGGGTTGATGGAATTGACGAGAAGAATGACCTTGTCAAAGTTGGCCTTGGCCTCCTCAATGACGGCCTTTTCATCCTGGGAGAGACCGAAGATGTTGGTCGTGGTGGAGTCGGTGCCGCCGGTGACATAGTTCTTGCTCTCGCCGCCGGGTCTTCCCACGGTCACGATGGCCACGTCCGTGTATCCGGCGTAATCATCGGCTGTGAGACCCAGGTCCCCAAGCTTTGCCTCGGGGGCAGTATCGGTGCCAGTCAGGTCCAGATCGCCGCTCTCGCTGGGGCCGGAGCTGCCGGCACCTGCGTACTCACCAAAGAGCTGGCCGTCGGCGGTCAGGTTGCCGCCTTTGCTGACCACCCAGTCCTTGTATTTCTGAAGGACCACAGGGTTGATCTTGAGGCCGGCTTTTTCCAGGGCCAGGTAGCTCTGGTTGCCATCCTGGATGACAGTGGTGTCAGGCGCTGCGCCCATGCTGTTGCCGTAAACGGGGGCATAGCTGCGAAGGCCGAGGAGGGTCACGGTGCTGTCCTCACTCAGCGGCAGCGCGTCGCCCTCATTTTTCAGAAGCACGAAGCTCTCGAGGGCTTCCTCGATGGCAAAGGCGCGCAGTCCTTCGATGGCCTCCGTCTGGGTCTTGAACTCAGACTGGTAGATCCATTCTGCCTGTCCGGAGCCCTCGATCCGATAGCTCGTCTCGCCGAAATACGTGTCGATGGGCTGGCGGTAGGACTCCATGATGGGGCCTGCCACCAGTGACGCGATCAGGACGAAGCAGCTAAGGGCAGTCAGGGCCCGAAAGATGCCGGTTGCTTTCACACAGGTCACTCCTTTAAAGTTTTTTATTTCAGAAACGCCCGGGGCTCGGGCGTAACCTCCGGATAGAAAAGGGAAACGGCGGGAATCTCAGGCCCGGATGAGGAACCTGAGCTCATAGTCCTTCCCGGAATCGTAGGTGAACTCTTTGGCGATACTGGGCCCGCAGGCGCCTGTGCCGATGCCCTCCTGGAAGGCCTGGATGGTCACATACGTGCCGGTGCGCTTCTCGTCCTCTCGGTGGCGCATGTCCCGAAGGGCCCGATCCGTGTAGGGCTTGACGCCAAGCTCAAAGAGACGGTCCACCGCCTGGAAGGTGACGGCGTTCTTGCCGTCGGAGAGCTGGACAGAGCTTACATCGCAGCGGTTGCCGCTCTCCTGGGGACGGATGTTGGGCTCGGTCATATCCGTCACGTGGCACTGAACGGTCCGGATCGGGAACTGCTCCTTCATGTCGCAGTAGCTCTCCCCGCACCTGCCGGTGTACTCCACCTGGTCAAAGGATGCGTCGAGCTCAAAGGCCTTGCCGAAGCGGGGGAGGATGCCGGAACCAGAGAGACGGTGGATGCGGCTGGTCACAAGAATGCCGCCGCGCACGCCCTCATAGGTGTCGGTGACACGGAAGGCGGCCTTACGGTTTTTCACTTTTGAGACCACCTCGATGCCGTGATCGGTCTCCTTTGTGGAGAGCACCTGGATCGACTGGGCATAGTAGGGCTTCATGGTGTTGGAGAACATGGGGTCCGTGTCATTGTCGGTCGCGGCGCGATAGAGAATGGTGCTCTCGGGTGCGCTCCTAAGGGTTTTCCCGCCGGGCAGGCGAAGCTCCACCTGGCCGTCCCGGACCCTGAAGGCGGCAGGAAGGTTCTGGCTGGCCGGGGCCGATGGCACATAAGTGCGGAGGGTCAGCTGCTCCTCGGACACAACCTGCCCTGTCACTTTGTCCCGGACGGTGCAGACAGCGCTCAGGTTCCCCTGGACTTCCCGCCCGGGTCTGAGGGACACTTCTGCGCATCTCAGCGGACCACAGGGCGCGTCCATCTCGAAGCTGGTCCCGTCGTTCCAGTCAAAGTGCAGGGAATATCGGCTGCCGTCTGAAAAGGCCGTGGTGTTGAAAACCTCAAACAGATCATCGTGCAGGTGCTTCACGCGGATGGGCCGGTAGATGAAGCGGATGATCTTTGCACCTGCAGAAGGGGTCCTGTCCGGGTAGAACAGGCCGTCCACGCAGAAGTTGCTGTCATGCTCCCACTCGCCATGGTCGCCGCCGTAGGTGTAGGACCCGTCCTCGTGGAGGATTGCATGGTCCACCATCTCCCACACACAGCCGCCCATCAGCTGATCGGAAGCATAGATCTCCTGCCAGTAGCTTTCGGTGTTCCCGGGGCCTACGCCCATGGCGTGGGCGTACTCGCACAGGAAATAGGGCCGGTCATTGAGCCGCTGCTGCTTGCGTCTGTGCGCTGCCACGTCGTGCACCATCTGGACGGAGGGATACATTTCGCTTCCCACATCGTAGGCTTCCCGCTTGCAGTGCACAGCGCTCTCGTAGTGGACCGGCAGGGGGGAGCGGGCCTTCAGGTAGTCGTACATGGCATCCGTGTTGTGGTAGCCGCCGGCCTCATTGCCCAGGCTCCACATGATGATGGATGTGCACGCATGCAGCTTGTCCCGCTGATAGAGCCGCTCGATGCGGTCCAGGTAATGCCGCTCCCACCTGGGGTTATGGGAGATGGTATTGTAGGTGGGCGGCAGCTGGTGGGCGAAGGTACCGTGGGTTTCCAGGTCGTTTTCATCCACGATGTACAGGCCCATGCGATCGGCCAGCTCCAGCAAAAGAGGATCCGGGGGATAGTGGGAGGTCCGGATGGTGTCGATATTGAATTCCTTGCAGACCTTCAGGTCCCGCTCAATTTCCCCGGGCGTCATGGTGTAGCCGTTGGTGGGACTGGTGTCGTGGTGGTTGACGCCCTTGAACTTGATGCGATGCCCGTTGACGAGGAAGGTCGTACCTTTGATCTCCACGGTCCTGAACCCGATCTCCTCCTTCACGCAGGAGGTGGGCGTCTCAAAGTAGATCTGGTAGAGGTTTGGCTCCTCCGCATTCCATTCCAGGACGTCCAGGTCCTCGAAGGTGACGGACGCTTTTCTGTTTTCCGTCTGGACCTCCGTGGTCCGCTCGATGCCGTGGCCGGAGAGCGTGAAGGAGACGGTGGTATCAGTGAAGGTTTCCGCCTCCAGGGTCAAATTGTAGCGGTCTCCGGTTTTCTCTGTCGAGGCGCTGAGGTCCCACAGGTCGGTGCCCTCGGACACGCGCAGCAGCACGTCCCGGAAGATGCCGTGGTTCCGGAACATGTCCTGGCCCTCGAGGTAGGAGCCGTTGCACCAGCGGTGCACGACGGCGAGCAGCTCGTTTTGCCCTTTATGCAG
Source organism: Clostridia bacterium (assembly GCA_017460395.1). Classification (GTDB taxonomy): domain Bacteria; phylum Bacillota; class Clostridia; order Christensenellales; family Aristaeellaceae; genus UBA2943. Next base: position 24,040 of record JAFUBA010000007.1, on the reverse strand, counting down.
CTTGCCGGTCAGGTCAAACTCTGCCGTATTGTGGGAGCCCTCGGAGTAGCCGATGTATTCGCCGTTCAGGTACAGATCAAGGCAGCTGGCGACGCCGAGGAAGGAGATGACGAAGCGTCTGTCTGCCTCTTCAATCTCAAGCTTTTTCCGGTATACACCCACAAAGTTGTACTCCTCGCCGGGGTCGCGGTATCTCAGGGATACCTTCTGGTCGACACCGAGCCAGGAGAAGACCCGTCCGGCCTTCTCTGTGGTGGGAATCACCGGGGGTTTAAAGGGAAAAGGATAGCGGATATTCACATAGAAGGGCCGGTCATAGCCCCGGAACTGCCAGCAGGAGGGCACGTCAATGGGCCGGAAGGATACATTCTTTGTGTCAAAGGCCTCCGTGAGCTCTGCGGGCTTCGGGAAGAAGGCAAAGTCCCAGGTACCATTCAGGCAGATCACCTTTTCCGATGCGTACCGCTTCTCAAGGGGCGTAACGGCATCCGCGGCCTCGCGGCTCCCGAAGGGAATAAAATAGGTGCGGGCGGGGAGCTTATTGACAGAAAAGGTGTCAAAATCGCAGTAATTCTGCAGGTTCAGGTGGTATTGCAAGCCGGAATCCCCCTTCTCTGTGAATGTGCAGGATACAGAAGAGATGTATCATACGGATAATACAGAAGATACATACAATGTGGTACCGCTTCGGATATTGAATCTCAGGAATTATACCCGATTGTCGGTCAGGTGAAAAGAGATGTGCAGACATCTGCTGCTTTTCCCTGATAATCAGGCCGGATTGTACAGTTTTGATGAGACGGCTTTACCGGATGAGCGCGTCCTGCTGCAGCTGCTCCTCCAGGTCTGAGAGCCACTTTTCCGTGTTTTCATAGGCAAACTGAGTCAGCAGGTGATAATGGGTATCATAGAACTGGTCCGGCACGTACAGGTAGTCGGAGAGGGAGGAGATCATCCTTGCGGGGCCGTCTTCGAGGGCCGCGCGCAGGAGGCTGTCCATGAGCGCCACGTTTCCCTGCTCCTCCTGCGGCACGGCCGGGAGATCGATACAGGCAGAGGATACATAGACGGTGACGCCTGAAGAGCTCAGATTTTCATACATGTCGTTCAGTTCATGGAGTCCCTCTTCCAAAAGGCCGGGGCTCAGGCGGACACTGTCGGTCAGTTCGCCCCGCCGCTTCGTGCGAAGGAAGGGGATGCTGCCGGTCGCATCCATGTAGGCGACGCCGCTGGAGTCCCGGTACACATCGAGGTAGCTGCCGCCGGGCTCCTTCTGCGAAAGATAGTGGCAGAGGCTGTCCAGGGCACCCGGCACCTTCCTCAGGTCCACCAGGGAGAACAGGTCATAGTTGTATTCAAGGCCGCTCCACAGCATGTCGTCCCCGTCATACATCTGAAGGTTCAAAAGGAGCTGCTGGGTGCTGGAGATCTCAGGGGCGTGAAAGAAAACGTCGCCGGGGTCGAGAAAGTGCCGAAGGATTTCCATCTGTACATATGCGTTGACCGTGCCGTTGAGCCCCAGGTTCACCACCTCAAAGCTGTCACCGAAGCGGTGGACGGCCTCCTCGCCGATCAGGTTGTACCAGACATTGCAGCCGCCGTAGAAGACGAGCTTGCGAAGGCCGGAGCGGGTGATGAGCAGGTCGATCTTGTCGGCAAACAGGCTCTCCCGCCGGAAGGAAAATCCGTATGGGTCCTCCATGGCATTGATGCGGAGGGTACAAAGATTTTGGCAGCCCTGAAACGCGGCGTCCGGGATGGACTCTATGCTGTCAAAGAGGACCAGGGTGGACAGCATGCAGTCCTGAAAGGCGCCGGGCTCAGCCTCCCTGAGTGTTGGCGGCAGCACAACGGTATCGGCTACCACCCCCTGGAAGGCGCCAGATTCCAGGGACACGACGGGGAGACCGCGGATGCGGGACGGGATCACCAGGGGATCGTCTGCAGCATGGCAGCCCGTGATATGGATTCCGTCGGAGGCTTCCTCAAAGGAAAAGCTGTCTTCTGCTGTCCACGGGAGGTACTGGGCGTAGAGGGTGAGGCCGGAGAGCGGCACCGTGACCCGGCTCCCGAGCCCCACACGCAGTCCGCTGCCGTCGGGGGCCGTGTTCCAGGAGACGAGGGTGAAGCCGTCTCGAAAAAGTGCTTCACCCCTTGAGGTGTTGGGCCGCGGATGCTCCTGGATGCTCATGGTCTCGGAGTAGGAGAGGTCCTCCCCCTGCCCGGGGAGGTTGGCATCATAGAAGATGGTCCTGGTGGAGCGCGCATGAATGTCGTAGGACGCACACAGGAGGGTTATGGATGTGGGATAGCGCACGCAGGGCAGTGTCAGCTGCCAGGTGGTGCCGCTGTGGCGAAGGACATAGTCGTCCCCTGCGCCGAGGACGCCCTCCACGATCCGGTCCGGGGCCGTCTCCAGGGTGAAGTGAACCTCGCTGCCAGGCGCCACGCGCTGCCCGTTATCCAGGACCGTGACGCCCTCGCAGTCCTCAATGCAGACGAGGATGGGGAAGGGGGCGGAGGCTGCGGTCGGAGCGCAGGCACTCAGGAGAAGCAGCAGACAGAGAAGGAGCGGGAGGAGTCTGAGCGCGCGTGTCTTACAGGACATGGCACGCATCCCGGACGGTGCGGGTGAGGAGATAGTCCCGCAGCAGCTGAAGGCCCTGCGGGGGCACGCAGAAGCGGTCGTGGCGGTGCCTGATCTCCCCGTATACCTCCTCCAGAGGGAACCACCTCACCTCGTCCACCTCGCTCTCTTGCAGTGTGCAGCTGCTCTCGTCCACGTCCCGCGCCAGAAGGTATACCCACGTGATCTCGTTGTCATGGAAGGGCTTTCCATGGAAGTCCTTCACGTACTGGATACGGAAGGAACCGATGAAGGTGAGTTCCTTCGGCCCGGCACAGATCCCCAGCTCCTCCTGCAGCTCCCGGAGGGCGGAAGGCAGCGGCTCCTGCCCGGCAGGGATATGTCCCGCGGAGGAGGTGTCATAGAGCCCGGGAAAGGAATCCTTGTCCTGACTTCGCTTCTGAAGGAGGATCTCGAAGCCTCCGTCGCGCTGCCTCGCGATCCAGACATGCGCCGTCCGGTGCAGGGTCCCGTCCCTGTGGGCATCCGCCCGCGCGACGGTCTCCCCGGTCGGTCTTCCGTGCTCATCGCAGATATCAAACTGTTCCATTTGCTCTCCTCTATGATCTTTTCTCTGTACTTGTTTTCCACTGACTGCTTTCAGGGTGATGCCTGCTCCAGGTATTCCACCCCGCCGCAGCCGTTCATGGCAGCGAGGCGCCGAAAGGCCCTGTCCATGGCGGTTTCGAGCTTCTTCGTTCTTCGCACGCCGTCTTCCAGCCATACGTGCCGAACGACCAGCGCCCCACGCTTTCGCTCGGCCACCGCCTCCACGCGGCCGCAGAGCCGTTCCCCATGAAGCAAGGGGAGGACGTAGTAACCGTAGCGACGCTTCTCCTGCGGCACGTAGATTTCCCATGAGTAGTGAAAGCCCCAGATGGCCTCCACCAGCTTCCTGTCCCAGAGCATCGGGTCCAGCGGGGCGAGGAACTCAAGGCGCGGCGTGCGGTCGATGTCGCCCTCCAGGACCTGCTCCAGAAGCGGCAGATCCTCCGCAAGGAGATACAGGGGCTCCCGGATGCCGTCCACCAGGACCTCGTGGATCTGACCTCCTTGGAGCAACGCATGGAAGCCATCAGATCGCTCGGAAGCGGTCATATCGATCCCAAGGAAGGCATCCGAGCGCCTGTTCCAAAGAAGGCCGACGGCACCGATCCGCCGGCGGATGCGCCAGAGGCGAAAGGAAAAGGCATCCTGGCAGGGATTTCCGGATGAGAGGAGCTCTTCTGGCAGATAGCGCTCCGCCAGATCGTAGAACTTTCTTGTGCCGCTCTTGTGGTGGATGAGGAGCGTGCCGTCCGTGTAGAGCTGCTCCAGGACCGAGCGTGCCGCGGGGGACTTCCTGTGCCAGTTTCCGCTCCAGTGCATGGAGGAATGCCAGAAAACTTCACCTTCAATCGGCAGGGTATCCGAGCTCACTGGCCCGTGCGCGCGAATGTATTCGACGGCCTCCTCCTCCAGCTCTTCGAGCTCCGGAAAAGTGGCGCCGTGCAGGCGGCTTTTCTCCCGGTATCCGGAAAAGTACGGCCAGTCGTCCCGATGCCAGATGGACAGCTCCTTGTCAGGGTAGTCTACCAGAAGCCGGTCGTGGTAGAGAAGGTCGGAGAGCATCTCACGCGAAAACCCCCTGACCCTCGAAAGAAGCGTCAGCTCGGCATTTTTCCCGCACACGTCCACGGGATCGAACTGGATGCAGCCGGCCCGCTTCACAAAGCTGCAGGCGCCTTCCTTCCCGAGGTAGATGTGCTTCCCAAGGAGGCCCTGGCGCGAGAGGATGAACCTTGCGGCTTCAGATTTTGAGATGGTCCGCATGTGTCAGATCACCTCGTATCCGGCACGTTTCAGGGCGCTCATGGCGCACTCCAGGTGCTCCTGCTTTACCAGGATATAGTCCGTGTTGAAGGTGGAGACGGCGAAGATGCCGATCCCGTGATCTGCAAGGATTGAGGTGATCTTCGACAGAATCCCGATCAGGGAAAAATCCAGTGTCCCCTCGATGCGAAAACTGCGCCAGCCGTCCGACCGGTCCAGAAATTCGGCGGGCACGTCCTCTGTGGGGCATACAAGGGACAGCTCCTCGTCTGTCTTCCCGAGAAAGAAAAAGTCGGAGTGCAGCGGAAGGCTGCCCTGCGGCGGGAGCTTGCAGATGGAAAGAGCGAAGGGAAGGACCTTGAGGGTCATATGTGTGCGCCTCCTGTATGTGCCAGATGCTACAGAGCATACCAAAATCGGCGGAGGAAATCCACACGGAAAGCGTTCAGAGGACAGGTGACAGACTGCTCCTGGAAAGACGCGTTTTCGGAGAAACGAGAAAATTGAAAGTTTTCAGGAAATTTTATGAAATATCTTGAAGACTTTCAATAAAACAACATGAAAATATTGAAACTATGCATAGAAAAAATGCAAAAAATTTGAACAGATTCAAACAATTCACAGAAATTGCTTGAATCTGTTCAGGAAATATTGAATTTGCGGGATGACCGTGCTAAAGTTCTCCGTGCAATCTGATCTGTTCCTTCGATGACATTCAGGCATCTGCAATGATGCTGCCCTGAAAAGGGCAGTCAGGACATTACCCACAGCACATGGAAAGAGAGAAGAAAATGTATCGGAAGCTCATACGAAAGATGGAGCAATGGGAGAGGGAATCCATTCAGGAACCGCTCATGATGACTGGAGTCCGGCAAGTGGGGAAGACATGGCTGATCAGGGAGTTCTGTGAACAGCAGTATTCTGACTGGTTTTATGCCAATTTGGAAGAACAGCCTTCTCTCCAGGCTGCGTTCGAGGGGGATCTGGATCCAAGAACGATTCTGCGGTCCCTGAGCATTCTTTCCGGACGGCAGCTTACGGAACATACGGCGTTATTTTTCGATGAGATACAGGTGTGTGAGCGGGCCGTGACTTCACTAAAATATTTTTGTGAGGCAAAGGAAAATTATCGGGTTCTGGCCGCGGGGAGCTTGCTGGGTGTCAAGATTCATCGCTTTGAGAGTTCTTTTCCGGTGGGGAAAATCCATCTGCTGCAGATGTTCCCTCTCGATTTTGAGGAATTTCTTTTAAGCTGCGGGGAGGAGCTTCTGCGGGATGCCATTTTGGATGCATATCAGGGTCTTACCCCACTTCCCTCGGCAATCCACGAGAAAGCGCTCGAATTGTGTTATGACTATCTGATTGTGGGCGGCATGCCGCGTGCGGTGCTGGACTATGCAGGAAAAGGAAAGCAGATCATGGCATTTAACAGGGAAATCCATTCACTGCTCAAACTGGCATACCTGGCAGACATGACGAAATATGTAAAAAATGCATATGAGACAGCGAAGATTCAGCAGGTGTATCTGTCGATTTCCGGGCAGCTTGCCAAAGAAAATCCAAAGTTCAGGTACAATCAGATCAAATCCTATGCAAACAGACGCGATTATGAAGCCCCGATTGACTGGCTCAGCGCATCAGGGCTGATCTACCAGGTTGTTTCCCTAAAATCGCCACGATCTCCACTCAGGGGATATGCGAATGAAAGTTCGTTCAGGCTGTACTATTCGGATGTTGGCATGCTGTCTTCAATTGCAGAGGTACATGCAAGAGATTTGCTGCCGGATCAGGACAACATATATAAGGGAGCCCTGGTGGAAAATTACGTTGTGCAGCATCTGGCCCGGCAAAAGGAGCACCTGTATTATTACAAGCCTTCTGAAAGCATGGAAATCGATCTGATCCTGGATGACGGGGAGAACATCATACCGCTTGAAATCAAGGCGGGAAGGCATAAACGCTCCAGGAGCCTTCAGAATTACGTGGAAGCACATCATCCTGCATATGCGATGAGAGTTTCTGCGCTGAACTTCGGGACCACTGGCATCATCCGTTCCATCCCCCTGTACGCGGTCTTCTGCCTGGCTTCTCCGTAAGTCCTGCAGAGCAGGGGTTCGCATCTTTTTTTCCGTGATCTTATCTTCGCTCAGTGGTATTCTGCATATGCCACCGGAAAGACACAGACAGCAGTTTTTTTCGGATCACGTGAGAGGCAGGTTCGATTCCTGCGCCGGCCGGAAGGCCGGCTCGTTCAGTGGCAGGACACGCGAAAAATGTGTCTTGTGGGTGGCACCTTCGGGCCCGGGCCGGGATGGCTCAGGCCTTTTGTTTTGCGACAAAAAAGATGCTACACCTGCAGCGCGGGGGATGTGATTTCAAGCGTATCCTCCTCCACGTGGCAGGTGAGATGGAGTACGCGGACACCTGCACAGATGGCCTCCTCCATGGTATCCGCAAAGGCCGGATGCGTTGCCCGGTTGGGCCGCACCTCCTGCACTCCGTCCATCTGAATGACGAAGGCGAGAAAGGCAAGGCAGCCGGAGCCTGCGGCGTGGATCAGCTCCTGCACATGGCGGACGCCGCGCTCTGTGGGCGCATCCGGGAAATACCCGATGCCGTCCCGCTCCAGCGTGCAGCCCTTGACCTCCAGGATGGCGGGACGTCCCTTCATGGAGAAGGAAAAGTCCATCCGGGAGGTGCCAAAGGGATACTCCGGGCGGATCTGGCTGGCACCGGATCTCTGGAGCCACTCGCGCACGACGGCGTTTGGCGCCTGGCTGTCGATGTTAAAGAGCTTGCCCTCGCCATTGCGCACGGCGATCAGATCATAGGCTGTCTTTCTCTTTGCCGGGGGAGGTGCGTGCAGGATGACCTCGCGGCCGGGCACCAGCAGCTCACCGAGGCGCCCGGTGTTTTTGACGTGGACGGTCTGGATCTCCCCGGCGAGATCGACTCGGGCGAGGAAGCGGTTGGGACGGTCCAGAAACGTGGCTCTCATGACAGGTTCGTATCGCATGGAAGCTCCTCCCTTTTTCAGGCACGCGAGGGGGCAGCTTTCTGCTGTGCCTTCTGGTTGCGGCCGAGGATGATCCCGAGAACGAACATGACGGTGCCCATCATGATCCAGATGCTGACGGACTCATGGAAGAAGAGAACGCCCCACAGGAGCGCAAAGAATACCATGGTGCTCTGCAGGATGGCCACCATGTGCATCGGGACCATGGTCATGGCGAGGGCATTTAAGTAGAAGCCGATGCCGGTCACAAACCCGAAGTAGCAGATGGCGAGGATGCACTTCACATCCGGCGGGGCGACGGGCAGAAAGCCGCCCGAGAAAAAGGCAACGGGGAGAGAAAAGAGGGCTGAAAGCGTGAACATGCAAAGGTTGCTGTCCAGGATGTCAAAATAGGGCGCAGCCTTTTTCTGTGCAAAGATGAAGACGCCGGCACACATGCCGGAGAGCACGTACATGAGGGACAGCAGCAGCGATCCCTGCATCATCTCCTGAAGGCTCAGGCCGTTCCATGAGATGAGAAGGATGCCGAGGACACACAGCACGACGCCGATGACCTGCTTTTTTGTGAGCATCTCGCGCAGCAGGAAGGCGCCAAGGAGGGTCAGGATGACCATCTGGGCGGGCTGGGTCAGAATGTTGCCGTAGGACACTCCGATGGACAGTGCTGCATTCTCCAGAAGGTAGGCAAACCACTTGGAGACGGCACCGAGGAGCAGGAAGGGCCAGTGAAGGGATGCGTTCGAAAGAAAATCCTTCCGCATGCGCTGGCGCCGTACAGCCTTAAGAAGAAGCAGCCAGGCGACGCCCACGGAAAAGCGCAGGAAGGTGATCATGGAGGAGGAAAAGAAGGGACGGATCAGCTGCACACAGGTGCCGCCAAAACTGAACATGAGGGCAACGAGAAGTTCAAAGATGTAGCCCATGCGCTCACTCCTGTCTATTGTCCGCCAGGGCGGCGGAAACCATGCGAGTATAGCACGGAAAATACCGCCGCGAAAGAAACGATACAGGGGACGAATCACCTGTGCGGGGAGAATCAGGCATTATTTTTGACAAAACGAAATTTCGGATTATAATGACGAAGAACAGGATGCCAGAGGTGCTGCGCGTCAAAACATGGAGACGATGATTCGGGAAAACGACATGGAAGGGGGGAGTTTTCCATGAACTGGGTAGGTCAGAAATGCCCCAGCTGTACGGCACCGCTGCCAGAAATCTCTGGCAGTGAGATCGTGTGTCCATACTGCCGGAGCCGCCTGAAGGCTTCGGACTGGCAGGAGAGGCCGGAAGCATGGGAAACTCCGCCTGCGCAGACTCCGTTTTCTGAAGACACGGCATACATGCAGGAAGACATCCCGGAAACAATGCGATTCAGCGATATGGAGGGCCCGAGCCCTGAACAGGTGCGGGCGGAAAACCGGGAGATCCGGAAAGAGCTGAACGCAAAGATCACCCGTCATCGCCTTCTGATCGGTGCCATCTGGATCGTGTGTCTCATCTACTATGGGGAGCTGGGTGCGTCATCTGCCCCCATCTTTCTGGCCATCGGTCTCAGTGTGTTCCTGACGCGGAAGAACCGGCGTGTGCGCGAGGAGCTGGAAGCCCTGGTGGATCCCATCGGCGTTGATGAAGTACTCTGGCCGGACCGGCCGCTGGAACCTGAAACGGAGCATCTGGAGGATGTGGTCAGGTGGCTTGAGGAGCTGGGTTTCACCCGGATCGTGCGGCTGCCTGTGCGGGATATCCTCACACCGCTGTCCTCCAAATCGGGACAGGTGATCAGTGTGACCATCGGGGGCAGGGCACCGAAGCGGGGGCGCGTGTTCAAGCGGGAGGACCAGGTGACGATCAGCTACCACGAGTCAAAGCTGAAGCGGTTTTTGAGGTCTTGAGCAGAGAGCATATCTTAGACAGTATCCGGCATCACAGACAATCCCAAAACGATCAAGGAAAGAGGCAGTTGACATGACCGACAGCATTACACAGATCATCAAGGATGAGATCCTGAAGCAGTACGGCAGTCTCAAGCGGTTCTCCGTTGCCAGCAAGATTCCCTACAGCACACTCTCTGCGGCGCTCGCCAAGGGCATCGGCGGCACGGCCTATGGGACTGTGACCAAGATTCTCGGAATGCTGAATATCAGGGAAAGCTTTGATGATGACCTGATTCTCTTCAGCCGGGAGTATCATGACATCTGCGAAAAGCTCCAGACCCTGGACAAGACCGGCCAGCACACGGTGCGCACCGTCCTGGATATGGAATATGACAGATGCCGGGAGAAGGGCGCAAAGCCCGCTGAAAAACACAAGGGTGCGGTCAAGGGCTTTGGCGGCATCGGCTATGCCAACCGCCGGGATGATGAACACATCAAGGAACTGATAAGGCAGGTCTTGGATGAACCGGATTCGCTCGAATGAAGCGAAGCGGGAAGCAGCCCGTGTCCTGCGGGAATTGAAGAGCGGGAGCATTTCGCTGGAAGGCCTGGAGGCCGCCCTGCGGCGCGACGGCTACCGGATCATGCCCTACAATCCCGCAAAGACAGCCGTCCAGGCGCTGGCGGCGGAACTTGGTGTGGAGGATATCGTCTCGCGGGAGCAGTCTGTGACCTTTCGCCAGGGAGATATCCGCCTGGTGCTTTTGACGGACCGCCTGGACAATGAGGAAAAGCGCCTCGTCCTCGCCCACGAGCTTGGGCATGTGCGGATGCACCACATGGAGGGCACATCAGCCGACTCACCCGTGGAGGAGTATGAGGCCAACGAGTTCGCACACTATCTGCTGAACCCGTCATGGATGCTGCGCCTGGAGTGCACCGTGCGCGCCCACGCCCGCGCATTCCTTGCAGGTCTTGCCATGGTCGTGCTGCTCACGGGAGGCACCCTCTTATATGCCTATAAGCGGCAGCAGGCCAGCTACTTTGGCGAGTACTATGTGACGCGCACGGGGACAAAGTATCACCTGAAGGACTGCACGGCCGTGCAGGGAAGAGAGCTTCGTCGCCTGAGGGTGGACGAGGCAGAGCGGTATGCCCCGTGCTCCATATGCATCACCCAGGGAGAAGAATGACGTAAAAAGCTGCCCGGAAGATCATGCAAGATCTTCCGGGCAGCTTTTCTGCTCTTCAGTCTTCAATGGTGATGATGTCACTGAGGATATAGTGGAAGGAAGGGAAGGAGGATGCGGTGTTCTCCGTGTAGCCGCTCAGGAGTGAGATCGTGTCTGAGGGGTCATCCGGATTTACACCTGTATAGTTTCCGCGGAAGATATTGTCCTTTCTGCCCTTTGCCAGCTGCGAGATGGCGCTGTCTATGGCATCCAGGGCTTTCTCCGGGAGTATGCCGTCCTTCGGGGGAATCAGGGTTACCCAGTCCTGGTCAAAGCCTGCGGTCATGTCGTGCCCGAAGGCAGTTCCCTGCACCACCTGCTCAATCTCCCTGTGGGTCATCACGGCCTCCACCGCCTGGAGAACATAGGGAACCCAGTTGACGCGGGCGCCGCAGATGCTCACCGATGGGGCAATATAGGACATGTCCTGGTGGATGTTCACATGGTACACGGGCCGGAGGGCATAGTATTCCTCGCAGGCCACCGCGGGACCGATGGTATCCGTGAACTGGGAGAGGATCGTGCAGCCCTCATCGAGAAGGTCCATGGCACATTTTCTTTCCAGACTGTAGTTGCTCCAGACCCCGGTGTATTTGACTGTGAGGGTGGCTGCGGGGCAGACAGACCGGGCACCGAGGAGCAGGGCGGTGAAACTGGTGATGACCTCGGAGGTGGGCAGGGCACCCACAAAGCCGATCTTTGCCTGATTCTCCGTGATCTCACCGCTCTCCAGCATGCCCCTCAGCTTATATCCTGCACAGATGCCTGCCACATAATGCGCCTGGTACAGTTCTCCCTTGAAGGTGTGGTAGTTGTCCGGGGGATCCAGGTCCGGGACCGAGGTGTAGCTGGTCTGGCAGAACTGGACCTCAGGGTAGTCCGCTGCGACTTTCTTGAAAATCTCAGAGTAGCTGTTGGTGAAGATGATGTCACAGCCTGCCCGCACAAGGCTGACCAGCGGCTCCTCCATCGCGGCATCGCGGATGTTGCTGTGCACCGTGATCTTCACGCGGTCTCCGTATGTTTCCGCCAGGGCGTCCTGGACCAGGGAAAAGTTGTAGGTGTAGGGCGTCGTCTCATCGTTTTCATAGATGAGTCCCACGTGGATGGCTTCCATGTCGGGCACAACCTGATAAAACCGCCGGGCGGAAAAGGAGAGGCCCAGCAGGACCAGGCAGGTGAGGAGAATGATCAGGTGCTGTTTTCCCTTCATTTTCTGCTGCCTCCCTTCTCCTCATCGGTAGCAAGCATCACGGCTGTCTCCCTCTGCCGCCGGATGTTTTCCTCAAAGGTCTTCTGAGTGTACTTTTCAAGATCGGCTCCGTGGTTCTGATAGATCCCTTTCAGGTCGATCTTGCCCTCGTCGATCAGCTCCAGGAAGGCGTCCACGAAGTTGGGATCGAACTGTGTGCCCCGGCCCTTTTTGAGCTCGCTGAGCACATAGTCCCAGTCCATCTGTCCGCGGTAGACGCGGTTGGCTGTCATGGCATCAAAGGCATCGCACACGCCGATGATCCGCCCATACTCCGGGATCTCCTCGCCCTTGAGGTGATCCGGATACCCACGGCCGTCGTAGCGCTCGTGGTGGTACTTCGCGCCCTCCATGACGTGGGGGATCATGTCGAAGCTGGCCAGCACCTTGCCGCCGGTGACGACGTGGCTCTTCATGGTAGCGTACTCCTCGTCCGTCAGGCGCGAGTCCTTGTTCAGGATGCTGTCGGGGATGCCGACCTTGCCGATGTCGTGGAGAAGGGCCGCGTTGAACAGGTTATTGCATTCCTTTTCAGAGAATCCCAGCTTTTCACCCAGCATTCTGGAATAGTTGGCCACGCGCTTTGAGTGGTTGCTGGTCAGGCCGTCCTTTGCGTCCACAAGGGTGGCGATGGAGAGAATGATGTTGGTGGCCTGGCGTGCCTGTTTCTCGGCTTCCCGCCGTCTGGCCTTTTCCATCTGTGTCTTCTGCTCCGCCTTCTGGATCCGCTTGGTCATGAAGATGCCGGAGCCCCAGACAAAGAAGAGGATCATGAGGATGACGATGTACCAGAGAAACAGCGGAGAGTCGTAGATCTCGCTCTTTTTGACCAGGGTATAGTCGAGGGAGCCGAGATATCTGTCCTCCCCGCCATCGTCATTCCCAAGCACCCGCAGCCGGAAGGTGTAGGTGCCGGCGGAGAGGTTTGTGTAGCTCACACTGGTCAGTTCGCTCTGGGAGACTGTGGTCCAGTCCTCGTCAAAGCCATCCAGCATGTAGGCGACCATGGGGTCGCGGATCGTGTAGTTGAGGATCTCGGGGAAGAGCTCAATGCGGCTGACATCCCTGCTCACCGTCAGGCTGTCTGTCCGCCGGAGCGGCTGAACCTCATTGTCCAGCCGGATGCCGGACATGGAGATTCTGTAGTTGCGGGCGGAGCTGTCAAAATTGTGGGTGTCGATGATGTATACACCCGTATCGCAGGGGAGGAACAGATCCCCGTTTTCGCTGCACCAGTTCCATGAATTGGCTGTCAGCGCGCTGTTCAGGCCGCTCTTTGCGTCCAGAAGCTCCCAGCTGATTTCCCCGCCGGCCATCAGCTCATCCCGGTCCACCACATAGATGCCGGCACTGCTCATGACCATGAGGGTGTTCTCGTCCCGGGGGAAGACATCGTAGTTATTGAAATAGGGGAACGCATCGAAGGTCCGGATGGTGCCGTCAGGCTCAAGATAGCACAGGCTGTTGCTTGTGACCACGAAGACGCCGTTTCCCTTGGGATCCAGGACTGTGCGGAGAATGACGCCGGAGGGAAGACCGTCATCGCGGGTCAGCATGGATTCGACCTTCCGGTCCCGCAAAACGGCAATGCCGTCCCCGTCCGTGCCTGCCAGGATCGTGCCGTCGTCCATCTCGGTGAGGGTCAGGATCATGGAGTTGATGAGCCCGTCCTCGTATCGGATGGTCTTGAGAATCTCATGATCCGAAATGTAGGAGATGCCGGTATCACCGGCGGCCAGGACCGTGCCATCCCGGAGCTGGGTCACCATGCGCGCGCGGTTGCCGAAGGAGCCGCTGTCGGCGTTATAGTGCCAGGAGGTGAGGTCCGGGGCGATCTCGGTCAGACCGTTACTGTAGCTGCACACCCACAGGTGATCAAAGGAATCGACCATCATGCAGCGGATGCGCTGGCCCTGGAAAAGCTCGGTCAGATCGTTCCGGATCTGGTGGCGGCAACTCTCGTCCACGATGTCCAGGCCCTTATCGGTGCCGATGAGGTAGCTGCCCTGCCAGAAGACGACGGTGTTGACCACGCGCCGGTCCATGCCAATCGTGCCGTATACATCCCGGAAGGCGGAAGGCGCAAGGCGCAGAAGACCCAGCCGGGAGGAGGTAAACCAGAGATTCCCCTGGTAGTCCACGATCATGTTGTCGATGGAGTTGTTGAAGGAATTGGTGTTGACAGGATGGAAGGTTTTCGCCTGATCGAGGTATCCTACCCCGCTGTCTGTGGAGACAAAGATGGTGGACTCGTCCAGGAAATTCAGGTTGTTGATGCTGCTGACACCCTCGCAGGTGATGACCTCCGTCTCCCGGAAGGAACCGTCGGAGATATCGTAGATATAGATATGGTTGGAGGAAGTGCCAACAAGGAGGCGGTCGTCCTCATCGAAGGCGCAGCAGTTGAAGACCTCTGTGTCCGAGAGCAGACGGAGGGAGGAGAGGATACGGCCGCGCTGCATCAGGAAGATGCGCCCGTCAGAGGCGATGGCTGCCACATGGCCATCCCCATCGGCTGTGATATTGTCCGCATAGTGGACCTCGGAGAGGGTGCTCAGACGCTTGAGTCCGTCGTTCATCTGCAGGATCTGCATACCGGATGTGGTGCCCACATAGTAGTATCCGTCCGATGACTCGATGATGGACCTGACAGAGTCGGAGGGAAGGCCGGTGGAGGAGTCCAGGACATTGACAATGTTTTCCCGGATTGCAATGGACAGGCCCATGTCGTTGGTGCCGATCCACAGTCTGCCCTCGTGGTCCACATACAGGCAGTTGACATTGCGCACAGAGTCATAGTAGTCCACCCAGCGGAATTCCCTGCCGTTGTAGCGGTACAGACCTGCATAGGTGCCGATCCAGAGTACACCGTCATTGGTCATGGCGATGTCGTTGGCCTCCCCGCAGGGCAGGCCGTTGTGGCTGGAATAGACGGTCTGGACGTAGTCATTGTAGTCTGCCTGTGTACCCTCGGCCGGGGCCGGGGCGGGGACGGCAAGAAGACAGACCAGGAGTGCCGACACGGCGGCCGTGGCCGCGGCCGGATGGCCGTCTGCAGGCGCACTTGCCGCAGTCTGTTTTTCTTCCTCCGTGCCCCTGCGCTTTTTCAGCACACGGGGGGCGATCATTCGAAAGAGATGAATGGACAGGTAGAGGATCAGGAGGGTGATCAGCTTGTCGCCGAAATCCATGTAGAGCTGCCCGAGGAAGCAGGACAGAAGCTGAGGAAAAGCAAGCTCTTTAAAAAACTCGATCACACCGTCCCCGACCACGGTGCCCACCATCCCGTCGTTTGTGAGCATATTGATGGGGGTGGAGACGGCGGCTGAGACGATGGCCGTCACAAAGGCGGCCTGCATCATGCCGGGCAGGCGGTCAACGGGACTTTTGCGGCAGATCAGACCCACCACGATGCCGATGACAATACTGGTGGGCGCATAGTTCACGGAGCTGAAATCAAACATGGAGGAAATGAAGTTGCTGGTTCCGCCCACGATGGCACCGCCGAGGGGACCGGTCACATAGGCACAGAAGATGGTGCCAAGGGAGTCGAACCAGACCGCCTTGAAGGGCAGAAAGTCGACCGTATGGACCAGAAGATGCCCGAGACAGTTGAGGGCCACGCAGAAGATGGTGAAGAGCACTGTGGGCAGTGTTTTCCATGTCAGATAGCTCTTGTGGTGATAGGTCGCCTGTTTTTTCTTTGGGCTTTCCTTTGTGCTCATGTCCTGACCTCCTTTCCTGGAAGTGTGCTCAGCGTGTCAGACTGGCCGCATAGTCAGCACAGGTCTGAAACCAGGTTTCATAGGCTCCGCTCTCCAGGAGCTCATCAATCACTCCGTTGACGAAGTACATCAGCTCCACCTCGCCTTTTTTGGCCGCGACCCGGTCACCCAGGTACTGCTCGGCCAGGGAGAAGCGGACGAAGGGAAGGATGGACAGGCCGCAGGCGGGATTGCGGGCGATATAGTCCTGCGCGGTCTCAAGATCCACCACGGCCACATCTGCGCGGCCAAGCGTCAGGGCGTCATACACGTCCTGGATGGAGGAATAGCGGATGAACTCATGGTACATGAAGATGTTGTCCGCCCCGATGGTCTCCTGCAGAGAGCCGGACTGGGCGGCGATATTGAGACTTGAAAGATCCGAGATGCGCTGAATGCTGTCAAGATCGGAAGTGCGGACCATCAGGCCGTTGGTGTCGGGATCGGCGGGATAGTGGTAGCCCTTGGACATGGTGAGCATGTCTGCGCGGGCGGGCGTGAAGGCAAGGCCTGAGATGGCAAGATCATAGGTCCCCTCCGCCACCTGCTCGAGGGCATCGGAAAACTCCAATGGGACAATGACCAGCTCCACGCCCATCTTCTCTGCGATGTACCGTGCAAGCTCCATGTCTGCTCCCTGAAACTGCTCCTGGCCTTCCTTTGACGGATCCAGGAATTCCTGCGGGGGAAAGTAGGGCTCCGTAGCCACGGTCAGCTGTCCGCGCAGCCGAATCTCCAGAAGCCTGCCCTGCGCATCCTCCGGGATCCCCTTTGAGATATCCATGGAGCCGTCCACAAAGTTGTAGCTGTTCTCCATGTACAGCGTGTCGCTGAGGATGTCTGCCTCCTCAGCGAAGGACGGGCAGACAAGAAGGGAGAGCAGGATAAGGAAACAAAAAGAAAGTGAGAAAAAGCGCAACATTCGCACAACCTCTCAACGGATCTCAGTCGACTTCGGCACAGATGCCGGATGGGCACAGTAGAGACGTATCATACCAGATTCATGCGGGAATTTCTATGACAGGATGAAGCATGCCCCGGATCCCATTTTCCGGGGCTTCCCTGTTCTCTGCGAAGCCCTGGTGTCTCTTTGGCTGCGGTCTCCGTGATGCCAGTGTACAGATTCGGCCCGGTTCGGTCAAATTGCACGCAGGTCAGCGGCAGAAAAGGCAAAAGGTGCCTGGATGACCAGACACCTTTTGCAGATCCTGTTTACTTCACAAATGCTGCAGCGGCAGCACCGGCCCTGCGGCCCATGGTGCTGTAGAGCGCCAGGGAAGCTGCAAGAATGTAGTTCTCGTTGTAGTAGTAGCGGTTGCTCATCTCGCCCGCGGCATACAGGCCTTCGATGACCGTGCCGTCCTGGCGGGTGACCTCGCCGCGATCGGTGGTGGTGACGCCGCCGGCAGAGCCGAAGGTGGTGGGATACACCTTCACAGCGTAGAAGGGGGCCTTCTCCAGCTTCTGGAGGAAGGCAGCGGGCTTGCCGAACTGCGTGTCTTCACCTGCCTCGCAGGCTGCGTTGTAGGCATCCACGGAGGACACAAAGCGGGCGGTGTACACGTGCATGGCCCGGGCCAGATCCTCTGCGGTGTCGCCCTTTGCGACGACGCCGTCCTGCGCGCCCTTTTCAAGAACGGCGGCGACAGCTTCGTCGGAGGAGTCGTACACGTACCAGAAGGGGGCATTGCCGTCCTGGATCATGTCGGAGGCGGTGTAGTCCATCACGTCCCAGCCGGCGCTGGCAGCTTCGTTGGCGAAGCGGTCGCCGTTGCCGTTGACGCCGAGGGCACCGTAGATGGCAAGACTGTCTGCGCCCTGGAGGGCTGGGTCAAAGGTGGTGCCGAACAGGGGCGTGGAGAACACGTCGAAGGTGCCGGCGCCGGCCGCCAGTGCCATCAGGAAACCGTCGCCGGTGTGGGAAACGGCGCTGGTGGGGATGAGGCCTGCGGTATGGAGCTTGCTGGAATACTTCTGCACCAGCTCCTCGTTCTGAGAGATGCCGCCGGTGGCAAGGACCACGCTGCCGGCCTTGAAGGTGATGACGCTGTCCTTGGTCTCGGCGACAGCACCCGTCACCCGGCCGTTTTCGTCCTGCACAAGGTCCGTGGCGCGGCATTCGGTGATCAGCTCAATGCCCTTTTCGTCGGCGGAGGCCTTCAGCATCTGGATGAGCCCGGCACCGCCGCCGTTGGCGAGCGCCATGGGATAGGTGGAGGAGGCTGCGTAGGGCACGGAGTCAAACTGGATGCCATTGCTGACCAGCCAGTCCACGGTGGCGCCGGTGTCTGCGAGCACGCCCGTCAGGCGGTCCCAGTCCGGATAGCCGCTCTCGACGCCGGAGTAGGACATGTGCTGCCGCCAGTACGCGGTGACGGCCTCGAGACTGTCACTCTCCAGGCGGTTGTCCTTAAAGAGCTCAGAGTCCACGCACACAAGGATGCCGCCGGCGAGATTGGTGGTGCCGCCGACTGCGGCCATCTTGTCGATCAGGATGACGTTTGCGCCGTTTTCCTTTGCGGACAGGGCGGCAGCATAGCCGGCGATGCCGGCACCGATCACGAGCACATCGGTCTCGCGCTCGACGGCTGTCTTTTCAGCGGTCTCCTCGGGGGCGGCGGTGCGAAGGTCATCGGGATTGGCGCCTGCGGCCACGACGGCCTGTTCAACTGCTTCCAGGATACCGCGGGAGGTGTTGGTGGCTCCGCTCACGGAATCCACGGCCAGGGACTGGGCGTCCAGGATGGCAGCGGGCAGGGTGTCCAGAGCAGGATCCGAGATACCGGGGGTTTCCTCCTGGCCCACGATCTGGATCTGGGAGATCGCATCCTCGGTGAAGGTCACCTCCACCCGGATCGGGACCTCGGGATTGTTGCCCTGGCCCTCACCCAGGTAGGTGCCGGGTGTGTAGGACTGTGCAAATGCGAAGGAGACGGCCGTGCAGAGCATGCAGGCAGTCAGAAGAAGGGATACCAGTCGCTTCATTGAAACATCCTCCTTATGAAATTTGGTTCATGGGATTGCGGCCTTGCGGCCGGTACGTGGATAATATCACGGATTCGGGCATCTGACCATACCTGAGGCTGTCAGGCATCCTCCAGGACGGCTGCACAGACAGCAGCCGGCGGCAGGATGATGTCGCCCCCTGAAACGCTGCCCTGCGTTGTGCTCACCACATCCCGACCGGGCGTATTGAAGGCATCAAAGTCTGGCGCCTGGAGGAGCGTACACTCCCGAAGCCTGAAGGCTTCCGGCAGAGAGATCATCAAGGGATCTTCCTTCGAAAGACTGACGAGGAAGAGGCGAAGGGTGCCGCCGGGATGCCTGCAGGCCGCGGCATCCAGCATGGGCACATCGCCGCTTGCTGTGTGAATCACGGGGCTATCTGACGTGCACTCCATGAGCATGCCTTCCATATGATCCCGATAGAGCTTCAGCACGTGGTAGGTGGGCTGTACATACGCCCGGTCTCCGTCCGTCATGATGGGCGAGAGGACATTGACCATCTGAGCAAGATTTGCGATGCCGATGTCCTGAGCATGGCGGAGGAGAGTGTTCATCATGCAGGCGGTCCAGAGGGCATCCCGCCAGGTGTATACCGTCCTGAGGCCGTACCTGTTGTTATCGCCGGAGGGCATGGGGTTCCAGATGTTCCACTCGTCAATGGCCAGGCGAATGTCCTCTGCCCGGCGCGGGAAGCGGTACCAGGGATTGAAGGGGACACTCCGGTGGGAACCATCCCGGACGGTGGAGATGAGGCTGACCAGATTCTCCCTGAACTCCATGAGGGAGAGAAAGGGCCCATAGGTGCCCCTGCTTCCTTCTCCTGAATAGTGGTGAAAGGATATGTAGTCGCACACGGGCGACAGGGCCTCCAGGATCTTCCGGTTCCATGCGGGATCCTCGCTGTTCCCCACGAAGATCAGCTTCAGGGTGGGGTCCATCAGCTTCATGTGCTTGGTGAACTCCCAGGCATCGGAGATGTACCTGTCGGGGTCGTGCTGGGCGCCGAGGTCGGGCTCTGCATAGCTTTCATTGCCGATGCACCAGTATCTGACACGGAAGGGCTCGGGATACCCGTGGGCAGCCCGAAGGTCCGCATAGTGGGTGCCCGCTTCCCCGTTACAGTACTCCACCCACTCCGCAGCTTCCTGCGCGGTGCCGCTGGCCATGTTGACACAGAGCATGGGTTCCGCCCCGAGGGCGCGGCAGTAGGAGATAAATTCCGCCGTGCCGAAGCGGTTGTCTGTGATACCGCCCCAGATGAGGTTTTTCCGCCGGCGCCGCGCATCCATCGGCCCGACACCGTCCATCCAGTGGTAGATGTTGGCAAAGGTCCCGCCGGGGAAGCGGAGGATGGTGGGACGAAGGTTCTTTGCGAGTGCGAGCACATCCTGCCGGATGCCGTGTTCGTCAGACGCAGGACTTTTCGGGTCACAGATACCGCCGTCTATGCAGTTTTCCGCAAACTCAATGAAGTGGCCGAAGAGGAGGGGAGACACGGGTGTGGCGGTTTCCCGCAGCTGAAGGGAGACCGGAGGATGGGAGGTCATGGGGTTCTCCTTTCTCATGGGCGCAGGATAAACAATCAGGCAAACCATGCCCCCAGGGGACATGGTTTGCCTGATGCTCAGAAATCTTCTTCGGGATCTGTCAGCTCGTCCAGGAGCTCGGAATCACACCAGTAAGCCCACCAGACCCCGCTCTGGGGCGCGATGATCTGGGTGAAACCCACCTCGCTGCCGAGGACCAGGATCTCTACATTGGCAGGGACAGAGAGCTTTCCGGCTCTGGCACCCGGGCGGCTGTAGAGGGGCGAGAGATTCACCGGCGCGGGGCCCTGCAGGGCAGGACCCGGATCCGGGATCAGGTCCGCGAGCTCCATGTAGGCTTCCTTCCAGCTGTTTGAGGCCGGATATTCCACCCTGGCAAAGAGCGTGCCCGCATGGTTCCGCCCGATGGCGAGGATGTGGATCTCATCGTCCACGTTGCCCTGGGAACCGGTCCAGGCCTTCTTGTTGGGTTGGCCGATGGTGCCAGGCTCCTCGAGGCTCTCGTTGGTGTATACGTTCTTTTTGCCCTTGCTGGCCACGTGCAGCGAGATGGGGCCGTGGGCGTCCACCAGGGCGTTGATGCGCTCGATCATCCGTGCCTCGCGGCTCTCCAGGGGTTCACCGGTGGGCGTGGGCACGGGCGAGGGTGTAGGCTCGTGGGTGGGCGTCGACGGCGCCTGCGTGGGTGTGTCCGCCTGAGCGGCCGGGGCCTGCGTCGGGGCGGGCGTGGGCGTGACGGAGGCACTTGGGTCGTGCGTGGGTGCCGGCGTCATCTCCGGCGCAGAGGGATCCTCCGCCTTCAGGGCAGCGTTGGCCGCACGGAGGGCGGCGTCCTCATAGTCACCGAGGGACGTGAAGAGGTCAGATGCGTGCTCATACTGCCCCTTCTCGTATGCTTCCTGAGCCTCGAGATAGCGAAGACGCATGCCCCGCTGGGGCGCCTCCTCGTACTCGCCGAGGGACAGATAGATGGAGGCTGCGGAGGAAATGTCCCCCTCCTTTTCCAGAAGCTCAGCCTTTAAGTAATTGGCCTGGGTGATGCGGGCAAGGGAGTCCAGGCGCCCGTTGACCTGGCGGTACACCGTGATGGCCTCGTCGTAGGCCTGTATCTCGAAGAGCTCATCGCCCTTCTGCAGCACCAGCTGGTCCGCCTTGTTGACCGCGTCCCGGCGGTCGCCCAGCGACCGGTACAGGGCGATGGCTTCGTCCAGGTTTCCTTCCTCGGCGGCGGACTCTGCCATGATCATGGTGACCATGGCCACCTGCATGTCCCGCTCCTCGGGCTTGCTCATCATGCGGTAGAGCTCCAGGGCTTTCTCGTATTCGCCGCCCTGCACGTACTCCTCGCCGGCACGGTAAATCAGCGAGTCTGCCTCGTCCGTGGCGCCCTGCCAGGAACCGAGGGACTGGTATTTTTCTACGGCGGCCGCATAGCGGCCCTCGTCGGCGTACTGCTCGGCTGCACGGTAGGAGGCGGTTCTGACCATGTCCGGGGCGTCGTTCCAGTTGTTGAGGGCGCTGAAGGCCTGCGCAGCCTCCTCATAGCGTCCTTCCTCAAACAGCTGGGAGGCCGTCTGGTAGGCCGACTGCGGCTGGAGGTAGAACAGGTACACCATGTAGCCGATCAGGGCAAGGCTGGACAGAATCAGCAGGAACCGGATGACCCGGTTGCGCCGGCGCTGACGGATCAGATTCTTCCGGGCTTTGGACAGGGCTGCCACCGTCTGATTGTAGCCCGGTCCGGCAGACTGCTTTTTGGCCAATATACTTCACCGCCTGTCACAACAAAATCTCACTTGGGGTTTGCCTGCGTTCAGCCCAGATCGCCCTCGTCGCACCAGTCAATGCGCCAGATGTCGTTTCCGTCATCATCTGTGGTGAGCACCATGAGCTGGTAAGCCCCCTCGTCCTCGTCGTGCCAGAGGACGTACACCTCGCTCCCCTGTTCGATCGTGTGCCCGTTGGGCTTGAGGCCCGGACGGTGGAAGAGCGTGGTGATATCGCGCGGGAGGGTGATCAGATCAATATTGTCCGTTCCCTCGCGTGCGGGGACCATCAGGATGTCGGAGAGGAACATGTAGGCTTCCTTGTAGCCGCCGCGGGCGGGGTACTCCACGAAGGCGTAGAGGACACCGTCGTCGTTCCGGCCCACCTCCAGGATGTGCAGCTCATCCTCGATGCCGCTCAGGGCGCCTGTCCATGCGTCCCTGTTCGGTCCTTCAAGGTTGCCGCGCGTCGTGAGGGTTTCATCCGTGTATACGTTCTTGCGGCCCTTTTTCGCCACGTGGGTGACGATCATGTCCGCCTCCTGCAGACGCTTCCCGTAGAAACCGGGGATCGGATCCAGGTCCTCTTCCTCCGGCTCCTGAGTCGGGGCAGGCGTTTCGGTGCTGATCACGTAAGGCCTCGGGGTGGGTGTCACAGAGACCGTGGTGGAGGGGACGGGCGTGATGATGACCAGCGGGCTGCGCGTGATCTCGGGGATCAGGTCCGACTCGTCCGCGAGATCCGGCGAAGTCAGCAGGTCACTCATTGTGGCGAGATCCGAAATCGTTGCAAGGTCCGTAGAAGTCGCGAGGTCACTCGCTGTGGCAAGGTCCGAACGGGTCGCGAGATCCGTCATGGTGGCAAGGTCGCTCATCGTGCCCAGCTGATCCGCCCACTCCGAATTCTGCAGGGTGGCTTCCAGGATGGATTCCTGGAGCTCCTGGACCGCAGCCGGGTCAAAGGTGGGAATTCCGGCTGCCAGGATCTCATCCTGGGTAAGCGGTGCACCGGTAGGAACGGGCGTGCCTGTCGGCGTGGGTGCCGGTGTATCAGTGGGGACGGGCGTGCCCGTCGGCGTGGGTACCGGAGTATCGGTGGGGACGGGCGTGCTTGTCGCTACAGGCGTCGGCACAGGCGTGGGGACGGGTGTAGGTTCAGGGGTCGGACCGTACTCATGGAGGTTCCTTGCCTCCCGGCCCTTCTCCTCCGCATCCTCATAGTCCCCCAGGGACTCAAAAAGCTGGGCTGCCTTCTCCCAGTCCTCCCGGGCAAATGCTTCCTCTGCCTCCTCATAGATGAGAACGGAGGCACGGTCCTTTGCGTCCGAGTATTCGCCGAGGGAAAGGAAGAGGCTGGCGGCACCGTCTGCATCGCCACTGGACAGGAGCTGCTCGGCCTTCAGGTAATTGATGTCCGCGATGCGCTCAAGGGAGTCGAGACGGCCATTGATCTCGCGGTACACCGCGATGGCCTCATCCAGCTTTCCCTCCAGAAACAGTGCATCGCCCTTTTGCATGACCAGGGTGTCCGCCTTGTTGATGGCCTCCCGCTGTTCTCCAAGCGAGCGGTACACCGCGATGGCCTCATCCAGCTGGCCTTCCTCCGCCAGACGGTCTGCCTGGAGGAGTGTGACGCGGGTTACCTGGGAATTTCGCTCGAAGGCGTTGGGAAGCAGACGGTAAAGTGCAAGGGCTTCCTCAAACTGTCCGTTTTCCACATATGCTTCGCCGGCTGAGTGAATGAGTCTGACGGCCTGGCTGGATGCGTTCTCATAGGTGCCGAGGGCCTGCAGACGCTGCACGGCCACCAGATAATCGCCCTTCTCTGCGTAGGCAAGGGCAGCCTGGTAGGATGATACCTTGATCATCTGCGGGGAATCCAGCCAGTTGTTCATGTCCCGGAAGGCCAGGGCGGCCTCCTCATACTGGCCCCCGTCAAAGAGACGGCGGGCTTTGAGATAGGCAGACTGGGGCCGGAAATAGAAAAGCCACCCAAGAAAGGCGACCCAGGCTGCCAGAAGCAGCGCGATGAGCACGTGCAGTACGCGATTTTTCTTTTTTCTGTCCAGCATTTTCACCCGGGCGTCCGAGAGGGCCAGCGCCGTAAGATCGTATCCCTCGAATTCCGGTTCCACTACCTGGTGT
>JAFUBA010000036.1 GCA_017460395.1 Clostridia bacterium | reverse complement strand
TTTGATCATCTCCTGCGCATGCTGCCCCATGGCCGCGAGGTGGCAAGGGACATGTACGGCGCAAGGGGGTTCGTGGCCCATCACAACACGGACATCTGGGGCGACTGCGCGCCGCAGGATACCTATCTGCCGGCTACCTACTGGCAGATGGGTGCTGCCTGGCTGTGCCTGCATATTGCAGAGCACTACCGCTTCACGGGGGACAGGGCATTCCTCGAGAGGTTCTATCCGGTCATGGAGGAGGCGGCCCTCTTTTTTGAGGACACTCTGGTTTTGCGCCCTGACGGAACGCTGTCGGTGTCTCCCTCCTGCTCCCCCGAAAATACGTACATAGCACCGTCCGGCGAGCATGGCAACCTGACCGACTGTGCCGCCATGGACAGCGAGATCCTGTATGCCCTTTTTGAGGACCTGGAGGAGATGGGCAGGGTTCTTGGGAAGAAGACCGAAAGGTATGCGCGTCTCCGGGCCCGGCTCAGCCCTCTGCAGGTGCAGGACGGGCGGATCCGGGAATGGAACGGACCATGCACGGAGGCCGATCCCGGACACCGGCACATTTCCCACCTCTTCGCCCTCTTCCCCGGGAGACAGATCACAGACGCCGCGCCGGAAGTGATGGATGCCGCGAGGAACACCATCCGACATCGCCTCAGCCATGGCGGAGGCCAGACAGGGTGGAGCAGGGCATGGATCATCTGCATGTTTGCAAGGCTCATGGACGGGGAGGAGGCATGGAACAACATTCGGCTTCTGCTGGAAAAGTCTACGCTGCCAAATCTTCTGGACAACCATCCGCCCTTCCAGATTGACGGGAATTTTGGTGCGGTGGCCGGCATCGGGGAGATGCTGCTTCAGTCCCACGAGGGATTCCTGCGCCTCCTGCCGGCTCTTCCGCCTGCGTGGAAAAAGGGCAGTGTCCGCGGAATGAGAGCGAGGGGCGGGTACACGGTGGACATTTCCTGGGACGGGGCAGAATACACGGCCAGCATCCGCTGTGACGGGGCAGGTGAGATGCGCCTGAGCGATGGCCGCACGATAAGCCACGGTGCGGGCGATGTCATTGTGGTGACGCGGGATAAGATGCATCTGTGCCAGGTATGATACATCAAAGGCCGGCAGCCCCTGCACGGGACTGCCGGCCTGATTGGATATGCTGTTAATCTGTCCTCAGCACGCGTCCGACGATGCGGAACTGGCTGTCCGGCATGACAATCAGGGGCGCGTAGCGCTTGTTGGTGGATGTCAGCACCACCTGGTAGATCATGCCCTCATTGGTCTGCTTAAAACGTTCAGCAATCCTGCCCTCGGGAATCCGCTCCTCAAAGAGCTTGATGTAGCCATCGCCGTCCACGATGAACAGACCGATTTCTCCCGTTTTGAGCTCGGTGGTCTTCTGGATCCATGCCAGCTGGCCATCGTGCAGAAGGGGCTCCATGCTGTCCCCGCTGACGGGCACAGCAAAGTCTGCGCCGGTAGGCACGGATGAGACAGGGAAAGACTTCCGGATAAACTGCTCATCCCCCAGGATTTCGCCGAAACCTGCGGAGGCCGACTGTGTGCTGACGGGCATCTCGACCATTTCGATCTCGCTCTTGCGCAGATACTCGTTCTGGCCCTCCAGAAACTTTCGATACAGGCCCAGCGCCTTGAGGCCGTCGGTATTGAGCCGCTCATGCAGATACCCTTCCCCGGAGGGCATGAAATAGGAAAGCCCGTCGCGAATGTCCAGCGCAAGGCAGATGGCGATGAGCTGATAGATGTTCGGGGCAGTATCCCCTTTTTCCCACTTGCTCACGGCGGCTACCTGCACTTTGACACCATATTTCTCCAGGCGCTTTACCAGATCGGCCTGGTTGAGATCGTGGGCCTTGCGCTGCTGGAGAATCTTGTCCCCCACCATGTTCCGGGCCTTGGCCTTTTCATAGGAATACAGTTCATAATTCTGGCTTGCCATGGTCATCCCTCCAGAGGAAATCGGCGCGGATTATGTCACGGGAATATCGGATACAGAGAAAATCACCGTGCTCTATACGGGGGATTTTATCAAAAACGGGAGATTGTGTCAAGAAAAATCATCCTCAGAGGAGATTTGTGTTGGGATTCTGTCTGAAAGGTGGACATTTTATCCGATGAGTATTCATGGGGCTGCATCCCGCATCTGGTATGAGGTTTCAGACGGGGCAAAAACGCGGTATAATCGTGGATAGAGCGGCGGGCAACAGCTTACGCCAGACAATCAGCAAATGGAGCAGTGTATGAGGAAAATACAGGTTCAGGTGGCCGTCATCGGCGGGAGCCTTGGCGGGGTTCAGGCGGCGCGCGCGGCCGCGACATGCGGAAAGAGCGTCTATCTGTGTGAGGAGACGGACTGGATTGGCGGGCAGCTGACCAGCCAGGCAGTGCCGCCGGACGAAAACAGATGGATCGAGACGCAGGGCGCCACGGCATCCTATCTCCGCTACCGAAAAGATGTGCGGGATGCATACAGGAACATGCGGGATGCGAGCGAGGAGATGCGGAGGCTTGACAGGTTCTGCCCGGGCAACAGCTGGGTGAGCCGCCTGGCGCATGACCCGCGCCTGGCGCACCGCCTCCTGTCGTCCTACCTTGCACCCTACGTGGCATCGGGCCTTGTGCAGATCTCCCTGAATACCCGACCTGTCAGGTGCGAGGTGGCAGGCGACAGGATCGTGTCCGTGACCGTGCAGGATGAGCGCAAAGAGGAGACCTGCATTCTGGCAGACTATTTCCTGGATGCCACGGACTGCGGGGACCTTCTGAAGCTCTCCGGCACGGAGTACCGGGTGGGCGCAGAGAGCCGGGCGGAAACCGGGGAAAGGCATGCCCCGGACACGGCAGACCCGTGCGACCAGCAGCCCTGCACCTGGGTTGCGGCACTGGAGCTGACGCCGGAGCGTCTGCCCATGGAAAAGCCCGAGATGTACGACTTTTTCAGGAAGATCACCATCAGGGGGAATGTGCCGCAGCTGGGCTGGCAGGCGTGGGGCGCGACAGGCCTGAGCACCTTTGCCATGTTTGACGGGGAGAGTGAGGAGAAGCCGCTGGGTCTTTGGACCTACAGGCGGATCCAGTATCCGCCCTACTATACCGACGGGCGGAGGGAGATCAGCCTCCTCAACTGGGCCCAGAATGACTACAGCCTCGGCAACCTGATTGATGATCCGCAAAGCGAAAGGCACCGGGCGGGCGCGAGGGAACTGACGCGCTGCTGTGCCTACTGGCTGTGGGAACAGGGGTATCCCGTGAGACTGTGCGGGGAGGTGCTGGGCACGCAGGACGGTCTTGCAAAGGCACCGTATATCCGGGAGTCCCGAAGAATTGTGGCGAGAAAGCAGATCCGGGAGGAGGAAGTCGCGGTATACGCAAATCCTGAGCCCAGGCGTCTTCCGGACAGCATCGGGGTCGGCCACTATCATATTGACGTGCACATGACCACCCGCTCCCGCTTTACGATCTACGAGCCGGCGCAGCCCTTTGAGATTCCGCTTTCCGGCATGATCCCTGTCCGCATGCGAAACCTTCTGCCTGCATGCAAAAACATCGGGGCCACGCACCTCACCGGCGGCTGCTTCCGCCTGCACCCGGTGGAGTGGACGGTGGGCGAGGCTGCGGGATATCTGGCCGCCTTCTGTCTGGAACACGGAGTGGAACCCCGGGAGGTTTCGGAGAGATGGACAGAGGACTTCCAGAAGGTCCTCGTGGAGCACGGCTTCCAGCTGCACTGGGATTGTCTGGACTGAGATGCACCAATAAAGGAGTACAGCAAAAGATGAATACACAAATCACGAAAACAGTCTGCTATCTTCCCCTTGATGAGCGCCCCTGCAACAGGGATTTTGCGCCGATGCTTTTTTCCTCAGGTGAGTTTCAGATGCGCCTGCCTGAGCGGCTGGGCGACAAGAAGGTGCCGGCAGAGTGGGAGGATATCCGGGCGTTTCTCCTCGCGTCCGTGCGTGATGCGGACGGGCTTGTGATCTCGCTTGACATGCTGCTCTACGGGGGCCTTATTCCTTCAAGGCTTCACAGCCTGGATCGCGAGGCAGTCATGGAGCGCCTGCAGCTTCTGCGGGAAATTCGCGCGCAGCGGCCGGACCTTCCGGTCTTTGCCTTCCAGTGCATCATGCGATGCCCCCAGTATTCATCCTCCGACGAGGAGCCGGACTACTATGAGACCTGCGGCCGGGAAATCTTCCTGGAGGGCGTGCGCCGGCACAGGGAGGCACTGGGGCTGGATGCTCCAAAGGAGGGAAATACGCCGCCTGTCGCAGCACTTCAGGACTATCTGCAGCGCAGGGCCTTCAACCTCTCCATGAATCTTGCGACCCTGGACCTTGTCCGGGAGGGCGTCATCGACTTTCTGGTGATCCCTCAGGATGACAGTGCGCCATACGGCTGGACCGCCATGGATCAGGAGAAGGTGCGGGAGAAGATCCGGGCGGAGCGCATCTCATCCCGCGTGCTGATGTATCCCGGGGCCGACGAGGTGGGACTGACCCTCACCTCGCGCATGGCGCTGCACTTTGCGGGCAGGGTCCCGAAGGTGCAGGTGCAGTGGGCCTCCGTGCGCGCTCCCTTCCTGATCCCCCTGTATGAGGACCGGATGCTGGGCGAGACGGTGAAGTATCACCTGATGGCCGCAGGCTGCTGTGTGTGCAGTGCGCTTTCGGATGCAGACATGGTGCTGGGGATCCCGGCACCGGCGGAAAGGATGCGCGAGGCTGCATACCAGGAGAAGCGGGACCCGAACTATCAGGTGGGGAGAAACCTGCCGGCCTTCCTGTTCGGCCTGAGGGAAGCGCTGCGGGCAGGGAAGATCGTGACCCTCGGCGACAACGCGTATGCAAACGGATCGGACCTGGAGCTGGTGGAGCAGATGGACGAGATGGGCCTGTGCATGGATATCCATGGCTACGCCGGCTGGAACACCTCCAGCAACACCCTCGGCACCGCGATCGCAGAGGGCGTGCACGCACTTCTCAGCGGGCGAAACCAGGCGCACATGGATTTCCAGGCCATGCGCTATGTGGAGGATGCGCTCTACTGTGCCACTGTCCGGGCCAGGGTCACGGAGCAGGTGGAAGCGCGCGGCATGAGCTATTTTCTCGTGGACGGGCAGCGCGGTGAGGCGGCAGGCATGGTCCGGCAGGAGCTGGAGCGGGGGCTTGCGACGCTCCCGTCCCTCAGGGAACATATCCGGATCGAGGACGTGTATCTTCCCTGGAGGCGCATGTTCGAGGTGGGGCTCAGGGTGTCCTGGAAGGAATGAAAAGCGGAACCCGGGTGCCACAAGGAACGATTGACCGAAAGAAGTGAAAATCGGTGCGCGGGAGATGAAATCATAGCAAAAAGTCTTCTGGCAGACGAAAAAAAGTTGGCCCAATGAGGCCTCAAATCGCGGTATTCTTCATTGACGCTGCCTGCGCGGGACGTGTATCATTCTGTGTGGGAAAGGGCCCGCAGGCAGCATATCCTGTGGGCCGGAGAGAACAATCGAACAGCGATTGATGCTCTGTGATGGTTCATTCAGAAAGGATGAATGGAAGATGAAGAAAACAGCGATGCTGCTCATCACGCTCGTGATGGTGCTCTGCTCTGCGCTGGCTGTGGCTGCCGGAAGCAATGCCTTCCCGCAGCCCGTGGTGCAGGCACCATCTTCTGTGCAGCGCGGAGAGTATTTCACCGTGAGCATCGGTGAAGTAGCAGGCGTGATCAACTACGACCTGAACATCATTGATACGCACGGGTCGGACAATGAAGACGACTGGGAGTGGCTTCTGCACACAGATGAGGATGGCTATCCGGGCACCCTCACCCTGTCCACCGCCACCCTTGCGCCCGGCGATTACACGTGGCTGGCAGGCCTTGCCGGGACGCAGACGCGCGAAGGAAACAGAACAACCGGCACCTTCAGCGTGACTGCATCTCCGCGCGTGGGGCTCCATGTATCCAGGACCGACATGCTGTCCTACGAAAACTTCTGGGGCAACATCGTGGCCCCTGGCGCCGAGGGCGTAAAGTTCTATGTGAACGGCAATGAGTGGGACTCCAGGGACGGCGAGGTCTTTGACGCCACCTGGCTCAGCTTTGAGACGGAGGGCGACTATGTCCTGGGCGCCTCTGCCTGCTTTGGGGGCGAGTGGACGGACCCGGCAGATACGACGGTGACGGTGCATCTTTCATCGCCCCATGGCGATCTGGGAGATCCCCACTTTGAGATCCCGGGCGAAATAGCTGCAGGCACCGATCTCGTCATCCCCTATGAGGCCGAGGACGGTACAGACGTGTTCTTCTGGTATGAGACGCTGGAAGGCGAGTGGCAGGGCGACGGGAACGGCGTGGACGGCCAGATTGTTGTCTCGGGCCTCGAGGAAGGCGGGCTCTACCGCATCCACCTGACGGCGGCCAGGGAGGGCTACAACGGCTTTGTGCAGGCACCGTCCTTCATCGTGAACTACGCTGAGGAAGTGCGCGTGGATGATGCCGGCAGCACCCTCACCATGCGCCTTGCGCGGGGCGAAAGCTACGCATTTGATGTGGGCGGCCTGCATACGACCGTCTATGCCCCCGGGGCAGACGAGGTGAAACTGCTCTATCTGACGGACGAGGGAACCTGGGAGGAGAGAGACTGGTTTATTTCTGATGCCTGGGGCGAGGGCTATCGTACCGAGATACATTGGAA
>JAFUBA010000006.1 GCA_017460395.1 Clostridia bacterium | reverse complement strand
AATAATCACATTGGAATGCCTTGCCATTTGGCAAATCACCGCCTCACATAATTTGATATGTGAATCATAATCCCATATGTGATTTTGTGCAAGAATAATTACATGTTCGTTTTAATTAGTTGGTTTGAAGATACAGATCGAAAAAACCGCACCTGCTCAGACGGGGCTGCCCCGCAGCACATCGGCCTTACGCTTATTGCTGCTGCCTTCCGGCCCTGACAAGGTTCACGCAGACAAATCGCACGGGACCCAGTCTTCATCACAGATACGGCGTGTGGGAGTATAGCCCATACGGCCAAAAAAAGCAAGCCCTGATTTCAGGGCCTGCTGTGTCAATTCACTGCTGGAGCCGTTTCACGACAGACAGAAGCGCATCGCGCCTGTCTTCCTTCTCCCACGGAAGGTCCAGATCCGTCCGTCCAAAATGTCCGTAAGCCGCGGTCTGGCGGTAGATGGGCCGCTGCAGATCCAGCATCCGGATGATGGATGCCGGGCGAAGGTCAAAGACCTCCTTGACGGCCTCCACCAGAATTTCCTCCGGCACCCTGCCGGTGCCGCGGGTATCCACATAAATGCTGACGGGACGCGCCACGCCGATGGCGTAGGCCAACTGTACCTCGCATTCATCGGCCAGACCTGCAGCCACCAGGTTCTTTGCCACGTACCGCGCAGCATATGCTGCAGACCTGTCCACCTTGGTGGGGTCTTTGCCCGAGAAGGCACCGCCGCCGTGGGGTGCATAGCCGCCGTAGGTGTCCACGATGATCTTCCGTCCGGTGAGACCCGTGTCGCCCGCAGGACCGCCGATCACGAAGCGCCCGGAGGGGTTGATGAGATACCTTGTGTTCTCACTCAGCAGTTCCTCCGGGATCACGGGCCGGATCACATACTCCAGCATGTCCTCCCGGATCTTTTCCTGCGAGACCTCGGGGCTGTGCTGGGTGGAAATCACGATGGTGTCGATATCCTTCGGTTTTCCGTCCACATAACGAACCGTCACCTGCGTTTTTCCGTCCGGACGAAGATAGGCAAGCGTCCCGTCCTTCCTGACCTGCGTAAGACGCCTTGCCAGGCGGTGGGACAGGGCAATGGGAGCCGGCATCTTTTCCGGTGTCTCATTGCACGCAAACCCGAACATCATGCCCTGGTCGCCTGCACCGATGTCCCCGTCTCCCTCTTCCCTGCCCTCCAGAGCCTGGTCCACACCCTGGGCAATATCCGGGCTCTGGGCATGAATGGCGGTGGTCACAGCGCAGGATGCGCCGTCAAAGCACATGTCGGATGAATTGTAGCCGATGTCCAGCACCACCTGCCTTGCGATGGAGGGGATGTCCACATGGGCTGTGGTGGAGATCTCACCCATCACCGTGATGATGCCGGTGGTGGTAAAGGTTTCACAGGCCACGCGCGCCGACTGATCCTGCTCGAGAATCGCGTCCAGCACGGCATCCGAAATCTGGTCGCACATTTTGTCCGGATGGCCTTCAGTCACAGATTCAGAGGTAAAAAGCTTTTCCCTGAGGCTCATGGATTTCCTTTCCGCAGTCTTGCTGCCGCTCCGCTTCACAAAAAATAACCCTGCTTCTTTGCGCACAACACAGAAGCAGGGGTCCATATCTCAGGATGACTTCCTTATCTGTCAGTACTTCCCGATGTGGGACGTGCGGTACTGTGGGATTTGGCACCAACACAGCGAAGCTGAACTGTGCGGTTGCCGTGGCGTCATCGGGCCCTTCCCTCAGCCACTCTGGATAAGGTATTCAGTTAACGGGGCAGATGATAGCATCATATGGTGTCCCCGTCAACACCTGTTTTTTTCAGCGTTTTTCAAAAAAAGTCATTTGTGGTAACACAGGAAAGGCAGAGCGCCTCACCACTCTGCCTCAACATCAAATTTACTCACCATACCGTTAATATAAGGAGTAAATGACGATGGTCATCATACCCTGTCTGTTGGCAGAATACAAGGAGCTTTTTGAGTAGTTGCTGAAAAGTTTTTCATGAGGCTCATGAGCCCTGCGTGGCATCATTCTGCCACTCTCAGCCATTTCTCCGGATAGGCCCGCTCGACCGCTGCCACCACCTGCTCCGCGGCATCCGGATCACAGATGCTCCTGGCATAGCCCTCCAGCGTCCGTGCCTTGTCCCACAGGGCGCGTACGTGGCTGGAGACAAAGATGTCGCTCTTTCGCTTTCCGTTTTTTGCCTCCTGGATCATGTTGCCCGCGGCCGTGTTCCCGTCCAGGGCGATCAGCACCGAAGGTCTCCTCTTGAAAATCTCGTAGGCATAGCTCTTGTAGATGGCCATCCGGACGGGCTCGATGGATACCCGAAGACTGATCCTGGTCTTCTTGAGCCGCGCGGCATCCTGCCGGGAGATGCGGGATGGCACAAAGGCATACACGTCAAACCGCTCATGCGCCAGGTCGTACACATATTTCTCATATCCCCTCAGAGACGGTCCCAGCACCAGGAAGGTTTTCCCGGGGTCCAGCTCCTTGATCACCCTGTCCAGGAACGCGCAGACATCCTGGCGCATGCGCTGCACATGTCCTTCCTGGTGAAAGCTTCCGCCCACGATGATCACGGGCACCCGGTCGATGGGCAGCTCGCGGATCCTCTCAGAAAAGATCTCCATGCTGCTCAGGCGGTCCTCCCGCATCAGCAGCTGTCCCGGCTCTGCCTGCTGCGCCGCAATGCGCGCCCGGTAAAACTCGGACACATCCCCTGTGCTAAGCCCTTCAAACGCCTCCATCTTGCACGCAAAGTCTTTCAGGCCCTTCTGCAGCTGATCCTCATCGGTCCGCTTCATGGCCAGAAGGTCCTCCCTGGACAGGTTCAGCATCTTCTCCAGGGACAGCTCCTCGTCGATGGAGTCTGTGCCGTAGAGTGCGCCGCCATCCGTCCCCTGCACGCACGCGACCCCGGCATGCAGGTATGTCTTCAGCGGATGGCTGTTTAACTGACTGAGATTGTTGAGCCGCACATTGGAGGTGATCTGAAACTCCAGCACCGCCCCGGAGGAGGCGAGGTCACGCATGAGCTGCTGGCCTCTTGCAGACTTCAGATTGGCCGTGTACAGCCCGTGCCCGATGCGAAGCCTTGGCATGCCCTGTCCCTCCCTCAGCGCGCTCTGGACGCACTTGAGGCTGTTGTACACATTGTCCCTGAGCCCGTCGTTCTCCCCCGCATGAATGCGGATGACAAAGCCGGGGTACTGCTCCGTCAGGTGCACAAGCTCCGTCAATAGCGGTGCCATCTCCCTGATGTCGTTGATCTCCTCCCCGATGATGTCAGACCCTGCCACATAGGGGTCCATAGCGATCGCCCGGATGGTCTGGAGATTTTCCCGCACGGCATCGTCCGCAATCTGATCCTTCACAATGGTCAGCGGCGTTCTCCGAATCGCCGCGAGGAAGCGGATGGTCACCCCCGTCTCCTCGTATATCGCCGGCATCACCTCATGAACAAGGGACAGCATGCCGGGCGCTGCATCCGGCTTCACCAGGGTTGTGTCCGAGATTTCGGCGTAGCGGATGCCGCGCTTCTCATACATCCTAGCAATCCACAGGAGCTTATCCTGAAAGAGCGTATTGTTCCGAAATGGCCCCGCCTGGCGGTCCTTCTGCATCTGAGTAAGGTACAACACAATGTCTCTGTCCGGGATTCCCTGGATCTCGCTTTCCGTATAGCTGACCGGCGTATCGCTCCTCTGTCCCTTACAGAACACATACCGGTAGAGATAGACCTTTTCCAGGTTGGTAAATACCGCCTGCCCATCCTTGAGGATGGTGAGCGACGCCCGGATCCTCGGGAGATTGTAGGGTGCGTTTTCCAGGTTATGCAGGATCAGGTCCGCAAAGTTGATGAAGGTCTGGTCGTTGATCTTCCGTGCCAGGTATTTCCCTGTGAGCGGCGAGTCCGAAAAGCGTTTCTCCACCTGCGCACGCTCCACGGCGAGGGTCGCCTCCTGGGCAGGCGAGCACCTCAGGTTCAACTTTCTCACATAGTAGAGTGGATAGCGGATCTGGTGGTGGATGCCCAGGGCGATCAGGACATCCGGGTCCAGATTCGCATTCATGTGCGTGTGCAGATCTGTCCTGAACTTGCACTCCCGGAAGATATAGGTTTTCACGAGCGTCTTTCGAAAATCGAGGCGGTAATCCTTCGTCTGGCTCATGAGCGTCTTTGCGATGGCCGGAATGGATGCCTTGCGCTCTACCCGCCCGTCCCGGTCGATGTTGGCAACCTTGGTGTCCAGGAGCCGAAAGACGTACAGCTCCCGGTTCTGGCTGTCAATGTAGCAGGGAAGCCTGCCCTTGATCACAAGTAGCCCCCGCTCATCCTGCGACAGGGGCAGACGGCAGAGGACGGAGAGATTGCAGATCAGGTTGCCGCTGCCATGGTTTGGGGTGCGCAGGGTGTAGAACACCTCCCTGCTCTCCTCCTCCATCTGAAGCTCCACCACGATATCCTTTTCCTTGTCGAGATAAAACGTACCGAAGTCCTTCATCTGCCTGTCCCTTTCATCTGTCTCCCGCAGCCTGCATAATACAGTATCGTCCTGCCGATGCGTGCATTATACCGTTTCTACCATGTTTTCGGAACCGGGCTCTTTGCCTGAAAAGACGAAAAGCAGATGCCCAATAGCATCTGCCGTCATCTGTGTTCAAACCATCTGCGCGCAGCTTCCCTGTCTTCCTCCATCGCATCCTGGCCGGAGAATGTCTCACCCGGGCGAATGCAGTCCAGCAGCTGCAGCTCCGCGTCCCCGATGTCATCTGTCATGTCCCTGCCGTCCAGCGGGCATACCTCTACCATTCCTGCATCTTTCCCGCCGATGCTCACAAGGCCTTTTCTGATACGCCCTGCGCCGGAGGCGAGAATATAGCAGAGATACACGCCCCTGCAGGGCAGTGCTTTCCCTCCATCTGCAGAAAGTGGCAGGATCCGGAGGCCATCCTCCTCCGTCGATTCCCCAAGGACCTTCCCGGAGATCGTGTAAGCATGGCCCAGGAGCCGGTTAACCTTCGGGATGTCACCCATCTCCAGGACGCGTCGGATCCTTGTGGATGAAACCACATCGCCCAGAAGCTTCACCTCGTCGATGATCTCGACCTGATAGCCCTGCCTTCTTCCGCGCTCCGTCAGCATCTCGCCGTTACCACGGCCCCGGGCACCGAAGGTGTAATTGAAGCCGCAGATCACAGTCTTCGGAGCATAGACGTCCTCCATATCCTGGAGAAACGCCTCAGGCTCAATCCCCGCCAGCTCTCTTGTGAAGGTATGGACGCACAAAAGGTCCACCCCGTAGCCGTCCATGAGCCGGATCCGCTCATCAGGCGTCGTGAGACGGAGCGGCGCATGCTCAGGCGCCAGGACTGCCAGTGGATGCGGTTCAAAGGTACACACGCACAGCGGCACCTTCTTTTCCTCCGCCACCTCCAGGCCCCGCATCAGCAGTGCCTGATGGCCCCTGTGCACCCCGTCAAACATGCCCAGCACCAGCACGCAGGGCCCTGCTTTGGACGGATTCATCAGAATCTGCATTGTTATCCCCCATCACTTCTCTGTCTCTGCCTGCTCATCCGCTTCCCGGGGAATCAGCAGCTTCCATGCAAGCACATCGCCCTGCCGCGCCGCGATGCCGGCAAAGCGGTCTGAAAGATACGCGCGGCATGCTTCGTCCTCCGTAATGTCGGCACCAAGGGCCTTTGCAGGCAGCTTGCCGCCGTTTTCCGCAAGGCGAGCAAGCCTTTCCGGGATATCCAGTCTCCTCAGGTGCGCGAGCGGATAGTCGAGGGGCAGCAGAACGCTGTCTGTCCGCCCTTCCTGCATGGCCGCTTCCGCCTCCTCCAGCGTCACAGCCGTATCCAGTAAAAAGGGCCCGGTACTCTCCCGCTCCAGAAAACGCATGTGGCACGGGCAGCCGCACAGGCGTCCCAGATCATCGCAGATGGAGCGGATATATGTGCCACGCCCGCACGTGATGCGCATGAGAAAGCCATGGCCCGGCTTCATGCCGAGGGGCTCGATCCGGTCCACATGCACCACGCGCTCCGGCACGTCCACGCTCTCCCCGGCTCTTGCCCGCATGTACATCGGCTTTCCATCCTTCTTGATGGCGCTGTACATGCTGGGCTTCTGGCGAATATCCCCTGTGAGCTTCTGAAGCTCCACGAGGATCCGCTCCTCGCTGGGGTAATCATCGCCCGTGGCCAGTACCGTCCCCTGGGCATCCATGGTGTCCGTTGAGCACCCGAAGGCGGCCTCCGCCACGTAGACCTTCTGCTTTTCCACCAGGAAATCGAACAGTCTCGTGGCGCGTCCCACCATCACCGGCAGCACACCGGCGGCCTCCGGGTCCAGCGTGCCGGCATGGCCGACCCGCTTTTCCTTCGTGATGCGTTTGACAAAGGATACCACGGCTGCGCTGGACATGCCCGGCGGCTTCAGAATATTGATAAAACCGTTCATACTGCCTCCTCCGGCCTGCCCGGGCGTTTTATCTACAGTCCGAGGGCGCTTTTCTGCTCCGCATGGGTCGCCATGAGGCTTTCAAACACTTGCTCCGCGGCCTCGCTGAGGGTCTTCCCCGTCACCGTGGCACCTGCCGCCTGCCTGTGTCCACCGCCGCCGAACATGGCCGCCACGGTATCCACGCGCCAGGGCGCAATGGAGCGGAAACTGATCTTGATCCCCTCCTCACGCTCGGTGGCCAGCATCGCCATGTGCACGCCCTCAATGTCCCGGCCCATCTCCACCACCATGTCGACGTCCTGTGAACCGGCATTTTCCTCCGCAAAATCCTGCGCTGACAGAGTCATCATGTTCACGCACCCATCGGCGCTGAAGCGGAGGGAATTCAGGGCCCTTCGCATCATGGACACCTGCTTTCTGCCCTTTTCCTGAAAGGCCGTGCGGCAGATGCTCACAAGCGGCAGGTCAGCACCCATCAGATCCGCCATCATAGAGAAGGAGTCCGCATTCACGTTGTCCTGTGCAAAGTTCCCCGTGTCCGTGAGCAGTGCCGCATACAGACAGATGGCGATGTCCCGGTCCAGTTCGACCGGCAGAAGCGGCAGCAGTTTCCAGACCAGCACCGCTGCAGCACTCGCCTGCGCGTCCACCGCATTGACCGTGCAGTACCCGGGATTCGTCCCGTGATGGTCCATCTGCACCTGCTCATCGGACAATTGCCAGAGGTGTTCAAAGAGCTCGCGCTCTGAGGGACTGTTCATATCCACGACCCGGTTTCGGTCCGCACAGTCCACAAAGACAAGAAGATCATAGGGCGTATTCACCTCGCCCGGATGCAGGATGGTGTCCTTCCCGGGGAGAAAGGTCAGGTTTCCGGGCACCTCGTCCCGGTTCACCACATGCACCTTTTTACCCATCTTCCTGAGTGCCAGCCTCAGCGCAAGGCCCGAGCCCAGGCAGTCTCCGTCCGGATGCGTGTGCGTGGCGATCATCACCGTCTCAGCCTTCCGGATTTTCTCCGCCACCTGCTGGAGGGCCACGTTCAGTGCCTCATTCTTCGCTGTCGTCTCCGGCATTTTCCGTCTCCTCTTCCTCCTCATGGTGTTCCGTGGCCTGCACATCCCGCAGAACCTTTGCAATGTGGACACCGTAGGCGATGTTGTTGTCCTCCACGAAGATCAGCTCCGGCGCCGTGCGGATGATCATCTCCTTGCCGAGTGCGCGGCGGATGTAGCCCGCTGCGCTCTTGCAGGCGGCGAGGAAGGGGGCACGCTTGTCGTCCTCCAGGACGGAAACATAGATTTTTGCGTAGCGCAGGTCGCGGGTGACATCTGCGCGGGTGATGGAGAAGGTGCCGTCGATGCGCGGATCGTGAAGCTCATCGCGGATGATACGGTCCACCTCGCGGCGAACCTCCTCGGAAATGCGGTCAATTCGTTGGTAGGTTTGTGCCATAGTCTTTAGGTACTCCTTTTGCATTCATTTAGGGTGCGGGCAGCCAGTCAAGGCTGTCCGGGCAGGTATAGCAAAGGCTATTTGCCTTGCAGTATTAGTCAACATAGCTGCTGCATAAGACGGTGAGACTGTAACACGCTTCGAATCTCCACCAGCCTCTGTCAAATTCTCCGGAAACCTCAATTCATAGGAAAATTCAGCAGCAGATTTTTCAATTCCATGCGGGAATCCCAGATTTTGAGGATCACAATCTCCTGTGATACTGTGTATACAATCCAATATCTGCCGGATACCAGAACACGTGCGTCAATCATGTAGCCAGTCTTTTGGGAAAACGCTACACCGAGGTAAGGCATGTCTGCCAGGCGCATCACATCTCGGAGAATGTTTTGCACCACGCGTCTTGCCGCCACGGGGTTCAACAATGTGCCGCAGATATATTGCTCGATCTGGTCGAGGTCTTTGACGGCTTCCTCATGGTATCTGATTTCCATCACTCTATCCCAAACTTGCGCAGCACATCCGCCTGTGACATGGTGTGATTCGGATCATCCGCAGTGGCCATCCGCCGCTCCACCTCGTCTGCAAGCAATTTCATGGCTAACTGGCGCTCCGCATCCCGGGCATCCGCATGAAAATTGAGTGGGATGGTCTCCTCTATGATCGTCCGCTGCAGTACCATGTTGAAGACATCGGTCATGCTCATGCCATATTCCGCGTAGATGCGCTCCGCTTCAGATTTGATCTCAGGGTTCATCCGCATCTGAAAGGTCGTGGTCTTCGGGGCTGTGACAACGTTTAACCGTGTCATATGAATCACCTCGCAGCCATTATAACATAGCACCTGCACCTGTCAATACATTGTCATGACATCGAAAGGGCTGGGAGTGTATTTCTCCCAGCCCTTTCATCTGCATCATCGGGATGAGCCGTGTCTTACCGCTCAATCTCCTCCATGATGTAGCATTCCACAATGTCGCCTTCCTTGATGTCATTGTGGCCCTCCAGGCTCATGCCGCACTCGTATCCGGCAGCCATTTCCTTGACGTCATCCTTGAGGTGACGCAGGGAGGAAAGCTTGCCCTCAAAGACCACCACATTGTCACGCAGCAGGCGCACCTGTGCGTTGCGCTGCACCTTGCCGTCCTGCACGTAGCAGCCTGCAATGATGCCTGCACCGGTAATCTTGAACACGTTGCGGACCTCGGCATGGCCCAGGAGCACCTCGCGGTACTCGGGTGCCAGAAGACCCTTCATGGCCAGCTCCATGTCCTCGATGGCCTTGTAGATGATGGTATACAGGCGGATATCCACCTTCTCCTTCTCTGCCGTCTCCCGGGCACTTGCGTCGGGACGGACATTGAAGCCGATGATGATCGCATTGAAGGCAGACGCCAGGTTGACGTCGTCCTTGGTGATGGCGCCGGCTGCAGAATGCAGCACACGCACGCGGACTTCCTCGTTGGTCAGCTTCTCCATGGCCTGCTTGACGGCCTCCACAGAACCCTGCACATCTGCCTTGATGATCAGGTTCAGGTTGGTCATCTTGCCCTCTTCGATGGTGGAGAAGAGGTTCTCCATGGTCACCTTGGCGGCCTGTGCCTCGCGGGCAGCGCGCAGCTTCTCGCGGCGCTCCTCCGCCACCTGACGGCTGAGCTTGTCATCGCCCACCACCAGCATCTCGTCGCCGGCACTGGGCACTTCGTCGAAGCCCATGATTTCCACAGGCATGGAGGGGCCGGCTTCCTTCACACGCTCGCCGCGGTCATTGATCAGGGCACGGACACGGCCTGCGGCCATGCCGGCGATGATGTTATCGCCCACGCGGATGGTACCGTTCTGCAGAAGCACGGTGGCAAGAGGTCCGCGGGACTTGTCCAGCTTCGCCTCGATGATGACGCCCACGCCCCTGCGGTCCGGGTTGGCCTTGAGTTCCATGGTGTCTGCCTGCAGGAGGATCATCTCCAGCAGGTCATCCACGCCAGCGCCCGTCACAGCGGATACAGGCACGCAGATGGTATCGCCGCCCCAGTCTTCGCAGACCAGATCGTACTTGGTCAGATCCTGCTTGACGCGCTCGGGGTTGGCATCCGGCTTGTCCATCTTGTTGATGGCCACGATCACCGGTACGCCGGCAGCCTTGGCATGGTTGATGGCTTCCACGGTCTGGGGCATGACGGAGTCGTCCGCTGCCACCACCAGGATCGCAATGTCTGTCGCCTGGGCGCCGCGGGCACGCATGGCGGTAAAGGCCTCATGACCGGGTGTATCCAGGAAGGTGATCTGGCGTCCGTCCACCTGCACGGTATAGGCACCGATGTGCTGGGTGATACCGCCAGCCTCGCCGGCTGTCACCTTGCTCTTGCGGATGTAGTCCAGAAGGCTGGTCTTGCCGTGGTCGACGTGGCCCATGATGGTGACCACAGGAGGCCGGGGCTTGAGATCTTCTTCCTTGTCCACGATCTGCTCGCGCTCCAGCTGGACCTCGGCGGTCTCCTCTTCCTTCTTCTCCAGGGTGATGCCAAATTCCTGACACACCAGGGAAGCAGTATCGAAGTCGATCTCCGAGTTGATGGTCGCCATGTTGCCGAGAATCAGCAGCTGCTTGATGATCTCGCCGGCGGTCTTGCCGATGCGCTCTGTCAGATCGCGCACGGTGATGGTATCGCCGGTCATGTAGGCCGTCTCGATCTTGATGGGCGCCATGGTCTGCTGCACAGAAGGCTTCTTGATCCTGCTGCGCTTGCCGCCGCGGATCACCTCATCGTCATAGCCGCCCTTGAGATTGTTGCGCGCCTCCTGCTTGCGGTTGCGGGCCACATGCTCCGGATCGTGCTGACGGACATAATTCTTCTTGTTGGGATCGTAGTTGGACACACGGCCCTTATCCACCGTCGGCTCCAGCTCCGGGCCGCGGCTGCGGCCTGCACTGGGACGTCCGCCGGCGCCCTGGGGACGCTGGAAGTTACCGCCGCCAGGTCCCTTGGCAAAGCCGCCACCCTGGGGCCTGGGGGCACCGGGTGCACCTGCCGGACGGCCGAACTGTCCATTCTGACCCTGGGGACGGGCTCCCTGTGCGGGACGGCCGTAGGGGCCCTGAGGCTGCTGGCCTGCGGGACGGCCATAGGGGCCCTGAGGCTGCTGCTGACCTGCCGGACGCGTGGGCTGTGCGGGCGCGGGCCGGGGCGCACGGATGACGTTGGGTGCAAGACCCACCGGCTTCTTGACCGGCATGGGATCGCCGGGCCGTGCAATGATCTGGCCGATC
Source organism: Clostridia bacterium (assembly GCA_017460395.1). Taxonomy (GTDB): domain Bacteria; phylum Bacillota; class Clostridia; order Christensenellales; family Aristaeellaceae; genus UBA2943. Next base: position 9,554 of record JAFUBA010000006.1, on the reverse strand, counting down.
GCAGGCTTCTTGGGCTTGTCGTCCTGAGCCTTTTCAGGTGCCTTGACTTCAGGTTTTGCCTGCTTCTGGGCATCCTGGGGCTTCTTCTGAGCCTCCTGCGGCTTCTGCGCAGGTTTCTGCTCGCCCTTCTGCACCTGGCCCTGTTTCTGGCCCTTGCCCTGGTCCTTGGGCTGGGCAGGCTTGCCTTCCGGTGCAGCTTTCTTTTCCTGCCCCTTCTGGCCCCGGTCAGCTTTCTGCTCGGGCGCCTTGTCCTTCTTCTCGGCCCGCTGTTCCTGCTGCTTCTGCTCAGGCTTCTTGTCCTGTGCCTTCTTCGCAGCAGCCTTCTCGTCCGTGTTTTCTTCCGGCCTCAACTCGGCCTTCGCTTCAGGCCTGTTCTCGGATCTGACTTCCGTCTTCACAGCAGGTTGTTCCTCTTCCCTGGCTTCTTTCTTTGCACTTGCCTGATCCTGTACTTTGGGCTCGGACTTCACTTCGGCCGCCGCGTGCTTTTCCTGATCACGCGCTTCCACAGGAGCCTCCGTCTTTTCTGCCCTTGCAGGCCGCGCCTCAGGCGCCTCTGTCTGCACCTGCGCGACTGTGTCCACAGACACTTCCTCGTGATCCTGGTCGCTGGTCATGAAGCCACCCTCCGAGGTATAGGCGCGGGCATGGGTCGCAGCCTTTCGCTGCTGCTCTTCCCGCTTCAGCTTCATCTGCTCCTCATCGCGCCTGCGGTTGATGCTCTTTTCCATGTCACGCAGCTTCGAAACCAGCTGGTCGGCACTCTTGTGCATCTTCACCGCTTCGTCCAGTGCTTTGGCTGCATCCTCAGCCAGCTCTCTGGTTGCATCTTTCAGATTCGTTGTCGCCATGGATTCGGTTACACCCCCGACATTCCTGTCTGAATTTTATCCTCATTGTCCGATTCGCGATCCCGAAGGTCCTCGGCTGCATTCTCTTCATCCTGCAGAAGGACCATCAGTTTTTCCGTCAGCTCGCTGTGCAGCATGCACACGGCCATGACATCCCTCCCCGAGGCCCTTGCGATCAGGTCCTCCGGCATCATGACCATCTTCACGTGATAGTACACGCAGGCATGACGGTATCTCTTCTTGGTATTTTCGCTGGCTGCGCGGTCCAGCAGCAGCACGGCGCCCTTTCCGCCCCGAATGGCGCCGAGACATCTGCTCTCGCCAAACTGAGCTTTCCCGGTCTTCACACAAAGCCCGATGAGCCCCCGTACACTGTTCTCATTCATTCGCGCCTGCAGCCTCCTCACGAAGCAGCTGCTGGAGAGTATCCTGCAGAGCCTGCGCTGTGTCAGGTCCGAGGGATGTTTCCAGCTGCCGCTCAAGCTGCTTTTGCTTGATCGCCCTTGCCAGACAGTTGCCAGAGCGGCACACATAGGCGCCGCGGCCGGGTTTCTTCCCGACAGGATCAATCGTGACCTCACCCTCAGGGCTCCTGACCACACGGATCAGTTCCTTCTTGGGTTTCATTTCCCGGCACCCTACGCACATGCGCATGGGGACCTTTTTCTGTTTGATCGGCAATGAGGTTCCTCCCGATAAACCGCCCTGGGCGGTTCTCATTCCGTTTTCTTCAGCTCACGAAAACCTTTTTTCTGTTTCCGATAAGCAGATACATCTTCGACAGAAACTGCCAGAGACGGAACACATGTCTTACATGGTATCGTCCTCATCCTCGGGCAGATCCACCATCTCATCGGTGAAGGATTCGTAGGAGGGCATCTCAAACTCATCCTCCACAGGTGTGAACTCGCCGTTCTCATCCATCATGTCCGTCAGGGTAGCAGCCTGGGACTGTGACTTGATATCGATCTTCCAGCCCGTGAGTTTCGCTGCCAGACGCACGTTCTGGCCTTCCTTGCCGATGGCCAGGGACAGCTGATTGTCCGGCACGATCACGCGGCACATCTTGACGCCCTCTGCGATGTACACAGCCAGCACGTGGGCCGGGTTCAGGGCGTTGGCCACAAACTCCGCGGGATTGTCACTCCACTTGATGATGTCGATCTTTTCGCCCTTGAGCTCTGCCACTACGCGGTCCACACGCGCGCCCTTCTGGCCCACGCAGGAACCCACTGGATCCACATCGGGAATGGTGGCGGCCACGGCCATCTTGGTGCGGCTGCCGGCTTCCCTGGCAATGCTCTTGATGGTCACATCGCCCATGGAGATCTCCGGCACCTCCATCTCAAACAGACGCTTGACGAGGTTGGGATGGATTCTGCTGACGCGCACCTGCGGGAGCTTCTGTCCCACCGGCAGTGTGCGCTGCACCTCCAGCACATAGACCTTCACGTGATCGCCCTCATGGAGCTCTTCCCCGGGGATCATCTCGGCTGTCTCAAGGACGCCCTCTGTCCGGTCCAGCTCCACCAGTGCGCCGAAGTTTTCCAGCTTCATGACCACGCCCGTCAGGATCTCATCGGTCTTGTCGGACATCTGGTCATAAACTTTTCCGCGCTCGGCGGTGCGGATTCTCTGCACGATGACCTGCCTTGCGCTCATGGCAGCCACGCGCAGGAACCCCTTGGGCGTGACATCCACTTCCACGATGTCATCCACCTGCGCGCTGGGGCGAATCTTCTGTGCGGCCTCCAGAGTAATCTGGGATGCCTCATTCTCCACCACGGGTGCCACGATCATGCGCGCGAAGACATGGATCTGTCCATTATCGCGGTTCAGCTGCACCACAATGTTGGCGGGCTCCACCTGGCCCTTTGGCAGATTTTTCTTATAGGCGGTCTTTACGGCATCTTCGATTGTCGTATACAGCAGCTCTGCGCTGATGTCCTTCTCCCTTGCCAGCGCTTCCACCGCTTCAATGATTTCCGACTTCATGTTCCATCGCCTCTCTGTTTTATTCAGGCTGCTTTCTGTCATTCCACCTGATCTTCAGACACGTCTGTGACTTCATTGTCGTCGGTGACTTCATTGTCATCTGCGACTTCGTCGCTGTCTGTCAGATCCACATCCTCCACGCCGGTCATGTCCACCAGCGGGCGGACCATGGCACATGCCTTCCTCTCAAGTGTGATCTGTTCGTCGCCAGATCTGAGAGTCAGCGTCTTGTCCGTGTAGGCATCCAGCGTACCCTCAAGTTCCTTCCTGCCATCCATGGCGCGAAACAGCCTGACTTCTACTTCCATGCCAAGGGAACGCTCATAATCTCTGTCTGTCTTCAGGGGCCGGTCGATACCGGGGGAAGAAACCTCCAGGAAATCATAATCGTAATCTTCCACCAGCGGCTGAATCGCTCTGTGATACTGCTCGCAGTGGTCCAGATCCATGCCCTCCGGGCGGTCGATATAGATCCGCAGATACTTTCCGGTATTCTCCCGGTCCAGTGCCACATCCACCAGTTCAAAGCCCATCTGGTCTGCCACCTTCTGGCAGCGTGGACGAACCATGGCCGTAATTTCTGCCTTTGCCGTAATCTGCGCCTCCCCTGATTCTCTGCCGCTTCATTCCGAACATTTCCCGGAGGGAATCCGATTGTCATTCGGAATACTTATCCTAAACAGAACAAAAGAGTGGCATACCACGACCTTTCGCAGATTGGAGCAAACCACGCCCTTGTGTATGCATGGTCCGCATCCTGCGAGGTCATGACCACTCTTTTAACGGCAAAGCCCTTCTTTCATCGAATCATTGTCTGCCGGGCAGATCTGCTGCCCCTGTCTGCCGCAGTATCCGGCAGATCTGCGCGCTAAAACGCGAGCAAGCGGAGTATAGCATAGTTCATTTTCAAAAACAAGCATATTCCGCCTGCCCGCGCAGCATTTTTTTATTTTGCGTAGTCTGTGGCCCTTGTCTCGCGAATCACGTTGATTCGGATCTGGCCCGGGTATTCCATTTCCTTCTCGATGCGCTTGGCTACCTCGCGTGCCAGCACCTTGGTGCCCTCATCGTTGACATCCTCGGGCTTGACCAGGATGCGAACCTCGCGGCCGGACTGAATGGCATAGCACTTATCCACGCCCGGGAAGCTGGTAGCAATGGACTCCAGCTTTTCAAGCCGCTTGATGTAATTTTCCAGGCTCTCGCGCCGGGCACCGGGCCTGGCGGCTGAGATGGCATCGGCAGCCTGCACCAGCACAGCTTCCACAGTTTCCGGCTCCACATCGTTGTGGTGCGCCATGATGCAGTGGATGACCTCCGCGCTCTCGTGGTACTTCCTGCACAGCTCTGCGCCCAGCGTCACGTGGGTACCCTCGGACTCATGGTCGATGGCCTTGCCAATATCGTGCAGAAGGCCTGCGCGCTTGGCCAGGGTGACATCGGCACCGAGCTCGGCTGCCATGAGGCCTGCCAGATGGCTCACCTCAATGGAATGCTTGAGCACATTCTGTCCGTAGCTTGTGCGGAACTTGAGCCGGCCCAGAACCTTGACCAGTTCGTGATGAATCCCGTGGAGTCCGGTCTCGAACACCGCGTTGTCGCCGGCCTCGCGGATCTGATTATCGACCTCGCGCCGGGCCTTCTCCACGACTTCCTCAATGCGGGCGGGATGGATTCTGCCGTCCATGATCAGCCGCTCCACGGTGATACGTGCCACTTCGCGCCGGACCGGGTCGAAGGCAGACACCAGGACCGCCTCGGGGGTATCGTCGATGATAAAGTCCACACCCGTGGCGGTTTCCAGCGCTCGGATGTTGCGGCCCTCGCGGCCGATGATTCTGCCCTTCATGTCGTCGTTGGGCAGCGGGATTACGGTGACGGTGGATTCCGTCACATGGTCTGCAGCGCAGCGCTGGATGGCCAGGGCAATGATGTTGCGGGCCTTCTTTTCGGCCTCATCCTTTGCCTTCTGCTCAATGTCGCGCACGATGGCGGCTGCATCCCGGAACGCTTCCTTCTGGACGCGATCGACAATGATCTGCTTGGCTTCCTCCTGCGTGAGCCCTGAGACACGCTCCAGCTCCTTTTCCTGCTTGAGATGGTAGCTGTCCGCATCCTCGCGGATCTGTTCCGCCTCCTGCAGTTTCCTGTTCAGGGTTTCTTCCTTTTTGTTCAGCCCCTCTTCCCTGTTTTCCAGGTTGGAGGCTTTTTTGTCGAGTGCTTCCTCGCGCTGCACCAGACGGTGCTCCGTCTTCTGAAGCTCAGTCCGCCGCTCCCGCATTTCGCGTTCATTGGCAGCCTTTTCCCGATCGTTTTCCGCCTTGGCCTTCAGGATTTCCTCCTTGGCCTCCAGCAGTCTCTCCTTCTTATTTTCCTCTGCCTTGCGAACTGCGTCATCATAAAGATGTTTCGCATACTCTTCCGTACGACCAATCTTTGTTTCGACGCTGTTCTTTCGGTACATGTATCCGGCCGTCGCACCGATGAGTGCACCGGCCAGCAGGGATAATACGACCCACAGCCAGATCATCTGAACCTCCTTTTTACTGATTTTTTTGACGTGTTTTTTCTTGATTGGGTTTGTCTGGGATAATTTTAGCACCGGGTTACTCTGCCGCCATGGGATATAAGCGGCCATTGGGAAATAAAGAACCAAATACTTTTCTACCGACAAAAACCGTGCACAAGTGCACGGCTGATCTGCTTTTCTTCGATTGACCTCCGGTCTTCTATTTCGGCGGTCTTACGGAAGGCATACCTGTCCCGCCAAAGTTGGGGGCAGAACATATCCATCACCCATAAAACCAGAACTCACAAAAACCACATACGCGCGAGAGACACCACCGTTTCCGCGAACGTGCAAGCAACAGCTTCTTCATGCAATTTCTATGCGGCCAGCAACGAATGTGCTGCCGAAAAACAGGTGGCTTTCTCCACAAAAAGCATCCCTGACGGGGAGCGGTTTTGGAAAAAGCAGGCCTGATGATCCATCGGGGAAAGTCTGAAAAACAGCCGGATTGGTCCTGCTGCAGGCAGGATCAGCATCCTCAGCCGGTCGTTAAAAATTGTAAACACTCCCCCTGTATCTGTCAAGGGACAATCTGTCACCCGGGGCAGACCCCACCAGGCTGCCTGCATGCGATTATACCGCCATTTCCTCCAGTCTTTTTCCCTTCTGGCAGGCATGCATCAGGGCATCTGTGCAGTGCCGGTAGGTGGCAAAGGTTTTGAGCGCCACATCCAGGTGGCTGTACACTTTCCAATAGCCCGTGTAGCAGCATTGTCCGCGCCGGTTCATGAAACCGTCCACATCATCCGGCGGATACCCGAGAAACAGGCCGATCTCGTGCGGAAATTCTTCTGTCTCGTTCAGGCGCTTCTGAAGACAGCAGACACAGCGGTTCTGGTCAGAGCAGTTGTAGCCCAGAGGCTCCAGGAGCTGCCTGCTTTTTTCATTCATGAGATCCCGGCCCAGCCGGTCCGGCCTGTACACATAGACCAGGCCATGTCCGTCCCGGTATCTCAGTGGCAGAATCCTCAGGCCCTTTCCCTTGAGCCGCTTATTGAGGGAGCGTACGTCCCGGTACAGTTCATCCTTTGACGCGCTCTTGCAGCTGAACAGGCTCCCTGTCTTGATGGCCGCCAGGGTCGGCGCACAGAATCGGACGACGACTTCGTCTGACACGCGGATTCCACCTTTCTTCAGATAGTTTGAATATTCTAACTTTCGGAGAAAAATGATGGGCCGCCAAGGCGGCAACAGCAATATATTAGTTTACCTAAACTAACCTGTCAAGCCCAGTTTTTTAACGAAACCAAAAATCAAAGTCAAAAGAGGGTACCGACCTTCGGTATCCTCCGGAATATCTGGAATGCTCAGCGATTCATCGACCTGAAGAACATGTCCTTCAGGTGCAGAGGGAACACCAGCATCAGGCTGCCAGCAGCGCCGATGCCTGCCTGCAGGCATTCAAAGGGCAGTTTGATAATGGCCACCTCGGGCGTAGCATACACATAGGCTCTGCCGAGCGTATAGACAAAAACCATGATCACGGATCCCAGGATCACGCCAAGACCCGCAGGGCCCGGTCTTCCCTTGCCCTTTCGCATCACAAGGCTCACCACGACTGCCTGAAGGCCATGGGCCACAAGGGACACAAACATGGGCGCCGGATAGAAGAAAAAGTCCCCCAGGAATGACCCGATCCCGCCCACCACAAAGGCAGAAAGCGGATCCAGCAGCATGGCTGCGGTATTGATGAGCACATCGCAGAAATAGATATGGCCGCCGGGGACCGGCACACTGAAGGCACTCAGACTCAGCACGATGTTCATGGCCATGAAGATGGAGGTGACCGTGAGTTTCAGTGTCTTGTCACGGATCACACCATAGGAATGGTCTGCCATTGCTTCCCTGCGCCTTTCTCTCACCCTGGCCCGGTCCATTTCGGCTTCCGTTTCAGCCCATCAGATGTCTTCCGACCTCCAGAAGGGCCGCAAACTCCTCGGGAACCAGGGGCGTTTCTGTTTCAAAAATCTGCGTGTCATCTGCGACCTGTTCCTCAGAAGACATGCCGGAGATGATCAGGGCGACCCCTGGCAGGGACTGCAGAAAGCGGTATGCCCAGGCCGGTACGGTCTCAAACGGGCGGAGCTTCTTCAGATCCTCCTCGTCTCCCCTGCTGATCTCCGTCAGCCTCCCGCCGCCAAGCGGTGATATGGCAAAGATCGGTATGCCGCGCTTCCTGAGAAATGTCACATGATTCCTGACCCGCTCATCCGCCCAGGCAATATAGTTGAGCGGCATCTGGCAGAACTCCACCGTCTGACCCCACATGGTCAGGAACCGTTCCATCGTTTCCGTCTGGCACAGCGGTGTAAAGCCCAGATGTCTGATTCTTCCGTCTTTGACAGCCTCCCGGATCATGCGGATCTCGGGACGGTCCATATCCATGAGGAACGGAAAGCTTTCCTCGGTCAGATCCGGCAGACGGTAGAAGTCAAAATAGCTTGTCTGACACCTTGCCATCTGACCTTCAAAAATCTTTTCCGGATTTTCTCCTGCATGATCCGGGATGCACGGATACTTATCCGCAAGGAAATACTGTTCTCTTGGATACCTGCTGATGCAAAGGCCCAGGATCGATTCCGCCAGACCCTCATGGTACTCCCAGGCAGTGTCAAAATAGTTGATGCCGTGCTGGAAGGCAAGGGTGATCATCTCCCCGATGGTAGCGCCATCCAGCCGCGTGTCATCTTCCTCCACGGTGGGCAGACGCATGGTGCCAAACGCCAGTGCAGACACCTTCAGATTCTGAAATTTACCGGTCACCATGGACTCACCCCCATTTTCTTTCCTGCCCACATGGGCAGCATCGTCATCAGCCCCGACAGCATACACGAAAGGCCACAGTTCGTCAATTTCTTTTTTTGTACCGCCAGGAGTGGCCGATGCGCCCGGGCAATCTGCCATACCTTGTCTTTTTTCCGGGAAATGTCTATCCTCGCCATGAGCACATGAACTCGAAAGAAAGAGCTGAAGCACATGAAACGATCCCATCGGAAAACAGATCTGCCACTTGCCCTTCTGTTTTCCCTTGTTTCCCTTCTTGTCCTCTCCAAGTCCTCCCCGCTCTATCCCATGAATGACTGGGTGGACGTACACTGCTTTCTCACCGTCGGACGGGGCATCACCCAGGGGCTGATGCCTTACCGGGATCTGGTGGACCAGAAGGGGCCCGTCCTGTATCTTCTCTTTTCCGCAGGAAGCCTGCTTTCAAAAAGCAGTTTTCTGGGCGTCTTTTTCCTCGAATGGCTCCTGTTTGCCTGCTTTCTCTACATATCCCACCGCATCGCCCTTCTCTACACCGATTCCTTCTATGTACCGCGACTGGTGATGCTGTTTTTCAGCGTTTCCATCCCCCTCTCCGCTCCCTTTGCCCACGGGTGCAGCGCGGAAGAACTCTCGCTCCCATTTCTCCTGCTGCCCCTCTTTCTCGCGCTTCGGTCGAGGTACCGCGGCTATGTCCTGACCCCGAAGGAAGCGTTCTGCACGGGGTTTTGCGCAGGGCTCGTCTTCTGGATCAAGTACAGCCTCATGGGGCTGTTTGCAGGTCTTGCCATCGCCACCATCTTCATCTGCGAGGCACCAAAACGGTGGAGCGTCCTGCTCCGCATGGCGCTCCATGCACTCCTGGGCTTCCTGGCCGTAACGCTTCCGGTGCTGGTCTGGTTTTTCTGCCGCGGCGCACTGCCGGACCTCTTCCACGTCTATTTTGAGGTGAATCTTTCCAGCTACGCTGCCTCGCACGCTCCAAGACACGACCCCCTCCACACGGTCCTCCTGCAGGCCTTTGCCTGGTCTTGCCCGGCCATGCTCAGCTTCATCCTGCCCCTCTTCCAGGCACCTTCAAGAAGAGTGCGGGAGTGCGTGCTCGTGTTTCTTTCAGCAGCTCTTCTGACCTATACCCTGTACCTGCCCCAGAAAAGCTATGTCTATTATGCCCTGCCCCTCAGCATCTTTGCGCCTTCCGGGCTCTCTGCGCTCCTTGAAAAGATCCGGACCTACGTAAGTTCCTAAACAAATACCGTGGCGAATGCCCCTGCTCTGTGTAGGGTCGTTCGCACTGACCTCAAATTATGTGAATACATCCGATCCCTTTACTCTACTCAACATGGGTTTATCCCATGTTTTTTTGTGCTCACTTT
>JAFUBA010000035.1 GCA_017460395.1 Clostridia bacterium | reverse complement strand
GTCGGTACTTCCGTAGGCGCGGTGGTAGGTTCCTCTGTCGGTGCTTCGGTTGGCTCTTCCGTCGGCACCTCGGTGGGTGCTTCCGTCGGTTCATCCGTGGGTTCCTCGGTCGGTGTCTCATCAGGCACTTCGACAGGAGCCTGGGTGGGCGTCTCGGTCGGCACTTCCGTGGGTACCCCTGTCGGTATTGCTGTCTGAATGGAAGTTGGCACGACCGTGGGGACCGGGGTGGGGGAAGGCGCGGGAGAGGCTGTCGGCACGGGCGTGGGTGTCGGGCTGTCCATGGGATTCATGATCGTATACAGTGCGGTCAGCGTATCCCGGGTAGCATGTTCTCCATCCACCGTAAGGCCCGCAAACAGCTGGAACTTTGCCACCGACTCTGCGGTCTCCTTGCCATAGATGCCGTCCACCTTCTCGGGGCCGTAGCCCAGGATCACCAGCATCTCCTGCATGATCTGTACGGACAGTCCCTGATCGCCGATGTCCAGGGGACGGTACAGATCAAATCTCGGTGCGTTCTTGGCATAGAGCTTCGTGCGCAGAGACTGCGTGGCATAGCGCCGGTTGGCAAAGCCTGTGGCATCCTGGAAGAGATTCAGGGCAAACAGCGTCTGCTTGCCGAAATCTCCGTCGATATTCCCGACAGGATACCCGAGCTCGTCGAGCCTGCGCTGCATCTTCCTGACGGCCGTGCCCTTGGTGCCGTAGCGGATGGTGGTCTCGTCCTGCGTCTCGTGCAGAGGTGTCGGCGTCGGCGCGTAGGTGATGGAAACCGTCCGCGCAGGGGTTGCTGTGATCACAGACACGATGGTGGGCTGCGGGGTGGATGTGGGTGTCGGGGTTGCAATCCTGAGGTTCACATTCTCTGTCTGGATATAACGAAGCGTCTCGTCCTCTGCCACCTGATACTCATAGAGAAGGCCGCCCAGCACCATGGCCGTGCCCACCTCCTCCGGCAGCTGATCCTTGATGATACTCTCCCCGTTGACGGCGGAGATGATCTGAATTCGTTTTCCATCGGTGCCAAAGATCGTGAGAGCATCCGGCCCCATCACCATGGAGGCCGGCTCGATGCAGGATGCGCCATTAATCAGGGACTGACTCGCGGCATCGGTCAGGGTTTCGTCCAGCGCAAAGACCTTCACCCGGTAAGCGCCGGTCTCACCCTCCTGGCTCTCCACATAATAGAGCATGCCGCCGGCAGAGCAGGCAGCTACAGCCTGCTGGGTGACCACCATCTGAATACCGGGGAGAGAGGTATCTCCATCTCCCTCCTGGGGCATGGTCACGGTGATCAGGGAACCCATCTGGGTCCAGGTTTCCTTCCTGTACTCTCCAAGCATTTCTTCTGTCGGGTTCAGGGAAATCAGCGCCGAGGAGGTGCCGTCCAGCCGCACCGAGTACAGGCGGTGGTCGGATGTCAGGCAGTACACGTTCTCCTCATCCATCCTGACCAGATCCACGATGGCCGTGGGCAGGCGGTGCAGCCCTCCCTGGGCATCGATGAGGAACATGTAGTTTTTTTCACCGATATAGGCGGTGGAAGTGCCATTGAAGAGCACCGGTTCAGCGCTGGCAGAGCTGCCGAAGACGGCCGGGCTCAGAAACAAAAGTGTCAGAAATAGGAAACAGACAGATTGCATCACTCTGCCAGCGGGCAGAGAGTGTCTGGTATTCATGAAAATGGACCTCCCGTTTTGAACTTGCGCCTGCCGAAAGGGCAGGTGTTTCACCATGGTTCAATAACATAGACGTGAAACAAAAGCTTTTTATTCCGCATCATAGAACTTTTTCCTGCTTTCGGGGTGTATTTTCGCACGTCTCACCGCCTTTCTTGCGCAGTTGAGAAAGAAAGGTTACAATACAGATCGAAGAGATGTGCCGGGACGCCCGGAAAAGTTAGATATCGAGGCGATATGCATTCATACTTTTCATGGATGCCCGCACATGTTCAAGGCCGAAATGACGTATCCAAATGTGTGTACCCTTATATGCTTAAGTAAAAGAAGGTGCCTGATATGTCAGATCATCATGTGATCACCATTGCCCGCGGATATGGCAGCGGCGGGAGACAGATGGGGAAAGCCCTGGCAGACGATCTGGGATGGAACTATTATGACCGTGATCTTCTGCAGCTGGCATCCGATGAGAGCGGTATCCATGAGGAACTGTTTGCCAGGGCAGATGAGACCGTCCGGCATTCCCTGACCAGCCTCTTCCGGCTGCGAACCGATTTTCTGGACGGAAACGTGATCCATCCAAGCAGCGATGACTTTGTGTCCAATGAGAACCTGTTCCGCTACCAGGCAAAGATCATCCGTCAGCTTGCTGACACGGAAAACTGCGTGATCGTGGGAAGGTGTGCCAATCTCATTCTCAAGGACAGGACCAACGTGATCAATGTCTACGTCCATGCACCGGAAGCCTTCTGCGTGAGACGGATCATGAACCTGTACAGTCTCAGCCGGGAGGATGCAGAAAAAAAGATCCGCGAGACCAACAGGCGTCGCGCGGATTATGTCAGATACTTTACCGGTCAGGACTGGCAGTGGGCCGACGGATACGACCTGTGCCTTGATTCATCCAGAATGAACACAGAGCAGTGCATCCGCCTGGTAAAGGCCTATCTGGAATGCGTCTGAAGACAGGACACAGACAGGAAAGGAGGAGACGATGCTGCTGACACACCGAAGGCCATCTCGCCTCCTTTTTGGCTTGATGGCCCTGTGTATCTTCTTATTCAGGCCGACCTTATACGCACATGCAGATGAGATTGTCCTTGAGAGTATGGGTTATGCTGTCACACGGCAGGATGCCCAGTTTGTGTATCTGCGGGATGGCCCCACGGCCGGCTCGGCACTCATCCAGAGTTATCCTCCGGGCACCTGGGCCATGGTCGCAGGCAAGGAAAACAACTGGTGCCACGTGACCATGCCGGACCAGAGGGAAGGATACATCAGCAGTGGCATGCTGGAGGAGGTCACGGTAGCGCAGGCCCACATGGGGTTTGTCCACAATCCCGGCGAGCGCTCGTTTCTCAACCTGCGTGCCCAGCCGAGCCTGAGCTCCGAGGTTGTGGATATCTACTACAACGGCACCCCCTGTGTGCTGCTCAGCCAGTCGGAGGGATGGTATCATGTGACGGTGGACGGGACGGACGGATATTTCAGGGGTGAGTACCTGGATGTCCTCCTGGCGCCTTACTCGAAAAGCGTCGGCACCGTGACGGCACAGTCTGGCTCTGTGAACCTGAGAACAGGTCCTGGATACGCATGGCCCTCCCTGGAGAGCCTGGGCCGCGGGAGCTATGTCACCATACTGAAAGCAGGTGACGGCTGGACCATGGTGGCCGTCCGGACCGCGGTGGGTTTCCTGCCGTCGGATGCCGTGACGGAAGGAATCCTCAAGCCGGACTACACCCTCTCCAGGGGCCTTCAGACGAGCTATGTGGAGGTCAGCAATCCAAAGGCCACGCAGGTCCTGAACCTGCGCGCGCAGCCGGACAGGAGCAGTGAATCCATCGGGCAGTTTTCCAATGGGCAGATCCTGAACCTGCTGGAGCAGGGGACGGAGTGGTGCCAGGTGTCATCCATGGACGGCCGCGTCGGCTATATGATGACTTCCTTCCTGACACTCCACGAGGCCTCCGAGACGCCCACAAAGAACGTGCAGCACCCGGACGGGGAGTATGTGAACCTTCGAAGCTCGCCCAGTCTCACGGAGTCCTCTGTACTTCTGAGAATGCCAAGCGGCGCAAGTGTGACGGTCATCAGCCCCGGGGATGAATGGTTCCACGTGGTCTACAATGGTATCGAAGGCTATGTCATGGCGGCATTTTTGAAGTAGCCACGAAAAAAGGAGCAGTTTGCTGCTCCTTTTTTCGTGGTTATTGCCTGTAGGCAGTCTTCACAGAAAACGGATATCCCCAGAGGGTATAGGTCACTGTGAGTTCCCGGGTGATGTGATTCTGCTTTTCTGTGAGCATGGTCACGGAAACCTCGCCCTGGCTTCTTGCCGTGACAGAGACGATCTTCTGGTCCTCAAAGGACAGGACATCTCCCGCCATAGGACTCAGCTGCACCTCCACGCCATCCAGCATCACGAAGGTATCGTTTTTGAGACGCACGGTATAGGTGACAAAGGCATACCTGGAAGGATCGTCGGTCATGGGGTTCATGGTATCATGGAACACGGTGCCTGGGACGGCTGAGATTTCCATTTCATGGTACAGCGTCTCAAACAGGTCCCTCTGGCTCTCTGCCTCCGTGACCACCGCCCCGACGGCCGGCACCGTGACGGTGCATGTCATGTAGAGATAGGCCGAGAGTCCGAAGAGAGCCAGAAAGAGAAATCCCAGCGTGGTGGCCAGTTTTTTCACTGCGCACCTCCCGCGGCATCCATGGTGAGGATCCTGTTCATCTCCTCGATCATCTCCGCGTCCTTGAGATTGAATTTGAATTCGACGCGCCTGGAGGCCTCCATGTTCTCCGTCCCGTCAGGGTTATAGACAAGATCGTTGGAGGAGCGTCCCTTGGCGGTCAGAATCTTCTGGAGGAGTGCCTGCTGCTCGCCGCTCAGACCCGGCATCGTCAGGCAGTACTGCGCGACGGCCAGGGCACGGCTCTGGGAGAGCTGCAGGTTTTTGAGGTAGGTGCCGGTGGAATCCGTATGGCCCTCCACAATGATCTCCCCGATATAGTCTCTGTACTGGTCCTGCAAAAGCACGCCCAGATACACGGGCACGAAGCGGTCCAGCAGTTCCTTGCCGTCCTCCCGGATCTCAAAGGAGTTGGTCTGGAAAAATACCTTGCTCTCCAGGGTGATGTCGCCGGTATTCTGGTCGACAGTGGCTGCAATGCGGGAGCGGGAGAGCACCTGGCTGAGGTCGCGCACGATCTGTGACCGGACGCCCACCATCTCCTCGAGCTTTCTTGTCTGCGCATCAAACAGTTCCTTCTGCGCGCTCAGCTGAAGCTGCAGGGAATTGAGCTCCGTCTCCCGGATGGCGAGAGTTGCCTTCGCCTCATCCAGTTCGTCCTGTTTCCCGATCAGGATGATGGTCTGCTGCTGCAGTTCGTCCTGCTTCTGTTCCAGGTCCAGCTGCGCCTGGGTGAGGGCCGCGCTTGCGGCATCCAGGTCCGCCTGCTGGATGATCAGAATGCCTGCCTGCTCCTGAAGCTTCTGCTCCTGGGAGAGCAGGAGAGCCTGCTGGGTTTCCAGTTCCCGGGTTTTGATCTGCAGCATCTGGTTATACTGATGAAGGTTGTACACAAGGAAGAGCACAAAGACGAGCACGAGGGCTGCCATGATGTCTGAATAGCTGATCCAGCTGGCGCCGGAATCACCCCTGCCGCGCCGGTGATGCACCTGTTGCCTGGCCATGGATCAGGCCTCCTTTGTGGACGCAGCGGTCTTGTCTTCAAGGCTCTTCTGGATGGAGGTGAGGATGCGCTGAATCTCGGAGAGATCTGCTGCGGATGCACTGCCGCCCTTCTCAGAGATCGTTTCGGAGATCTTCTCCGCCTCCTCAGAGAAATGGCGGACGATCCCGTTCATGCTGTTTTCAAACATGCCCAGGGACCGGCTCAGGCCTTCCACCACATGGTCCACGAACTGTTCATAGCTCTTGGACAGCTTCTGACCCGCATCCGCCACGGTCCGTCCGGTCGTCTCCATGGCCTGCACGTTGCGCTCGGTCAGGTTCTGAATGCCCTGTGTCTGCTCGCGGCCGGACTGCTGGAAGACCTGCACCGCATGCAGGACGTCCTCCTGGGCGCGCTTCATCTGCTGGATGGTCTGTGCCTGCTCGCGCTCGGCGGCACTCATGCGGGAGAGAAGATCGGTGGCATTCTGCTCAAACCCTTCATCCCGCTTCCTGGCCTCGCCAAGCTCAGACACATATCGTTCAAACTGCGATAGAATGTCCGAGGACACCTGATGCATCCGCTGGGCGTCTGAAAGCATCCCGCGGGTGGCATTGAGGGCATCGGAGAGCTGGGATACCGAGAGCTGCTGGTTCTGATTGATGGACGTCATGGTCTGGCCAAGGGTCAGGAACTGCCCGTCGAGGGACTTGTTCATGGAGGCAATATAGTGGTCCACCAGGCGCTGCATGCCGTCGATCTGTGCCGAGGTGGCATTGAGCATGAAGGCATCCATGGAGCGGGCCACCGGCTGCAGGGAGCTGCGCATGGCGTTTTCGATGGACCGCGGCACCTGGACCGTCAGGGCGTCGTTCACATTGCCCAGAAGGTGGTTGCGGTCCTGATTCTGGCAGATCAGCTGCACATCATTGTCCAGGGGGCGCTGCATGGCCAGCTGGGTAAAGGCCTCGGTGAAGTCGTCAATGGCCCGGAAGCTGGACCCCTGCGCGATGCGGTTGAGCATGTTGAACAGAAGCGAGCAGCTGACACCCGCCACCGATGTCCCGAAGGCAAAGTGCATGCCGGAGAGCAGGTTCTGAACGCCACTCATCATGTTCTCCGTGGTCGTGACGTCAAGGCCCGAGAGGCCCTGTGTCATACCCAGGAAGGTGCCCAGGATGCCAAGGGAGGTCAGGAGGCTTGGAACCAGCTCCGCCAGCTGTGCGTTGCCGGGCCCGTAGGTCACGGTGTCATCATTGACATAGTCCTCCACGTTGCAGGGAAGGCCGCGCCGGTCCAGCTGCTCTGCGTTCTGCAGAAACCGCATCCAGCACACACGCAGCCGCTTGCCCATGAACCTGGCCTCCTGCCAGACGGGACGGTCCGGATGCGTGCCTGCCTCGTCCTGGAGCTTAGAGACGGCCTGGCGAAGGGAATGGGTGGTGCCCCACAGCGGGACCAGGCATTTGAAGATACCGATCACCATGACGATGACGATGGCAAGATATACCAGATAATCCACCAGGCTCCCCTGAAGCATGCCGATGGAGGAGAGAAAAGACGTAACTGCTTCCAAAAGGTTTCACCTCCGGCGAAGATCGCTGCAGGCGCATGGATGCGCCCATGGCGTGAGAGAAATTGTACTGAAAAGCCGCCCGAAAGACAATCGGGGCATATGTGTCCGTGAAAGCCCCGCGAACATACAAACGAGTCACCTTCAAAGATTCATCCTTAAGAGCGCAGCTCAGAGAAAGTTCGGCTTTTCGCCGCGCCATCCCTGCTTTTTCGCCCAGGCGAGACGCTCCGCCCTGATTTCCAGCGCCCTGTCCCGCTCTTTCCTATCCATATTTCTCAGGTCCGGGTGGATCTCCTGAAGGAACTCAGAAAGGCACGGAAGGCCGCCCAGATCCTCCATCAGCATGGGACCGTCGCTTGAAATGACCGCCGGCTGATAGAGTTCTCTGACACGGACCTGTGCCCTGTCCAGTTCCTCCTGCGTGACATGGCCATCCTCCACCAGGTCCTGACAGTCCCGCGTCATGGTGATACGGACCCACCAGGAGCTGGCAGGATCGTAGAAATAGTGAAGGACGCGGGTACAGGGAAGCGGCCTTGATATGGCCAGGTCCATTTCCTCGTCCATCCTCGGATCGAAGAAGGGGTGAATGTCGCGGATGGCCCCGAGCCGCCCGGACAGCGTCCGCAGGATGGTCACACCGTCTGCGGGCTGCAGATCCCCGTCCACGGGGACCAGAAGGTCGGAGACGGGAAGGCGCTCGAGGAGCGTCGGACTGCCTTTGATCAGAAAGGGAATACTGTCCACTGGGAGAGAAGCAAAAGGCCGCACCTCCTGGCGAAAGGTGAACTTGTCCGTCTCAGGGAGCCGGAGTTCGGAGGCTTCCTCCAGCGGGCAGCATGTATAGACGATTTCCTCCAGCCCTTCGCCGCGGCAATAGGTGACCAGATACTGCCGGTCCGGATCAAAGCCCGTCCGAATGAGGCAGGCCTGACTCGGCACCTCCGAGGGGGCATAGCCGTATGGGCCCGTGAGCCGCTCCCTGAGAAACGCCCGGAAGCTCCGGCCCTCCTCATCATCTCCCCAGGATCTGTCATCGAGATTCATGAACGGGGAGCGGAAGAGAATGCCGATCAGCTGCACCCATCTGCCCGTCTGGTCCCCGGTCAGCGCCTTCAGGGTATCCTGCGGCAGGGTAAACTCGTGCATGTGAAGGTTTCTCAGACCAAACACGTGCATGATCAGATAGTGGAGGGCATAGAGCGGAAGATCCTCCGGCACGATCACATCCCTCGAGATGTGCTTTCCCCGAAGATGGCCATAGTCCCGAAGGGCACGCTCCACATCCTCCCTGTATTCCACATCGCTTTTCAGCGTCTGTGCCTCATGGAAAAATACGTCCGGCACAATCTCCAGGTGCAGCCGGAGGACAGAAGATGGAAGATTGGGGAGGGGTGCCATGGAGATATCCTCCAGCGCCGCCCTGCTGCGCGTATAGAGGGCGCCCGTCTCCGCTTCCAAAGCATCGTCTCGCGCCTCAGGGGAAGGCGCAGCGATGGAGAGCGGATCGTAGGCTGAAAGAAACGCGTCCAGATCTTCCTGGTCTTCCACCGTGCGCCGGAGCGGGCGATATTCTGTCTTGACATAGGAGCGCTTCTTTTTCCGCTCCCAGCCCTCTTTCCAGGAGGGTGTGCTGTCCGGGCCGAATCTGTTTCCTGCCATGGTTCCGTCACCTCCGTCATGATGCTCCTGATGCGGTCAAGTCCAAAGGCGAGTATATCCCCTTTGAAAGACAGGTGTCAACGAAGCAGATGGGCGTTTGCACCCCTTTTGCAACCCTTATGACGAGCGCGCAGATGCAGCGCTGATAAATTGACGGAGAAGTGGGAAAAGCATATAATTCCTCCTGCTTCCCGGGAGAGTCCCGGCGGGGATGAGGTATTGTAGGAGGGCACAGGCTTGGATCTTTATGCTGACCGGATTGACGATCGCATTGAGGCGATGCTGGAGAAGGTCCAGAAGGCTTCGAGATACACGGGCGGCGAGATGAACACGCAGGTGAAGCCCTGGGATAAGGCGCGGCTGCACTACGGATTCTGCTTCCCGGATACCTATGAGGTGGGCATGTCCCACCTGGGTATGAAAATACTCTATGGGCTGGTCAACGCTCAGGAGGACAGTGTCTGTGAGCGTTTTTTCATGCCATGGACGGACATGAAAGCCCTCATGGAGGAGGAGCAGGTACCCCTCTTTTCCATGGAAAGCAGACGGCCCCTGTGCGATTTTGATATGATCGGCTTTACCCTCCAGTATGAGATGAGCTATACCAACATCCTGGCCATGATGGATCTTGGGCGCGTCCACCTTCTGAGCCGCGACCGGGAGCGCGATGAACCCATCGTGGTGGCGGGCGGTCCCTGTGCCTTCAACCCGGAGCCCCTGGCCGACTTCATTGATGCCTTCATGCTGGGGGATGGGGAGGAAGTGACGCTGGATGTCACCAGAACCATCCGCGACTGGAAGGAATCCGGGGAACCGCGCATGGAGTGCATGAAGGCGCTCTCCCAAATCCCCGGGGTCTATGTGCCATCCCTCTATGAAACAGACTACCATGAGGACGGAACGATCCGGGAAATGCGAAGGCTCTGGGACGGCGCGCCCGAGAAGGTGCGCAAGTGTGTCGTCACGGACCTGAATACCGCCTACTATCCCATGGAGATCCCCGTGCCATATACCGAGATCATCCACGACCGGATCATGCTGGAGATCATGCGCGGATGCACGCGGGGCTGCAGGTTCTGCCAGGCGGGACTGCTGTACCGGCCCGTGCGGGAGCGGAGCCTTGACCGCCTGATGGAGCTGGCCGTGAGCCTTGAAAAGTCCACCGGCTACGAGGATATCTCCCTTTCATCCCTCTCCAGTGGCGATTACACATGTCTTGCCGAACTCATCCGGGACCTGCTTCGCCGCTTCAAGCAGGAGCATGTGTCCATCTCCCTCCCGAGCCTTCGCATCGACAGCATCCTAAAGGAATCCCTGGAGGAGACGCAGAAGGAGCGGAAGACCTCCCTGACCTTTGCGCCCGAGGCCGGCACCCAGCGTTTGAGGGACGTCATCAACAAGGGCGTCACAGAGTCCGACCTGATCGAGAAGGTGACAGATGCCTTCCAGGGCGGCTGGAGCTCGGTAAAGCTCTACTTCATGATTGGTCTTCCCACGGAAACCTGCGAGGACCTCGACGGCATGGCGGACCTTTGCCAGAAGGTGAACCGGTGCTACTTTACGGTACCAAAAGACCAGCGTGCCAAGGGTCTTCGCATCACGGCCTCCGCCTCCTCCTTCGTACCCAAGCCCTTCACACCCTTTCAGTGGGTGCCCCAGGATACCCAGGAGATGCTGAGGGAGAAGCAGCAGTACCTGAAGGAGAAGATGAAGACCATCAAGGGTGTGAACTTCAACTATCACGAGTCGAAGACCAGCTACCTCGAGGCCTGCTTTGCAAGGGGCGATAGAAGGCTCGGCCGCGTGCTCCTTCGCGCCTACCAGAAGGGCTGTATCCTGGACGGCTGGAACGAGCTGTTCCGCTTTGATCTCTGGATGGAAGCCTTTGAGGAGGAGGGACTGGATCCCGCCTTCTACGCCTTCAGAGCGCGGAGCCGGGACGAAATTCTGCCCTGGGATTTCATTGATGCCGGTGTCACCAAGGAGTTTCTGTGGCGGGAGTATGAGAAGTCCCAGAATGCCGTCGTGACGCCCGACTGCCGCAAAGGCTGCCAGGGCTGCGGCATACACAAGTGGAAGGGAGTCTGTTCCTATGCGCATGCTGGCACTGTTTGAAAAAGGAGAACGGCTCCGTCACATCGGCCATCTGGACATCATGCGGGCCATGCAGCGGGCGCTTCGGCGCTCATCTCTCCCCGTCAGCTATTCCAAGGGCTTCAATCCCCACATTCTCCTGGGCTTTGCCTCCGCCATGCCGGTGGGCGCCGTGGGGAAGTGTGAGCTGATGGAGGTGGAGCTGGACTCGGATGTGGATGCGGGAGAATTTGAAAAGCGCATGAATGAGGCACTGCCGGAGGACCTGAAGGTCTTCTCCTGCCGCCCGCTTCCGCCCCATGGCCCGGCGCTCATGGCCCAGGTCTGCGCCGCCAGCTGGCATCTGAAGATCCTGGATGACGATCTGAGACGGCGCGTTCAGGAAAGCATCCCGTCGTTTCTTGAGAAAGACGAGATTCCAGCCATGAAAAAGACCAAGTCCGGCGAGAAGGAAGTCAATATCCGCCCGATGATATTGCACCTCGAGGCGGAGGAGGACGGCACGCTCGACATGACCCTTCAGATGGAGGAGAGCCAGTCCTGCAAGCCGTCCATGCTCCTGGAATCTCTCCTTCGGCATAACGGCATCCAGGACTTTTCCGTCCGCTACGCCCTCACGCGGGACCATCTTCTTGGCCGGCACCATGATACGCTCTGCTACCTTGAGGACATCGCGTGAAAAGCTGCCTGAAAGAGGATCGAAAACATGCGTGATCTGCTGATTCGCAAGACACCCCGGGGGGGATGGGAAGGCGCCCTTGTGGAGGACGGCCATATGGTGGAGTTCGTGCCGGACAAACAGGGTGACAGTACCGGCAGCGTCTATCTTGGCATTGTCCGGCGCCTCATGCCGGCCAATCATGCCGTCTTCGTCGACTTTGGCGGTGAGCGGGAAGGCTATCTCCCGCTGGACGAGGCAAATATACCCATCACCCGCATCCAGTCCGGTGACCGGGTGATCGTGCAGATCCGACGCGAGGCGCAGGGCACCAAGGGGGCATACCTCACGCGGAACGTGGCCCTCGCAGGGTCCTACGTGATCCTGAATCCCGTCTCCCGCGAGACGGGTGTCTCCGCCAAGATCCAGGACGAAAAGACACGGACACGCCTGAAAGAAGCTGCCCTTCGAATGACAGGCGGAGAGCACGGCCTTGTCATGCGCACGTCGAGTGCCGATGCGCCGGAGGAAGTCCTGGAGATGGAATACCGGGAGCTTCTGGACAGATGGTCGCAGGCCACAGAGGGCGCCTTGACCGGAAAGCCGCGTTTGCTTCTTTCCCTCGAGTCGCCGCTTCTGCAGCTCATCTATGACGAGGTACCGCGGGGCCTTGAGCGCGTGATCGTGAAAAACGATGAGGAGCTAGATGCAAGGGCGCTTTTATCACAGCACATCCCATCTTCCGTCCCCCTGTCCGCCACCCAGAGCGATCCCTTCGTGCTCTGCGGCGCAGAAAAGGCTTTGAATGAAGCTCTTGGGCGCTTTATCTGGCTCAGGAGCGGCGCCAGCCTCGTCTTTGATCAGTGCGAGGCCATGACCGTGATCGATGTGAACACGGCCCATTCCACGGGCCGAAAAGGGGACAGGAGTGCCATCGTGAGCACAAACCTGGAGGCCTGCGACGAGATCGCACGGCAGCTGCGGCTCCGAAACATCGGCGGCATGATCGTCATCGACATGATCGACATGGATCAGGATTCGGACCGGGAGCGGGTCCTGGAGCGTCTCCGGGAGGCGCTCGGGCATGACCGCATGAAGTGCGTGGTGTACGGCTTCACCGCCCTCGGCCTGATCGAGATGACCCGCAGGCGGACCAGCCGGAGTCTTCGCGATGTGATGATGAAGCCCTGCCATCACTGTCACGGCATCGGATATGAACGCAGGCTGTCCTGCAACTGAAACAGATTTCCCTGGAGGAATACCATGCAAGAGATAACAGCAAGCCAGTCCGTAGCATACCTGAGCCCGGAGGACGAGGAGATGGAGCGCCAGAGGGAGTATATCCGCTCCATCCGCGATCTCACGGACCGGCCGCAGACCTACCACGTGGTCACCTACGGCTGCCAGATGAATGCTCATGACAGCGAAAAGATCGCCGGCATGCTGGAGGAGATGGGCCTGACCTATTCCCCGGAGCGCGACTCAGCCGATTTTGTGATCTTCAACACCTGCTGCGTGCGCGACAACGCCGAGCGGCGTGCCCTCGGCAACGTGACATGGCTGAAGGAGGTCCGCAAGACCAACCCGAAGCTCATGATCGGCGTCTGCGGCTGCATGATCCAGGAGCCGGGCATGGCCGAAAAGATCATCCGTCAGTACGGGTTCATCGACCTGGCCTTCGGAACGGCGGTCCTTCACCGGTTTCCGGAACTGTTCTGGAGCGCGCTGCACTCCGACCACGTGGTGCTGGAGGTCGGCGGGCAGGACAGCGTCGTGGAGGGCATGCCTGTGCAGCGCCTTCGGCAGGACTTTGCGTATGTGTCCATCATGCAGGGCTGCAACAATTTCTGCACCTACTGCATCGTGCCCTATGTCCGGGGCCGGGAGCGCAGCCGGAACATGCGGGATATTGTCCGCGAGGTGGAAAAGCTCCGGGACGGCGGCGTGCAGGAGATCATGCTCCTGGGACAGAACGTCAACTCCTACTCGGGGGATGGCACGTTCCCGGAACTGCTGCGACAGCTGGATCAGACCGGCATCCCGAGGATCCGCTTCATGACGAGCCATCCAAAGGACCTCTCTTCTGAACTCATCCGCGTGATGGGCGAGAGTCAGCATGTCCTTCCTCAGTTCCATCTGCCGGTCCAGGCAGGGAGCAACGAGATCCTTCGCCGCATGAACCGCCGCTATACCAGGGAGAGCTATCTGGAGAAGGTGCACCTGCTGCGTGAGGCGGTCCCGGGGATCGGACTTACAACGGACATCATGATCTCCTTCCCGGGCGAGACGGAGGAGCAGTTCCTGGACACGCTGAACCTCGTGGACGAGGTGGGCTATGATTCCGCCTTCACCTTCATCTATTCCCCCCGCACGGGGACACCGGCGGAAAAGATGCCGGATCAGGTTCCGCCAGAGGTCTCCAAGGAGCGGATCCAGCGCCTGATTGACCTTCAGACAAAGCGGCAGATGGAGGTCATGCGCCGCTTTGTGGGGTCCCCTGAGGAGGTCCTGGTGGAGGGCATCTCCCGGCGAAACCTCCAGGAGGTGTCTGGCCGTGGCCGCCACGGCGTGTCGGTGACCCTCCCGGGCACGGAGGAGGACATCGGGAAGATCGTGAAGGTGCTTGTCACGGACGTGAAGCAGAACACCCTCACAGCCACGCGGCTGTGAGTTCAAAGATACCAAAGAGTTGTACCCGGAGAGGAAACCGATGGAAGATACACAGAAGATACACCCGGTCATTCAGGCAGCCATTCGTTTTACCCATGCGGTCCAGGAGAGCGAAGAATACCGACGCTACCGTGAGAGTGAAAAAAAGACACTGGAGAGCATGGAGTGCGTCATGGCGGTGGACCGGTATATGGAGCTTCGGTCCAGGGCTGCAGGCGGGGACATGACGGGCGCGACCCTTCAGAAGCTGCAGGATGCAAAGGATCACCTGGATCATCTGCCGCTCATGCGGGAGATGGAGGAGGCCAAAGCCGCCTTCCAGTCGCTCATGGACCAGGCAGAATCAATCCTGCGCTTTGGGATCTATGGGGACAGCGGCGACAATGAAGGCTGCCCCGGCAGCTGCGCATCTTGTCCTGGATGCGGCAAGAAATAATGCTTAAACACTATTATGATCATGATTCGGTGTGATAAGAGAGAATCGGGGGCATGACATGGCGCTTTCTCCCATGATGCAGCAGTACAATGCGCTGCGCGATAAGTATAAGGACTGCCTTCTGTTTTTCCGGGTGGGCGATTTCTATGAGATGTTCTTTGACGATGCGGTCCTGGTCTCCAGGGAACTGGAGCTGACTCTGACGGGCAAGGAATGCGGGCTGGAGGAACGCGCGCCAATGTGCGGTGTTCCTTTTCATGCTGTCTCCACCTATGTAGAACGGCTTTTGCAGAAGGGCTACAAGGTGGCCATCGGAGAACAGATGGAGGATCCGGCTACGGCCAAGGGGCTCGTGGAGCGGGACGTCGTCCGGATCTATACCCCCGGCACGGTCAATGACCCCGCCATGCTGGATGAAAAGGCCAACAGTTTCCTGCTCTCTGTGTACCTCCAGGACAAAAACTGCGCCCTCAGCTACACGGACGTATCCACGGGCGAATTCTACGTGCGTCCCGTGGACGACCTGAAGAAGCTCCGGGACGAGGTGGCCAGCATCCACCCGAGCGAGATGATCACCAACCGTCTTGAGCAGCTGAGCGGACTTTTGGGGGATGGTGCCACATCCGGCGACTGGGTAATCTCCGAGCAGAGCGCTTCCTGGTTCCAGTTTTCAAACGCCGAGGAAAAGCTGCAGCAGCACTTTTCTGTGAAGACCCTGTCATCCCTGGGCCTTTCCGAGGAGGACCGGGGCCTTGTGTGCGCCGCGGGTGCGCTCATGAAATATCTGGAGGAAACCCAGAAAAATTCCATGGAGCACATCAACCACATATCGCTTTCCAGCGGCCATGGCGTCATGCTCCTGGACCGCAATACCCGCCGGAACCTGGAGCTGACCGAGTCCATGCGCACGCGTTCAAGGAAGGGCTCCCTGCTCTGGCTCCTGGATAAAACCGGCACGGCCATGGGCTCAAGGCTCCTCCGCAGCTGGATTGAGGAGCCGCTGACCGAGAAAAGCGCCATCGAAGGCCGCCTCTCTGCCGTGGACGCCCTCTTCCGTTCCCCCGTCCTCTCCGAGCGCCTCTTTGAGCAGCTGCGGGACGTGTATGACCTGGAGCGTCTTCTGTCCAAGGTGTCCTACCATTCCCTCAACGCCCGGGACTGTCTGGCCCTTCAGAGCTCGCTCTCCAGGATCCCGGACATCAAAAAGCTCCTGGACGGCGTGGAGAGTGAAAAAGTCCAGGCACTCAATGGGCATCTGAATCCCCTGAGTGACCTTTGCGATCTTCTCCTTCGCGCCATTCATCCGGATGCGCCCCAGACGATTACCGATGGCGGCATCATCCGCGAAGGATACAGCCAGCAGCTGGACGAGCTGCGCGAGGCATCCACGTCCGGGAAAAACTGGATCATGTCCATGGAGGCAAAGGAGCGGGAGGAGACAGGCATCAAAAACCTCCGCATCCAGTACAACAAGGTCTTCGGGTACTACATAGAGGTCACGAAGTCCTTCCTGTCACTTGTGCCGGATCGGTACATCCGCAAACAGACCCTCACCAACGCCGAACGCTACATGACGCCCGAGCTCAAGGAAATGGAGCAGAAGATCCTGGGTGCCCAGGAGCAGTCCGTCCGACTCGAGATGCAGCTGTTTGATGAGATCCGCACAAAGCTCTCCCAGGAGATCCCCAGCATCCAGGCGACGGCCCAGGCCGTGAAGGAACTGGACGCACTCCTGTCCCTTTCCAGGGTTGCCCGGGAAAACCACTATGTACGGCCCGACATCCGCGAGGACGGCGTCCTTGAGATCACCGGTGGCCGTCACCCCGTGGTGGAACAGACGGTGAAGGAGGGCTTTGTCCCAAACGACACCAGCATGAACCAGGAGGAGGCCCGGATGCTGATCATCACGGGTCCCAACATGGCAGGCAAGAGCACCTACATGCGCCAGGTCGCCCTGATCACCCTCATGGCGCACATCGGATCCTTCGTACCGGCGGACACCGCCTCGATCCCGGTTGTGGACCGGATCTTCACCCGCGTCGGTGCCTCGGACGACCTGTTCAGTGGCCAGTCCACCTTCATGGTGGAGATGGCGGAGTGCGCCTACATCCTGAGGAATGCAACACCAAAATCCCTCGTGATTCTCGATGAGATCGGCCGCGGGACGTCCACCTTCGACGGACTGTCCATCGCCTGGGCCGTGGTGGAGTATCTCCTCGATGCTCAGCACGGCGGATGCAAGACCCTCTTTGCCACGCACTACCACGAGCTGTCGGAGCTGGAGGGACACCTGCAGGGTGTACAGAACTATTGCGTGTCGGTGAAGGAGCACGGGGAGGATGTCATCTTCCTCAGAAAGATCGTGCGCGGCGGTGCGGACCGCTCCTTCGGCATTCACGTCGCACGGCTCGCCGGTGTCCCGCACGAGGTACTGGTGCGCGCCCACGAGATCCAGGCCAGGCTTGAGGTCAGCCAGATCAACCAGGAGACCATCGGACAGAACATTCTGGGCGGGGAGAGCGAGCACAGGGAAGAGCAGGTGGACCTGTTCGACTATCAGAAGACCGAGATCATTGAGGAACTTCAATCCATCGATGTGATGGCCCTCACACCCATGGACGCCATCAACAAACTGTTTCTCCTCAGGGAGAAAGCGAGGAAACTATGAGTCAGGCAGGGAATCAGGCACCGCGCATCCAGGTGCTCTCAGATGAGGTCATCGGGAAGATCGCGGCCGGCGAGGTGGTGGAGCGTCCGAGTGCCGCCATCAAGGAGCTGATCGAGAACAGTCTGGATGCCGGAGCGACCAGGATCACGGTGGAGATCAAGGACGGAGGCATCACGTATTTTCGCGTGACCGACAACGGCCGCGGGATCCCCGGGATTGACATCCGCATGGCCTTTGAGCGCCACGCCACCAGCAAGATCCGCTCGTCAGATGATCTGAGCGAGATCGCGACCATGGGTTTTCGCGGGGAGGCACTCTCCAGCATCGCAGCCGTCAGCCGCATGACCTGCACCACCAAGACCATGTCTGATACCAGCGGCATCCGTCTGGTGAACGAGGGCGGCGTCATCCGCGAGCTGTCGGAGGCTGCCTGCCCGGAGGGCACCACCATGGTGGTGAAGGATCTGTTTTTCAATGCACCGGTGAGGCTGAAGTTTCTCAAGCGTCCCACCACCGAGGCAGGTTATGTGTCGGACGTGGTGATGCACGCGATTCTCTCCCGGCCAGATGTGTCCTTCCGGCTCATCAGCCAGGGGAAAAGCATCTACCATTCCCCGGGCGACGGTGACCTGGAATCGGCCGCCTTCTGCATCTTCGGAAAGGAAATGCTTGCGCCAACCACCCGAAAGGTTCACGGCACCATGAACGGCGTGCTGCTGGACGGGTACGTGGGCGTGGGGGAGAGCGGTCGCGGGAACCGAAACAGCGAGCTGTTTTTCATCAATCGTCGCTATCTCCAGTCCAGGATCCTCTCCCAGGCCGTGGAGGAGGGATGCCGCGAGCGGGTCATGATCGGCAAGTACCCGATGTGTGTGCTGCACCTGACCATGGCCTATGATCACGTGGACGTGAACGTCCACCCGAACAAGCTGGAGGTCCGCTTTCAGAAAGAGGACGAGGTCATCTCGGCCGTAAGGGAGCTGGTGAGACGTGCCCTCACGGATACGCATCCCCTGGAAGCCCCGGAGCAAATCAAGGACGAGACTGCCCCGATCCCCAGGCTCTCGGATGTCACGGTCCTCCACCAGGTGCCGCAGGAGCGGGTGACAGCAGAAGCCCCTGCACCTGAGATAAGGAAAGAGACAGATCTGCCTCCCGTGCCCGGGGTGCCGCAGCAGAACCCCGAAACAGGCGAGAGGGCACCTTCTCCGGTCGAAGTGACAGCGCCTGTCCTCAAGCCTTCGCCCACTGTGCTGCCTCGCTTCACGGATGCACCAAAGCCTGTGCAGCCGCAGCCGTCTCTGGTCCCTTCTTCTCATGCCCCCGCCCGGGATGAGGAAATCACAACCGCACCCGGAGAGGCACCGAAACCAGAGGCTGCGCCGCAAAAACCGCTGGCCGTACAGCAGGAGATGAACGTGGAGGTGGACGGGCAGGCACCGGAGAAGCCCATGCGGCTCATCGGATCCGTCTTTGACACGTATATCCTTCTTGAGTATGAGGACCAGCTGATCATGATCGATCAGCATGCCGCCCACGAGCGGCTCAACTTTGACCGGATGATGGCCACCGTCGACACCCAGCGCGCCGGGCAGGAGCTTCTGATTCCCCTCGTCTTCCGGGTGACCCCGCGGGAGATGGCACTTGTGGAGGAAAACGCGGAGCTGCTCCGGTCCATCGGGCTGACCTGCGAACCCTTTGGAGAGGGGGATGTATCCATCCGATCGATCCCCATGATCCTGGGTGAACCGCAGACGGGCGACTTCTTCCGGGAAATCCTGGATGAAATGCAGAATGAGGCCCGGGGCCTGAGCCTTGAAAAGCGGAGGACGGCCATATTGCAGTCCGCCTGCAAACATGCCGTCAAGGGCGGGGAGAAGATCACGGAAGCAGACATGCGCCATCTCGTGGAGGAGCTGGTGGAAAAACACGTAACCCCCACCTGTCCCCACGGGCGTCCCCTGGTGGTGGCGCTGAGCCATCACGAGCTGGACAGGAAGTTCCGGAGGATTCAGCCGACATGACAAAGCCTGTGGTATATGTGGTGACCGGCCCCACGGCCAGCGGAAAATCGGACCTGGCCATGGAGATTGCACAGAAGATGCAGGGCGAGATCATCTGCATGGACTCCATGCAGATCTACCGCGGAATGGACATCGGGACGGCAAAGCCCACGAGGGAAGAGCAGCGCAGGATCCCGCATCACATGGTGGATGTGGTGGATCCGAAGGACTGTTTCACCGTCGCAGAGTACAAAGATGCCGCAGAAAGCTGTATCCGGGACATTCTCTCCCGCGGGAAACAGCCCCTCTTTGTCGGCGGAACCGGCCTGTACCTTCGCGCCCTTCGAACCCCTATGGCCATGGGCGGCGCACAGGGGAGCGAGGCATTCAGAAAAGAGCTTGAGGAACTGTCCCGCGACGAGACGGGCAGGCAGACACTGCATCAGCGCCTCCAGACTGTGGATCCCGAGAGCGCCGGGAAGATCCATCCAAACAACGTGCGGCGTGTCATCCGGGCCCTCGAGGTCTATGAGGCCACAGGCATTCCCTTCTCAAGGCAGGAGAACCCTCAAGAGGAATCACCCTTTGCCTACCGGGTCGTGACCCTGGATCTTCCAAGGGACGTACTGTATGAGCGGGTGGACCGGAGGGTCCTGAAGATGGTCCGTATGGGCCTTGAGGATGAGATTCGCTCTCTTCTCTCCCGCGGCGTTCCCAGGACCTCGCAGGCAATGCAGGCCATCGGGTACAAGGAATGGTTCCCATATCTTGACGGGGAGGGCACGCTCGATGAGACCATTTCCCTCATCCAGCTGAATTCCCGGCGCTACGCAAAGCGCCAGCTCACCTGGATGCGGCGGGAGGAAAACCTTCTGTGGCTGGATGCGGGGGACGGGCAGCTCATGGAGAAAACGCTGAAATACTTCCTGGAATAAGCATAGAATACAGGTTATACAGATGATACATTGGCGAAAGATAGTGGAGTGATATTATGTGGGATGAGAAAATTCTGTCGGCCGAGGAGGCCGTTGCCTCAAAATTCCGTGAGATTGACCGCCGGGAGAGCATGTGGACCGGAAAGATCCTGAAGTCCTTCCAGACAAGGGAGATTTCCTACCGGCATTTTTCGGGTACCACGGGCTATGGCAACGGCGACATCGGCAGGGATGCCCTGGACGGGGTGTACGCAGATGTCTTCGGGACAGAGAGTGCCCTGGTACGGCCGCAGATCGCGAGCGGCACAGCAGCCCTGGCCCTGGCCCTCTTTGGGCTCACGCGGCCCGGTGATGAGATCCTGTCAGCCACCGGCCGCCCATACGACACCCTGGAGGAGGTCATCGGGTGGGGCGAGACCCCCGCGCCGGGCTCCCTCCTGGAAAACGGGCGAAGCTACCGTGAGGTGCCGCTGCTTGACGGCGGAAAGATCGACATCGATGCCGTCGATGCCGCCATCGGGCCGAACACCCGCCTGGTGATTGCCCAGCGCTCGAGGGGATATGACTGGCGGCCGTCCATCATGCCTGAGGCTTTCGGCCCTCTCGCCGACATGATCCATACCAGGCACCCCGGCACCCGTCTCATGGTGGACAACTGCTACGGCGAGTTCGTCGCGGACGTGGAGCCCTCCATGATGGGCGCGGATCTGTGCGTGGGGAGCCTCATCAAGAACCCGGGAGGCGGTCTTGCGCCCACCGGCGGCTACATGGTGGGCACCAGGGATGCCGTTGAACGGTGTGCCTTCCGCCTGACGGCACCCGGCATCGGGGCTGAGGTTGGCAGCTATGCAGGCGGCTACCAGGCCTTCTTCCAGGGACTGTTCATGGCACCCCACACGGTGGCCCAGGCTGTGAAGACGGCAATCCTTGCAGCCAGGATCTTTGAGGATCTCCACCTGCAGTCCAGCCCCGCCTCCACCGATCCGCGCTCAGACATCATTCAGGCCATCCGCCTGGAGACCCCGGAGCGGCTGATCCGCTTCTGTCAGGGCATTCAGATGGCCAGCCCCATCGATTCCATGGCTCTCCCGGAGCCCTGGGACATGCCCGGTTACACGGACCAGGTGATCATGGCCGCTGGCACCTTCGTCGCGGGAGCATCCATTGAGCTGAGCTGCGATGGCCCCATGCGCGCGCCCTATACGGCCTACCTGCAGGGGAGTCTCACCTACGAGCACGGAAAGCTTGCCCTGAAGCGCGCCCTTGAGCATATGGAGCAGGGCGGGGCCATTTGATTCGATACACCCTCCTGCTTGCTTGACAGGACATGAACGCCCAACCTATAATCCTTTTAACGAATCTCGGGTAAGAGAGGGTCTTTTGACCTTACACATATTTTAAGGAGGATACTGTATGGACATTCAGGCGATGAAGGATGTATGCCGCCAGGTCCGCCGTGACATCATTGTCATGACGAACAAAGCCGGCGCCGGCCATCCGGGCGGGTCCCTTTCCTGCACGGAGGCACTGGTCGCCCTCTATTTTGACGTGATGCGCGGCATCGATCCGGAGGATGACAAGAATCCGAACCGCGACCGCTTCGTGCTCTCCAAGGGTCATGCTGCGCCGGCGCTCTACGGCACGCTGTGCGAGCGGGGTTACTTTGGCAGGGAAGAGTTCGATCACTTCCGTCAGCTGCATGGCATCCTGCAGGGACATCCGGACGTGAAAAAATGCCCGGGCGTGGACGCATCCACCGGTTCCCTCGGTCAGGGTATCTCCATCGCCGTGGGCATGGCTCTTGGCGCCAAGCACATCGGCAGCGACGTCCATGTGTACACCATCATCGGTGACGGCGAGAGCGATGAAGGCCTGGTGTGGGAGGCGTCCATGGCGGCGGCCCACTACAAGCTGGACAATCTCACCGTGATCTTCGATCACAACGGCATGCAGATCGAC
This sequence comes from Clostridia bacterium, assembly GCA_017460395.1. Classification (GTDB taxonomy): domain Bacteria; phylum Bacillota; class Clostridia; order Christensenellales; family Aristaeellaceae; genus UBA2943. The sequence continues at coordinate 53,889 of JAFUBA010000035.1, read as the reverse complement.
GGCACCAACGACCAGGTCATGAGCCTCGGCGATCCCGCAGAAAAGTTCCGTGCCTTCGGATATGACATCGTGGAGGTACAGGACGGGAACGATCTTGAGCAGGTGCTGGCTGCCCTGCACACGCCTGCCTGCCCCGGCAAGCCCCGCCTCATTCACCTGCACACCCTCAAAGGAAAGGGTGTCAGCTACATGGAAGGCCAGGTCGGCTGGCATGGCAAGGCACCCAACGACGAACAGACCGCACAGGCGCTGAAAGAGCTGGAGGGCTGATGACAATGGCAGAGAAGAAATCAATCCGTGTCGCCTATGGCGAAGCGCTGGTGAAGCTCGGCGCAGAAAATGAGAAAGTCGTCGTGCTGGATGCCGATCTGGCCCAGGCGACCATGACCAAGGATTTCAAGGCAGCCTACCCGGGCCGTTTCTATGACTGCGGCATCGCCGAGGCCAATATGGTCGATATGGCGGCCGGCATGTCCACCATGGGCCTGATCCCCTTCTGTTCCACCTTCGCCGTCTTCGCGGGGCGCAGCTATGATCAGATCCGAAACGGTGTTTGCTATCCGAAATTCAACGTGAAGTTCGGCTTCTCCCACGCGGGCATTACCCTGGGCGAGGACGGCGGCAGTCACATGGCCGTGGAGGACATTGCCCTCATGCGCGTCCTGCCCGGCATGACCGTTTTCGTTCCCTCCGATGCCAATGAGTGCTATCAGTGCGTGGAAGCAGCAGCCAAGATCGAAGGCCCTGTGTATATCCGTACAGCCCGTCTTCCTTCGCCCGTCTACGACCCCAGACCCTTTGAGGTGGGCAAGGGCACGGTGATTGAGGACGGCAGCGACCTGGTCATCTTCACCTGCGGCATCATGCTGGAGCATACGCTGGAAGCCATCTCCGTGCTGAAGGCCAAGGGCCTGAAGCCCGCTCTGGTGTCCTTCCACACTCTGAAGCCCTTTGACGAGGCGCTGGCGCTTCATTATGCCCAGAAGTGCGGCAAGGTCTTCACGGTGGAGGAGCACTCCGTGATCGGCGGCCTCGGCGATGCCGTGGCATCCACCCTCTGCGGAAGAGGCAGTTTCACCTTCCGCAAGATCGGCATCCAGGATTCCTTCGGCCAGAGCGGCAAGCCCGCAGACCTGCTGGTGGAATACGGCCTGACCGGCGCTCAGATCGCCCAGACCGTGCTGGAGAGCATCTGATGAAATCTTACCAGGATCGCAAAAGACGCGATCCTGGTTTTTCTAAAAAACAGATGAGAGAAGCCTGTGAAAGGTGAGAGTCTTCTGATAAAACAATAGTGTGGAAGGAAACAGCACTCCCTTGGAGAAATTGAATCTCGCCTTTTAAAGAGGGGTGATGTTGGACGCCCTGACCTGAAACAGGATCGGTAAAAGGCAGGATCTTTCACAGATGATGTAGCGCCGGAGATGGCGCTGAGGAGGACAAGAACATGACAGAAGTTGGAAAGTTTGTGACAGATGCCTGGGCAAAGGTCAATGAGGGTATCAGTGCTGCTGCAGGCAGCCTTGCGGAGGCCTCCAGGGCAAAGGCCAGGGAGATGAACCTTATCAATCAGAAGGACGCACTGCTGCGCCAGATTGCGCCGATGGTCCTGAAGCTGTATGAGGACGGAGCCGCCTTCCCGGAGGAACTGGCAAAGCTCCTGGACAACCTGAAAAAGGTGCAGGAGGAACTGAAGTCGCTGCACCCGGTAAAACCCGCGCCCGAGGTGAAGGAAAAAGCGGAAGAAGCTGCTGTTCCTGAAGACGCTGCAGACGAGGAAGTGCCCTCAGAGGAACCCGACACCGAGGAGACGGTGATTGACGTCTCGGAAGATGCAGCCGGGGAGGATCCTGACGAAGCTCCCATCGCAGATGTCCCCGCAGAAGCAGCAGACGAGGCGCTGGAGGATGATTTTGACATCCCTGTGGTCGCAAGGGATGAGACGGCCGAATCCATCATGGAGACCTATGAGGTGGACATTCCGGATGAGAAAGCAGCTGCATCCCAGGACGAGACGCCCAAAAGCGAGGAGACAGACCGTGAACCGGAGCAGGCTCCGGAAGAGAAAGCCGATCAGGACGATTTGCAGGAGGCCTGGGACAAGGTTCAGAAGATGGCAAAAGAGACTGGCCTGAGGGTCAATGACATCCTGGACGAGCTTGCCAAAAAGACTGAGCAGGCCATGGAGCATGTCACGAACATGGCAGGCAAGGCCAGGAGCCAGATGCCGGAGAGCGCTTCGCAGGACATTGACAGGGCTATGGACAGCGTGGGCGACACCATCGGGAAGGCTGTGGAAGGCCTGGGACGCCTGGCCAGCAAGGCGGCCGATGCCCTGGGTGGTCTGTTTGATGCAGGCGCCGGCAGCAAAGAAAAGACGGCGGAGGATCAGGAGCGCCGCGCCCCTGTGATTGAGGTCGAGATTGACGTTCAGAAGGAAGACGACAAATCGGACGACACGGACGCCCAATGAGAGAAAGCCCGGATGCCAGGCAGCATCCGGGTTTTCTCTTATCGTTCATATCTGCAGTTTCAACTGCTCGGGCGTTTTCTTTCCCTCTCTGACAGGCGTCACATGAAGGAGAGCATGAGAGAGCAGGTCAGATGGGTCCGTGCCAGAATCCAGATACCCCGAGACCGTCTCCCTGGTGATATCCAGCATAACGGGCATTCTGTCGTGGTGACCCTGCACATCCTCAGACGCCTCCCGGGTCAGCACGGTAAAGACGGGCTCCCGACCCTCCAGACGGTAGATGCCCGCAAGGAACACAAAGGGCCTGTCCAGCTCATAGCGATACCTGGCAGGCGGTGTCTCCGCATGGTCCCATTCCCAGTACCATCTGGCCGGAATCAGGCACCTGCGGGACCGAAAGCTTTCACGGAACATCGGCTTTTCCGCCGCCGACTCACTCCTGCAGTTGATGACCAGCTTCCTGTCCATGGAAAAGCCCCATCGCATGAGGAAAGGCTTTGCCTTTCTTGTCTCCCGGCCTGGTGCCAGGACGGGTGAAAGGTCCCCCGGGTGAATTTCACCCAGGGGGACAGTTCTGTTCAGCTCCGAGATGTATTCCTCCAGGAGATCGTTTGCATCCAGGCTTGAGATGTAAAACCTGCAGCACATCAGTCCAGCACCACATCATACCAGGTGACATAGGTTTCGCCGCCCGGCAGCATGGTGACGTAGGGCTTGTCCTCGAACTTTCCGCTCTCCTCCACGCTTGCCGGAATCCCGTGCCAGGGCTCCAGGCAGATGTAGTCGGCCTGCTTGCCGCCCATGCTCCACACGGCCATGGCCTCCATCTTGGGGAAGGATACAGTCAGGCCCTTGCCGGTATTCCGGTTGACCAGCCTTGCAGCACGGGAATTGAGCTCCATGAAGAGCAGGGAATCCCTCGTGTCAATCTCCCTGTGGTCAAGGGGCAGGATCCTTCCGGCACGGAAGAAGGGGAGCTTCTCTTTCCCGTCGATCAGCCCGCCGCCAGGCACCCTTGCAACCTCGCCGCTCTCCTCCTTTTCAAAGACCACATCATAGTCCTCAAAGAAGGCGTCCGGTTCCATGGGGCAGTTGAAGGCCGGATGGCCGCCCACACAGAAGGGCATGGTATCCTTGGACAGGTTCTCCACCAGGAATGTGGTCCGGATGCCCCTCTCAAAGAGAGAGTAGATCACGTGGAAGGAAAACTCGAAGGGGTAGTGGGCCAGGGTTTCATCGTTTGAGCGGAACTCCAGATCCACAAAATCCTCGCCCTTTTTGATCACGGTGAAGAGGGGATTGCTCCTGGTAAAGCCGTGCTTTGGCATCTCGAAGTGCTTTTCTCCGATGATGACCTCGCCGTTTTTCGGCGCACCGCACACGGGGAACAGGACGGGGGCATGCTGGTCCCAGACACTGGGATCCGCCTGCCACATGACCTCTCTGCCGTCCGGACCCTTGAAGGAACAGAGCTGGGCACCGGCCAGTCGGATGACAGCGGTGGTCTCGCCATAGCGAAGGGACACGGTTTCGTTTTCCGGATAAGGTTTTGTGAACATAGGAATCCTCCTGCATATGTTTTCTTCTGCCCGGGCCATGATCATGCCCGGATGGGATGGAGATAGTTGAAATCCTTTGGAAGGGACGCATCCACCCAGTAGGCGGCATAGGACGTCTGGGCGCCGGTTACAATCCCAAGGCCGTTCTTCCTCAGGTACGTGACCTCGGTTCCAGGCACGGTGCCAAGCACGTGATCCATCACTCTGCTGTCCTGCGACTCGCAGTAGCTGTCCAGGGCCAGATAAGCTCTGCGCCCCTCCATTTCCCGGGCCGCGAGCAGCGCCACAATGTGCCCCACCCGGAGATTGCAAAGAGCACAGCCGCCCTCTGCCATGTGTTCCCAGAGCCGCTCAAGGTCGTTGTTCAGTCCGTCAAAGTGATAGGAAAAACCGTATTCACGCGCAAGCCCAGTCTTTTCCATGGCAGACAAAAGCCCTGGACGGTTCGTGCCGGTGTCATCCCGGCCGCCGGAGCGGCACGAGAAGTCTGCCAGTTCCTCCGGCACGCACTTTTCTCCCGTCAGCCACTCACGCACATGACACACAGAAAAGATGCCGCAGCCTGCCTGGGAAAGGTTTTCCTGCTCAGCCCCAAAGGGGTATGGATGTGTCCAGTCCCGCGATCGCTGATTATAAAAGATCATCTGGTGCCCTTCAAGGAGTATGGGTTTGCTCCTCCCGGTCACATGGGTCAATGTTTCCGCCAAGATGGTTTCCTCCATTTCCAGGGAGCAACGACGCGCTTTGAATACACTCAGGCGTTTACGCACTTGGAAGCGCGTAATACACCTTCAGGAATTTCTTCCCAAAATCCAGCCAGGCAAAATCTGTGGCCATGCCGGACGCATAGGGGAAGAGGATCACAAAGAAGATAAGGCAGACAATGAGGTACACATACCTTACATATTTTGCCTGCGGCCACCTGTCCTCCAGACGGCTCAGGCACAGACAGATGATGAGCATCAGGAACGGCGTCGAGGCGAAATAATGGTACATGTATGTGCCCCTCGGCACGAGCACCCAGGGCAGGAACTGCGCCATGAGTCCGATGACGAGGAAGGCACAGTCCAGAGACCAGGTATCTGAAGACAGATGCGCCATCCATGGTGTTCTCTGATCCATCCTCCGGTACACCCGATGGCGGAGGAGCATGAAGAGCAGGGCAGCAAAGGCGAAGATGCCCGGCAGATAGATGGCCGGATTTCCGAAGCAGAAGATGGACATGGATTTGCCCTGCTCCATGAAGTAGGCCATCGCATAGTACATGGGGCGGGCGATCACCGGCCACTCATACCAGGGAGAGTAGAAGGGATGGTCCATGCCAAGGCCAGGCGTCGAATGATAACTGAGCATGCTGTTCTGTGCGTTCCATACAAGCCTCAGGAACATGCCCGGATCCGACGGGTGCTGATAGCTGAAATAGGGAATATAGCTGAGAAGATAAATGACAATCGGGATGAGCACGAAGAAGAGAAGACACCAAAGACACAATTTCACGAGCCTTGGTGCCACCGCAGCGCGCTTTTTCAGCGTTTCACGTTCATCTTCCGAAAGCGATACCTCTGCTTCCAGGAGCTTCCTCGCCTCCCCTGCAAGGCACAGGTGCCGCAGAAGGGTCCAGAAGTAGAGGACGGCAAGGCCAAAGCCCGCATAGATGCCAATCCACTTGCTGGCGCAGGCACAGCCCATGAAGAAGCCGGAGAGGGCAAGATCCGGGAGGATGGAGCGCAGCTTATCCTTTGCAAGATCCCGCTGCATGAATCGAAGCATGAACAGGAAGCTGCACAGGATGAAGAAGACAGGGAAGGAGTCGATGGTCGCAATCCTCGTCTGCGTATAATGCATGTGATCGAGGGACAGGAGGATGGCCGCCGTCACTGCGATGGATGTCTTTTTTGTCAGCTGCTTTGCGATCAGGTACATGACAGGCACCATGAGGATGCCGATCAGGGCACCTGCAAAGCGCCAGCCGAAGGGCGTCATGCCAAAGATCGCCACCGACCATGACATGATGACCTTGCCCAGCGGCGGATGTGTCGTCTCATAGGGGGACAGACCATTCAGGTGCTCAAAGGCAGTTCTCGCATGATAGATCTCATCGAAATAGGTGCCGTTGTACCAGCAGGGTTCTCCCTCCAGGGTATCCTGCTCGTCGTGAAGATTTTCAGCCGGCGAATAGAGAGGAGAATCCTCGTGGGCATTGGTCCTGGAAAGCACGGTAAAATCGATCTGACTGCCGCCCCTCAGTGTGATAGCGCCGTCTTCGCCGATCTCGCTGATGCTGTCGCGGAAGATGACCTCGTTGAGCTTGAGGCCAATCTGCATGGGCGTGATGCGCACATAGCGGCCAGTCAGCTTCTCCACACCATTGTAGGCATTGGCAGATGAATACACGCGATCCGAGCCCGACATGTAGGAGGGCATCAGGTACTTCCAGCGGAAGCACTGTCCCTGGGCCATCTCTGCATAGTAGCTTTCGTCCCAGGTTTCCCCGTCCATGGATACCTCCACCAGGAAATCCGAGTAGGAGACCTGGCAGAAATAGAGCATGCTGAAATTCTCGTGAACCTCGCCCAGGTCCAGCACCACCTGCTCCTGTGCGTCCGTGGATACCCAGGGGTTCTGAGGAGCCTTCGTGCTGCCAAGGTGCCAGAGGGCCAGGGTACCATAGACTGCCGTCACAAGGCAGACCAGGAGGGTATCGAGCTTCTTCCAGTGAAGGCCGGCGTCCGTCTGATAGGAGCGCACCGATTTCGGATTGGACGGATATACACGCAGCCGAAGCTTCGGCATCTCCCGTGCCTGGCTGTTCAGGCACAGGTCAGCGCCCGCCCAGAGCATGAGCAGCAGGGACGCGAGCTGGATGGATGCGACGACGCAGGCCAGCGTGAATGTATCCTGATTCAGATGGCCCATGGCGGAACCCAGGCGGATGGAGTTATCCAGCACGATTCCTTCATTCAGGAACATGCAGGCGCAGGTCAGGGCGAAGACCAGCATCACTCGCCAGTCGCGGTGAACGACCAGCGCTATGACAAACAGAACCATCGCCGGGAACAGATAGCGCTCGTGCATCTTGATGCCAAGCACGAAGAGCAGAAGGAACAGTTCCCCGCCAAGCAGGGGAAGAACCTTCAGCTGCTGGCTTCTCATGAGCTGAGGCAGGACAATGGCAAAGGCAAGCGCCATGGCGCCGTAGCCCGGCACAGTCCAGGGCACATCCGCCAGGGCACAGGCAATGAAGAAGATGACAAAGCCTGCCATGACCAAGGGTTCCAGGAGCGGCATCTTCGCCTTTTTTGCCCGGAGGGTAAAAAACATCAAAGCGCCATAGGCAAGGGAGACGAGTGCCAGCACCAGGCAGGGCCAGAAGGCTGCCTTCGATGCAATGCCGACCCAGTTGAGGGAGAAGAGATAATAGAGGTTGGCGGCATTGACCGTCACATGCGGATAGCTGGAGAGCGTGCCGCTGTACTTTTCAATCAGCCAGCCCGGCTCCTGATGAATGGAGAAGGGCACCACGATGACAAGGGCCGTCGCAAGAGCCCATAGAAGTCCAAGACCCATGCTCCTGCGCGTCGCCCTGTCGCCGCCCCGGAGGGCGAGCACGATACCTGCCAGACCCAGGAAGCCCACCATGAGGGCCTGCGGCTTCACGAGCACGGCCAGCACGTAGAAGGGGAATACCAGAATCCACCTGCCCTCGATGGCAAAGAGCACCACCAGCATGAGCAGGAGAGCCAGCACGGAATCCACCTGTCCCCAGGCCGCTGAATTCAGGATCAGCACGGGATTGAAGGCGACCAGCAGGGAAAGGATGGCACTGGCCGTCTTTCCCGTACCCCTGTGCCTTGCAAACTGCCAGACAAGAATCGCCATGCACAGATCGCAAAGACAGGGGAACAGCTTGATGATCACGATCTCCAGCGTCTCATATCCAAGAAGGGGCCCCAGCGCGGGGGACAGAAGCTCATAGAGCAGCCGGTTGACGCCGAGGATCAGCATGTAGGCCGGCGGATAGTCGCAGAAGGACGTATTGGTATAAAAGCCCCAGGGACCATACTGGCGCATGGTGGCGCCCCAGGCCCGGAAGCAGTTGATGTCCACATGATAGCCGTACACCTTCGCTGAAATAAAAAGGTGCAAAAGGAAAGATGCTGCAAACCCGAGCATGAGCCAGACCGGCATCCGATCCCGCTTTTTCTGCTCTTCCGCTGCCGTCACCGTGTCCTTTTTCCTCAGAAGCGGCCACAGCAGGATACAGGCAAGGGGAAACAGCGCACTGATGAGTGCAAGATACGGCCATGCAGGGCTTGCCGGCCCTTCATCCTCGAAGGCGTCGTCCACGGCTGATTCATACACATCGTCATCATAGCGGTACCAGGGCACAGCGATGGCGTTTTCCGGGATCTCATCCACCTTCGTCAGGGAGAGGTCATCAAAAAAGGCCAGGCCTTCGCTCTCGCCGCTGTATCCGCCGAGGCGCACATAGACCGTGACCTGTGTCTGATCCTCGTCAGTCTCGCCCCACATGCACACATACTGCCACTCACCGTCCGTATCAAACAGGCCTTCGGTACTGGCATAGAGTCCTTCCACGGACAGATTGGCACCCCAGCCCGCATCCGGAATATCCTCTGCCAGGATCCAGCCGTCCAGGCGATAGAGGGTATTGGGTTCCACCCGCACGGTCTGTGCAAAGCGGGCATCATTGTCCGCTAGGTTATGAATGGAAGCGGACAGGCTGCCGCCATGTGCCTCCTCAGCAGTATCAAAGACCGTGTACCCCTCCGAGGTGAACCAGGCCTCCTTGTACCAGCCCCGGGGCCACCCCTGGGCATCCACATCCTCAAAGCCCGGATTGACCAGAAGGTTGGTCTCCTCGCCCCTGGCTGTGCCGCTGAAGGGGAACAGGCACGAAAGCAGCAGAAGCGCACTCACAACGGTACACACAGTGGTATGTATTGTGGTATGCAAAAAAAGTTTCTGTCGTCTTATGTCCGACATTGTGTCACCCTGCTTTACAGATTCACAAAGTGTCCGATGAAGGTCCGCCGATGCTCCTCGCACGGCCCCAGGGATTTGAGGGCTTCGATATGCTCCTTCGTCCCGTATCCCTTGTTTTTTGAAAGACCGTAGCCGGGATAGATCTTGTCCATCTCCGCCATCTGCCGGTCCCGCGTGACCTTTGCCACAATGGAGGCTGCCGCGATGGAGTAGGAGATGGCATCCCCATGGACAATGGGGAGTTCCATGCCCTTGAGCCCCACGTCCCGCACGGCATCAATGAGGAAGAGATCCGCCTCCACCTGCTCGGCCGCCCTCTTCATGGCAAGCTTCGTGGCCTCAAGAATATTGATCGCATCGATCTCTTCGCGGCTGGCAGACCCGACACCGACCGCAACCGCCGAGGAGACGATCTCCTCATAGACCATTTCGCGCCGCTTCTCCGAGAGCTTTTTGGAGTCATCCACCCACAGAATCGGCACAGCGTTCAGTGGCATGATCACACACGCCGCCACCACAGGCCCGATCAAAGGGCCGCGCCCGGCCTCATCGATCCCGGCGACCCGAAAAGAATCCCTGGCAATCTCCCTGTCGTGCTCCAGAAGCGAGAGGACATGCTTCTCGCGCTCAAGTTTTGTCATTCTGTTTCGCCTTTCTCTGGCACCTCAGGCTTTTTCACCTCTGCAGCCTTTGCCCTTTCCAGCGTGTAGCGGCCGCATTTTCCTGCCCGGAATTCATCCAGCACCACCTGGCAGCACCGGTCATAGTCAAACCTTCCGCCGCGCAGGAGAAATCCGCGCCCGCGGCAGACCGCCTGCAGGAGTTCTTCTCCCCTGAGATTCGGATCCGTAAAGCGGAAGCGCTCCAGGACAGGCGCCGGGTCGATCTTCAGGAGCTCCTCGAGCAGTGCGATCGCCAGCGCCGGGAGGTCCACGACATCATCCTTCACGGACCCGATATAGCAAAGGCGTCTGGCAGCCCGCTGGTCATCCAGCCGCGGCCAGAGCAGGCCGGGGGAGTCCATGAGCTGAAGATAGGGGGAAATATTCACCCACTGGTTGGCTCTCGTGACACCGGGGCGGTCGCCGGTCTTTGCAATGCCTGAGCCGTGCAGGGCGTTGATGAGTGTGCTCTTTCCGACATTCGGAACACCGACCACCATGACCCGGACGACCTTGCGCACGCCCTTCTGAAGTGCCTTTTCCACGGCTTCTTTGGCTGACTGGTCGATGAGCCTCACCACATCCTTGCCCTTTCCCTGAAAGGCGGTGCAGGCATGGGCGGTGAGCCCTTCCCGCTGGAACTGGTCCTGCCATCGTTTGGTTTCCTTCGGATCCGCGAGGTCTGCCTTATTGAGCAGCAGGATCCGCTTCTTTGCGCCTACCAGCCGCTCCAGATCGGGGTTCCTGCTGGAATAGGGCAGACGGGCATCACACAGCTCGATCACCACATCGCAGCGGCTCATCTGATCCGTCAAAAGTCGCCGGGCTTTGGCCATGTGTCCGGGATACCAGTTGATTTCAAGTGCCATGGGGCCTCCTTTTCCTGATCTGAAGGCATTCAGATCCCGGACATTCTACACAAAACAGGAGGGGTTATCAAGAATTTTGGAGGGAAGCGGCATGGTTTTACAAAGGTTCACAGGGCCATGTTAGAATTCCATGAAAAATCCTTTGGCACTGTCGTAATGTTCTTTTCAAACCGTATTCCTGTCTGTATCATGTCTCTGTCGGCATGCAGCCCGGAGGGGCATGCCTTATGCCGATTCCTGGTTTGACTTTTCACCTGTGTTGACATAACATGACGCCTGGGGAGGCAGTCATCATGATGAATGAACCGTATGAGCATAAATTCCACAATCACACTGCACCAAGCAATCAGGTACAGCCTGTGCCTCCGCCGCCACCGCCACAGCCCGAGGAAAAACCGTCCCGGCGGCGCAGTCGTCGCTCGCAGAAAAAGCGTCACAGCCGGGGTTCCCTGTTTCTCATGACCGTCGGCTTCCTTGCGATCGTGTATCTCGTGGCAAGGTACCTTGTGATTCCGGTCCTGGTCTGGCTCAACACCCTTGGCTGAGGGGTTTATACTGAAGAAAAAAGGAGGGATGGCATGAAGCGGTTTGCAAAATGGCTTGGAAAGATCGTAGCCAGGGTGCTGGTACTGGTGTTGACCATTGTGCTTTTGCCCTACGCATCAAAGTACATCAACCGGTGGATGCCCGACGGCACGCAGTCGGCCGTCACGCTCTCTGCCATCCTGGAGCGCCACATGGAGTCCTCCCAGCGCCTGGAGACCGCCGTGGTGGAGGATACAGGTGTGCTGACCTCCACCGTGGATGCAAAGTTCATCGGAGCTGTGCAGAAGGTCACCTTCTACTATACCTACCGGGCCTCCCTCGGGATTGATCTGACAAAGATTGAAATCAGCCAGACCGGGAGCCGGCTTGAGATCTCCATCCCCGAAATTGAGGTTCTGCAGGATTCTCTGGAACCCACATCCGTAGAAAAGGATGATTTCTGGTTCCCGCTCACGGAAAAGCGCCGCATGCAGCTGTTGGAGGATGAAAAGCTGAAATGCCGCACCCACTACCTCGAGGAAAATGCCGAGAACCAGCAGGCAAAAGAGTATGCTGCGGAGTCTCTGAAAAGCTTCATCTCCCAGTTTATCGGCACCAGCTTCCAGGAGGTGGAGATCACCTACCTGGAGGAAACCGCAGAGGAAAGCTGACAATCTGAATACCTTTACGGCAGCGTCTGCTGCCTTTTTCTTGTGCCTTCTGGATCGAAATCAGACGGAATGTATCCCGATCAATCCCGATCAAACCAAAGTCTGTTTCTTGTGTTTGCCTGATGCACGTGATATACTTTCCCAGGATTTCTCTCATCAATACGCAATATGTCAGGAGGACGTTTTCCATGCGTCAGCAGCTCATTGACCTCAGGGCACAGATGGAACAGAAGGGCATCGACTATGTCCTGTGTGTCACAGACGATTATCATGCATCCGAATATACGGGGGATTATTTCAAGTGCCGGGCCTTCCTCACCGGCTTTACCGGCAGCGCAGGAACGGCTGTGGTGTCGCGCGACTGGGCGGGACTCTGGACCGATGGCCGCTATTTCCTGCAGGCCGCAGATCAGCTGCGTGACTCCGGCTTTGAGCTCATGAAGATGGGCGAAAAGGATGTGCCGAAGGTACAGGATTTCCTGAAGAATCACGTGCTGGAAGGTCAGACCCTCGCCTTTGATGCCAGGACCATCACTGCAAAGGATTTCCGCACCTATCAGCAGATGGCCGGGGAGAAGGGCTTCCAGCTTGTCACCGACGTGGATCTTGTGGGCGAAATCTGGAAGGATCGCCCATCCCTCTCCACGGAGCCCGTCTTTGAGCTTCCTCTGGCACTCACAGGGGAGAGCCGTCAAAGCAAGATCGCCCGGATGCGCAAGGCCATGGAGGATAAGAAGGCGGATGTCCTGATCCTCTCCAGTCTCATGGACGTCTGCTGGCTGACGAACCTGAGGGGCGCAGATGTGGCCTGCACGCCGGTGGTGCTGTCCTTCCTGATCCTCACCCAGTCCGAGGTCAGGCTCTTCATTCACAGGGAGACCCTGTCGGACGAGATCGCGAGCCAGCTCGAGGCAGACGGCATCAGCATCGAGCCCTACGATGCCATTTATAGCGCCGTGAGCGCCCTGTCAAAATCATCCACCGTGTGGATTTCCCCTGCTGTTCTCAACGCCCGGATCCTCACTTCACTGCCGGACGGCGTGAAGCTCTATGAGGCACCTGCGCCCACCGAGATGGGCCGGGCCGTGAAAAACGAGACGGAAGTCAGCAACATGCGCCTTGCCCACATCAAGGACGGGACCGCCGTGACCCGCTTCATGTACTGGCTGAAGCACGAGATCGGCAGGGTACCCATGGACGAATTGTCCGTGGCAGACAAACTTGAGTCCTTCCGTCAGGAGCAGGAAAACTATCTGGGTCAGAGCTTCCATCCCATCATGGCCTACGGCCCCCACGGAGCCATCGTCCACTATGGGGCCACAAAGGAGACCTGTGCAAAGGTGGAAGGCAGGTCCTTCCTTCTCTCCGACACCGGCGGGCATTACCTGGAGGGCACGACGGACATCACCAGGACCTATGCCATGGGTGAGCTGACAGAGAAGGAAAAGGAATACTATACCCTGGTGCTCAAGGGACATCTGCAGCTGGGTGCCGCCGTCTTCCCGAAGGGCACCACCGGTCTTCACCTGGATACCCTGGCACGCCTCGCACTGTGGAAGGCCGGCCTTGATTTCAATCACGGCACGGGCCACGGCGTCAGCTACCTGATGAGCGTGCATGAAGGCCCACAGTCCATCCGCTGGCGCTATACGCCCGGAGACACGCTGGCGCCGCTGGAAGCAGGAATGATCACCAGCGACGAACCCGGTGTCTATCTGACCGGAGAGTTTGGCGTGCGCCTGGAGGACCTGGTGGTGACCGTACCCGCCATGAAGACGGATTTCGGCGAATTCCTGAAAATGGAGTATCTGACCATGGTGCCCTGGGATCTGGACGCCATCGTGCCGGAGCTTTTGACGGAAGAGGAAAGGACATGGCTCAATGACTATCACAGGACTGTCTTTGAGACCATAGGGCCCAGGCTTCCGGAGAATGAGCGCGAGTGGCTGCAGAAAGCCACCCGGGCCATCTGATCCCCATCCACAACGCATTCAGGGAAGGTGTCTACTTGAAAAAGGGCGAGGAGACAAAACAGGAAATTCTGACGGTGGCCGAGCGGCTCTTTTGCCAGAACGGCTTTGATGCCACCAGCGTCAATGATATTCTCAGCGTGATCCATGGCAGCAAAGGCGGATTTTATCATCACTTTCCATCCAAGGATGCAGTGCTGCAGACGATCTGCCAGAACAAGGCAGATCTGAAGGCGCAGCGGACCCGGGACATGCTGGGCCGCATGCGGCGGGACGACGTGGTGCGCCGGATCAACTTCATCTTTCAGAGCGCATCCCCTCTGTGCATGGAAGACGCGGATTTCCTTGCCATGCTGCTGCCGCTGCTTGGCAGGACGGACGGTCTCGGCGTGCGCGTGACCTACCAGGAGGCGCTGCAGAAGGCGTTTTCGCCGATTCTGACAGAGGAAATCTATCACGGGACGGACCTGGGTGTCCTGTATCCCGCCTGCACGGATCTGGCATACCCCCTTCTGAACCTTTACAGCAGCTGCTGGATGGAGGTCTGCCTTCTTCTTGTGGCTGCCCTTGAGGAAAAGCACATCGTGGAGGCATCCCAGGTACAGAGCGTGCTGGTGAGGTACCGGAAAGTCGTGGAGCATCTCCTTGATGCTCCCTATGGATCGATCCTGCTCGTGAACCTGGACACGTGGGAGGACCTGGCGGAGCGGCTGACCAGGCCGAAGGGATACTAAACAAATTCAACACGAGGAGGTAACCGCAATATGTCATCGATTCCCACCCCGCATATCACAGCCAAAGCCGGTGATTTTGCCAGGACCGTGCTCATGCCCGGCGATCCCCTCCGCGCAAAATTCATTGCGGAGCATTTTCTGGAGGATGCACGACTTGTGAACAATGTCCGCGGCGTACAGGGTTACACCGGACAGTATCACGGAAAAAGCGTGTCTGTCATGGCCAGCGGCATGGGCATGCCCAGCATCGGGATCTATTCCTACGAGCTGTATGCCTTCTATGGCGTGGAAAACATCATCCGCGTAGGCAGCGCCGGCATGCTCTCCCAGAAGCTGCACCTGAGGGACATCGTGGCGGCCATGAGTGCCTACACCGATTCCAATTTCGGACGGCAGTACGGGTTTGACGGCAACGTGGCGCCGTGCTGCTCTTGGAAGCTGCTGAACCTCGCCATGGAGGCAGGAAGGAAACTCGGCCAGGAGCCGATACCCGGTGCCATCTATTCCTCGGACGTCTTCTACGATGAGTCCAACCCCGGCGAAAAGCTGGCCAAGCTCGGTGTTCTGGCCGTGGAGATGGAGTCGGCAGCCCTGTATCTGAACGCCGCCCGTCTTGGAAAGGAAGCCCTGACGCTGTGCACCATCTCGGACAACCCCGCCACCGGGGAATCTCTGAGCGCAGAGGATAGGCAGAACACCTTCACCAGGATGATGGAGATTGCACTGGAAATCGCATAAGAAAAAGCGGGCCGTGAGGCTCGCTTTTTCTTATGCTCTTACATGCGCTTTCTCGATGGCGGGATCTCTCGCTGGAAGGAGGGCAGGGGACGCAGATCCTCCGGAAGTTCCCGGAGATTCAGCGCGTCCATCCGGTCATGGATAGACTGCATCCGCTCGTCCACATCCGCAATGTCCTCGGCAGCCCTGAGAAGCTCCCGGGATATCTCCTCGGTCACCACGCCCTCCGCCTTGTAACGCAGATTGTGTTCCAGCGTGGCCCAGAAGTCCATGGCAATGGTCCGGATCTGTACCTCCACCGGCACCATGCTCTTGCCCCCCGAAAGATAGACCGGCACCTCTATGACCAGATGCAGGGATCGGTACCCGTTCTGCTTGGGCTTACTCAGATAGTCGTGGACATGCACCAGATGAATGTCATCCTGACTGGTCAGAAGGCCTGCCACCGTGTAGATGTCCTGGATATAGGAACACACAACCCGGATTCCTGCCAGGTCATAGAGGTTTTCCACGGCCGAGGTCATGCTCACGGGGAACTGTTTCCTCTTGAGCTTTTTCATGATGGACTGGATGGATTTCATGCGGCTTTCCATGTGATGGATAGGATTTCGGTAATGCTTCATCTGGAACTCCATATCCAGATTCTCAAGCCTTGCCTGCACCTCCCGCATGGCCGCCTGATAGCGGATCTGCACGGAGAAAAACTCATCCACCATCTGCTGGAACTGATCCGACATCTCGATATAATCCGGAGCTTCCTGTGGCCCTGTCTCCGGCCTGAGATTTTCTGGTTCCAAGTGTTTCACTCTTTCTTCTGGACTGTTTCCGGGATCTCCACCCGGAAGGTGGACCCTTTCCCGGGGGATGATGTGACGGAAATCTGTCCCTTCACAAGATTCAGGATCCTGCGCACAAGGCTCAGCCCGAGGCCCACGCCCTCACCGGACCTGGATCTGTCCGCCTGATAAAACCTGTCAAAAATATGTGACTGTGTCTCCTCATCCATGCCGATGCCCTCGTCCCGGATCTCAAAATAGCCCGCATTTTTCTCCAGCCCTGTGGAGATATAGATGGTGGAGGAGTCCGGCGAAAACTTGATGGCATTCTGGATAAGATTGGTCCAGACCTGCTCCAGGAGAGCCTGATCGCTCTGAATCTTGACCGGCTGCAGATCCAGTTCAAAGCGGATATCCTTCTCCTGCCAGGCTGTCTGCATGCGGACAATCACCTGTCGTACCTGTTCGTCCAGGGAGAAGGATTCCATGCACTGCGGCGCCGTCTGCTGCTCGAGGGCACTGAGACGGAGCATGGTATCGCTGAGCCTGGCCAGCCGGTCCGCCTCCTGCTTGATCATCTGGATGGAATCTTTTCGCTCCTCCTCGTCAATCCCGTCCATCTCAAGCATCTGTGCATAGCCGCGGATGGTCGCGATGGGTGTCCGGAACTCGTGGGCCACGGAGGCGATAAAATCCTTCTGGAGGAAGGATGACTGATTCAGGTCCTTTGCCATGGTATTGAAAGACCGCACCAGCTCCTGCATCTCGCCGTTGGCTGGTTCCGGCACCTGCACGCTGAAATCCCCCTGGCCGATTCTGCGTGTGGCCTCGGTCAGGTTCATGAGCGGTTTGGAAAAGACATGCACGCCAGAGAGGGAAATCAGGAGAAAGGCGATGGAGGATACCAGGACCATGTTCAGCACGCGGCTAAGGGCGTATAAGAACATGTTCGCGCCACGATTGGATGTGATGCACACCAGGTGGTCATAGGAGAGGACATAGGTGACGGGCGCCAGAGTGCCGGAAAAGACGGTACACACGCCGTCCGTCATGAGTGCTCCTCTGACCTCCTCCGGGAACTGGTCCATCACCTCCAGGGAGAACGGCTCAGAGTGGATCTGATCCCTGGACATGATATGGAGGACTTCCTCCAGCCCGAGGTCGGACCGAGCCTCCAGGTCCTGCAAAAGATGTCCCGCCTCCATCTCTTCCTGGGCAATCTCCTGGTAGATGGCATACCTGGTAGCGAGAAATCCCAGGGCGATGGTGAGCATGCTGGCACAGAAGGTGACCAGAACGACAAAGGAGATCAGCCTGGCCCTCATGGACCAGGGCAAAATGCGATGATGTTTTTTCATGCGGTATGATCCCTGGTTTTCTCCGCCTTATAGCCAAGCCCGCGCACGGTCTGAATGGTAAAGTCTGGGAAGATGTTGCACTTTTCGCGAAGACGCTTGATGTGGACATCCACGGTGCGCTCATCACTGTCCGCATCCAGGCCCCAGATATCATCCATCAGCTGCTGGCGCGTGAAGATCTGCTTGGGGCTGGAGAGGAGCTTAAAGAGGAGATAGAACTCCTTTTTGGGGAGGAACAGCTCCGTATCCCCGCGCGTGACACTGAGTGCATCATAATCCAGGACGGTGTCGCCCACCTTCAGCATATGGCTGGTCATGGCCTGGGACCTTCTCATCAGTGCCTCCACGTGAAGGAGCATCTCGTCAAGGTCCACAGGCTTTGTCATATAATCATCGGCGCCCGAGGAAAATCCATCGCGCTTGTCGTCCAGCGTTGTCTTTGCCGTCACCAGCATGATCGGAAGCAGGGGATAGTCGCGCCTGAGCTCCCTGATCATCTCCAGCCCATCCATGCGGGGCATCATGATGTCCGCAATCACCAGGTCCGGCTGTACACGGGAAACCACTTCCATCGCTTCAATGCCATCCCTCGCAGGGAGTACTTCGTATCCGTGCAGGGAGAGAAAGCGGCACATCATTTTCTGCAGAGGGAGATCATCCTCCGCCACAAGCACTCGGAACATGGGCCATCCCGCCTTTCTCTTTTCTTAGACTTTCATGAGGCCCGCAAGGTGCCGCGCGCTACATATCGCGCACGGGAGCCGGTTCCGGGCGTTAGTCAGTATAGCACAAGGCCTGTGGCCGTTCAAACCAGCATTGTTTTTTTACCCTGTCTGTGATAGCATTCCCTGCGCGCGAAAACTGAGTCCATATCAGAGATCTTTTTTCTTAAGAAAAAGACATTTTGATCATGGGGCCTTTTCAGCGCCTTTCCCGGGCAGAAATGAAGAAGACATATGCGTTTTCCATTTCAGGTCAGAGATGTTTTCCCGGGAATCCTGTTATCTGAAATTGAACGTAGGGAGTTAAGATCCATGCCCTCACCGAAGGCAGCAAAAGCTGCAGAAGAACTACGAGAAGAGACCGCCGCCGGGAGCGGCGCCGGGGCCACGCCCAAGAAAGCGCCTGCAGCGAAAAAGACTGCAACAAAAAAGACTGCGGTAAAGAAGACTGCAGCAAAAAAGGGTACTGCGAAGAAGAGTACCCCGGCAAAGAAACCCGCGAAAAAAGCCGCTGCAAAGAAAACGGCAGAAGACACAGTCGAAGGTCTTCCGGAGGAAAACCGGGAAGACAGGGGCACAAAGAAAACTGCAACCAAGCAGAAGACGGGTGCAAAAAAGACACCTACCCCCAAGAAGACTGCAGCCAAGAAGGCTCCGGCAGCCTCGCCGGAGGACGCGAAGGCCAGGAAAGCCGACGCACCGAAAAAGAAGACAGCTGCCAAAGCTTCTGCCGGCAAGAAGAAGGCCGCCTCCTACAAGCTGGTCATCGTGGAGTCGCCCACCAAGGCGCGGACGATCTCCAAGTTTCTTGGAAAGGGCTACCATGTGGAGGCCTCCCAGGGACATCTTCGGGATCTGCCCAAGTCCCAGATCGGCGTGGACACGGATGCAGATTTTGAGCCCAAGTACATCACCATCCGCGGAAAGGGCGAGATCCTTTCCAAGATCCGCAAGGAAGCCGCAGGTGCCTCCCAGATTTTTCTCGCAACAGACCCTGACCGTGAGGGGGAGGCCATCTCCTGGCATCTGGCCACCTTGCTTGAATTGGACCCACAGAAGGCCTGCCGCGTAGAATTTCATGAGATCACCAAGTCAGCCGTTCTGGATGCCATGAAGCATCCAAAAGCGCTGAACATGCAATTGGTGGACGCCCAGCAGGCGCGCCGCGTTCTGGACCGGCTGGTGGGCTACAAGATTTCCCCGCTGCTCTGGGCCAAGGTGAAAAAGGGCCTCAGCGCCGGCCGCGTGCAGAGTGTGGTCACGCGCATGGTTGTGCTCCGTGAGGAGGAGATCGAAGCCTTCATCCCCGAGGAGTACTGGGACATCCGGGCAAAGGCCCAGATCGACACAGGAAAGCCCTTTCAGCTGTCTCTATCCTCCCTTGACGGACAAAAGGTGACGCTGAAAAACGCCGCGGATGCAGAAAAGGCGAGGGCGAGAATCGAGCAGGGGCACTTCACCGTAACCTCGCTCAAGCACGGCACCAAGGAGCGCAAGCCCTCTCCGCCCTTCACCACCTCCTCCCTTCAGCAGGAGGCCGGCAGAAAGCTGAATTTCACTACCTCCAGGACCATGCAGGTGGTCCAGCAGCTCTACGAAGGCGTGGATATTGAAGGCGAGGGCACGCAGGGCCTTGTCACCTACATCCGTACGGACTCCGTGCGACTGTCGGATGAGGCGATCGCAGATATCCGCTCCTATATCCCGGAAAAATACGGCAAAGAGTATCTCCCGGAGCATCCGGTCGAATACAAGGTGCGAAACAACGCCCAGAATGCACATGAGGCCATCCGCCCCACATCCATCCATCGCACCCCCGAGAGCATTCAGGCCTCTCTCACCAAGGAGCAGTTCCTGCTCTACCGCCTGATCTACAACCGGACCATCGCAAGTCAGATGGCGCCGGCTACCTACGAGACCATGACAGCGGAGATCAGCGATGCAGGCGTCCTGCTCCGCTTCTACGGCGAACACAGGACCTTTGCGGGCTATGCAACGCTGTATGAGGCCGGCCAGGACGAGCAGGAAGAGTCCTTTGAGACCCAGCTCCCGAAGTTCATCGAGGGCCAGGACGTGCAGATCGTCGAGATCACACCCCAGCAGCACTTCACCCAGCCTCCGTCCCGCTACACGGAGGCATCCCTTGTGCGTGCCATGGAGGAGATGGGGATCGGACGCCCGTCCACCTATGCGCCGACCATCACGACGATCATCTCCAGGGGCTATGTGTCCCGCGAGAAGCGCAAGCTCTATCCCACAGAGCTTGGCCGCATGGTCACCCACATGATGGAAGACTACTTCTCCGAGATCGTGGATACCGATTTCACGGCCAATCTTGAGAGCAAGCTGGACAGCGTAGAGGAAGGCCAGGAGAACTGGAAGCAGATCCTCCGCACGTTCTATCCTGACTTTTCGGGCATGCTCTCACGGGCCGAGGAGGAAGTGGAAAAGATTCAGATCCAGGACGAGGTCAGCACTATTCCCTGCGAAAAGTGCGGCGCCATGATGGTCTACAAAATGGGCCGCTACGGGAAATTCCTGGCCTGCCCGAACTTCCCCGAGTGCCGCTTCACAAAGCACATCGTCAACTACATCGATGTGCCCTGTCCCAAGTGCGGCGGGCGGCTCATGGAGAAGATCACCAAGAGCAACAGAAAATTCTACGGATGCGAGCGCTATCCCGAGTGCGATTTCACATCCTGGGAAAAGCCCGTCAGTGACCGCTGCCCCGCCTGCGGTGCCTACATGGTGGAAAAGCACGGAAAACACGGAGAGCTGTCCCATCTGTGCACCAATCCGGAGTGCCGGAAAAAGCTGACCATCCGAACCAGCACAGACGACATGCAGGAGGCAGAGACAGATGCCTGAGCGCGTGAAGGTGATCGGTGCCGGCCTGGCGGGCTGTGAGGCCGCCTGGCAGCTGAGCCAAAGAGGCATCCCGGTGACGCTCTGTGAAATGAAGCCGGAAAGGAAGAGTCCTGCACACCACTCTCCCATGTTTGCAGAGCTTGTGTGCTCCAACTCCCTCAGGTCCGACCGGCTGACCAACGGCGTCGGGCTCCTGAAGGCGGAGATGAGGCTGTTTCACTCCCTCATCATGGAGGCCGCAGAGATCGCCCGGGTGCCGGCCGGCGGCGCGCTGGCCGTAGACCGGGATACCTTTTCAGGGTATATCACGAAAAAGCTGGAAGAAAACCCCCTGGTGGAGATTTGCCGGGAGGAGATCCGAGAGATTCCCGAAGGGCCAGCCATCATCGCCACAGGGCCGCTGACCAGCGATGCCCTGGCGGATCAGATCGCTGCCCTGCCGGGCCTTGATACCCTGAATTTCTACGATGCCGCGGCACCGATTGTGACACTGGAATCCCTGGACATGGAGAAGGTGTTCCGCCAGTCGCGCTACGACAGGGGAGACGACTACCTGAACTGCCCCATGACGGAGGAGGAGTACCACGCGTTTGTGAAGGCGCTCCTGGAGGCCGAGACCGCGGAGGTTCACGGCTTTGAGGAGACAAAGGTT
The DNA here is from genome assembly GCA_017460395.1 of Clostridia bacterium. Taxonomy (GTDB): domain Bacteria; phylum Bacillota; class Clostridia; order Christensenellales; family Aristaeellaceae; genus UBA2943. The sequence continues at coordinate 32,305 of JAFUBA010000035.1, read as the reverse complement.
TTCGAGGGCTGCATGCCGGTGGAATCCATGGCAAGGCGCGGGGAGATGGTGCTGGCCTTTGGTCCCCTCAAGCCCGTGGGCCTCAAGGACCCGCGGACGGACACCATGCCCTATGCCGTCGTGCAGCTGCGCCAGGACAACCAGGAGGGTACGCTCTACAACCTGGTGGGCTTCCAGACGCGTCTGAAATTCCCGGAGCAGAGAAGGGTCTTCGGTATGATCCCGGGCCTTGAGCATGCAGAATTTGCCCGCTATGGCGTCATGCACCGCAACACCTTTCTCTCGTCCCCCGGCTTTCTCAACGATCACTTTGAGATGATCTCAAGACCACGCACCTACTTTGCGGGGCAGATGACCGGTGTGGAAGGCTACATCGAGAGCGCCGCCAGCGGCCTTCTCTGTGGCCTGTCCCTTGGCCTGGATCTATTGGGCCGCGGGACCGTCTCCCTGCCGGGGCTCACAGCCCTCGGTGCCATGGGCAGATATGTGTCCACCCCGAACCGCAATTTCCAGCCGATGAACTGTACCTTCGGTCTGATCGATTCTCTGCCCGTGGATAAGGAACATAAAAAGATTCGCAAAAAGGCAGAGCGGTACGAAAAAATAGCAGAACGCAGTCTGAACTTCCTGAAAGACTGGATTTCAGAGCACCTGCCGGAGGAGGCGCCACTCAGCGCCCCCGAAACGATATCCCTGAAGGAGGAACAAACAGTTTTATGAGTGTCACATTTAAGGGAACGACCATATGCGGCGTGAGAAGAAACGGCAAGGTCGCCATCGCGGGTGACGGACAGGTGACCATGGGCGAGAATGTCGTCTTCAAGTCCACCGCCTGCAAGGTCCGCAGAATCTACGGCGGCAAAGTCATCGTCGGGTTTGCCGGCACCGTCTCGGACGCCTTCACCCTGATGGAAAAGTTTGAAGAAAAGCTGCAGCAGTGCGGCGGCAACCTGGAGCGCGCCTCGGTGGCGCTGGCCAGGATGTGGCACGGCGATCAGGCCATGCGGCAGCTGGAGAGCCTGATGATCGTGGCCGATGAAAATCAGCTCCTGATTCTCTCCGGCACCGGTGAGGTCATTCAGCCGGACGGGGACGTGGCAGCCATCGGCAGCGGCGGCAACTACGCCCTGGCAGCCGGTCGTGCCCTCATGGAAAACACGGATCTGAGCGCGCACGAGATCGCCGAAAAAGCGCTGCACATTGCGGCATCCATCTGCGTGTACACCAACGACAACATCGTTGTCGAAGACGTGTAAGATGCATGGAACCCAAGAATAATGCATCAGGAGGAAGAATATGTCTGAAATGACACCGCGGGAGATTGTCCGCGAACTGGATCGATATATCGTAGGGCAGGATGAAGCCAAGAAAATGGTGGCCATTGCCCTGAGGAACCGTTATCGCCGCGCGCATGTGGAGGAGAGCATGCGGGAGGAGATCTCTCCCAAAAACATCCTCATGATCGGGCCCACCGGTGTCGGCAAGACCGAGATCGCGCGCCGTCTCGCCAAGCTGGTCAGTGCCCCCTTTGTGAAGGTGGAGGCCACCAAGTTCACCGAGGTCGGCTATGTCGGGCGCGACGTGGACAGCATCATCCGGGACCTTGTGGAAAACAGCATTCGGATGGTGAAGGAAGAGAACATGCGCCGGGTGGAGCCGAGGGCCAAGGTCATGGCTGACGATGCCCTCTTAAATCTGCTGGTGAATCCCGGGAAAGCCAGCAAGGAGCCTGACAATCCTCTGGATTTCCTGCTTGGCAAGAAGAAGCGGGAGGAAAATCCCTCGGGCGAGGAGGCAAGGCAGCTGAGCGAGCGCAAGGATGAACTGCGCCAGAAGCTCCTTCGCGGTGAGCTCGAAGACACGGAGATCGACGTGGAGGTCGAGGAGGAAACGCCTTCCCTGGAGGTCGGCGGCAGCTCCATCTCGATCGCTGACATGATGGGCAACATGCTTCCCAAGCGCACAAAGGTGCGCCGCGTGAAGGTGAAGGAAGCCCGCAAGATCCTGACCCAGCAGGAGTCCTCCAAGCTCATCGACATGGATGCCGTACAGGATGAGGCCATCCGAAGGGCAGAAAATGACGGCATCGTCTTCATCGATGAGATCGACAAGATCGCCAGCCACAGCCAGGCAGGCGGTCCCGATGTGAGCCGTGAGGGCGTGCAGAGGGACATTCTTCCCATCGTGGAGGGTGCCACGATCAACACAAAGTACGGCCCTGTGAAGACAGACTACATGCTCTTCATCGGCGCAGGTGCCTTCCATGTAGCCTCCGTGTCCGACCTGATTCCGGAGCTGCAGGGCCGCTTCCCCGTGCACGTGACCCTGAACAGTCTCACCGAGGAGGACTTCCGCAAGATCCTCACGCAGCCGGACAATGCGCTCACGCGCCAGTACAAAGCCCTGCTCGCCGTGGACAAGGTCATGCTGGAATTTGACGACTCCGCCATCTGCGAGATCGCAGCCGTCGCCTGCAGGGCCAATGAGAACAGCGAGGATATCGGCGCAAGGCGTCTGCATGCCGTGTTTGAGCAGATCCTCGAGGACGTGTCCTTCAACGCCGGCGATCCCGACATGCCGCCCTTTGAACTGAAGATTGACGGGGAGTATGTAAAAAAGCAGCTGTCCGGGGAGAACGCTCCGGCGGACGTACACCGCTACATCCTGTAACTCTATTCGCATAGACATATCAATATTCTGTGACCGCTTATTTCAGGAGGCACGAATCTTATGCGCACATGGACTGTGGGACTGATTGGTATTGGCAATATGGGCGGAAGCATTCTGCGCGGCATGGTGGAGCAGGGCTGCGTGAAGGCAGGCCAGGTTTTCGTATATGATGCCGACATGCAGAAGCTGGACAAGCTCTCTCAGGAAATGCCCGCCCTCAACTTCTGCGATCATGCACTGACGCTGGCTGAGGAGGCAGATGTCATTCTCCTGTGTGTGAAGCCGCATATTCTGCCGGAAGTTGCAGAAACCATTATGCCAGCGCTCAACGAGAGCAAATCCGTGATTTCCATCGCGGCCGGGTGGACAGCCCCCCGCCTTCGGGCACTGTTTTCAGAGAGCGGCGCCGCGGTGCTTCGCGTCATGCCGAACACGCCGGCCCTTGTGGGCGAGGGCATGACGGCCCTGTGCGAGGACACCAATTTTTCCGAGGAGGCCCTCTCTTTTGCGAGGACCATCTTCGAGTCCCTGGGCCGCACGGTCACCCTGCCCGAGCGCATGTTTGACGGAGTCACAGCCATCTCCGGCTCCAGCCCTGCCTACGTGTATACCCTGATCGAAGCCATGGCCGATGCGGGCGTCCGGGAGGGCATCCCGCGGCAGACGGCCATCGAGATGGCTGCCCAGTCCGTTCTGGGCGCGGCGCTCATGGTGCTCTCCTCGGGAGATCATCCGGCCGTGCTGCGCGATGCCGTGTGTTCCCCCGGCGGCACCACCATCGAGGCTGTGGCTGCCATGGAGGAGAGCGGATTCCGTCATGCGGTCATCCGCGCGATGGAGGCCTGTGCCAACAAGTCCAGGGAGATGGCAAGGGAGAGGACATGAGCGGCAAAAAGACGGTACAGATCTTCTGCCGGGGAAGCCAGGCAGAGCATGTGGGTTCCTGGGCCTGCATCCTGGATTTTCAGGGGCACCGCAAGGAGCTGAGCGGACACATGGCGGAGGGCACAGGAGAGCGCATGCTTCTCATGGCCGTCATATCCGGCATCGGCGCTCTCAAGGAGCCATGTCATGTGATCCTCCAGGTAGAGAAAGAGGAGGAGCGGGAGCGCCTCTCTGGCGGCATACGGCAGCCTGCCATGCAGAAGGAAAACCAGGATCTGTGGATGATTCTCCGCATCCAGGGGCGAAAGCATGACCTGGAGGTTGCATGCACCAGGGATGCAGACACGCTATCCCAGCTGCAGGCCCTCCTTGGCGCTGCAGAAGGGGAGTATCTTGACATCAACCGGCCTCGGGATGAGGACGCCCTGATCCAGGAATTCACGGACGGAAAGCAGACAGACTGAAAAGGAGCACCCACACGGGTGCTCCTTTTCAAGTCGCTCTGTGTTTCAGCTGAGCAGCATTCTGTCGTTGTCCAGTTTTCCGCCGGATGTATGCTCGAACATCTCCAGGAGGTTTTCGACCCTGAGACTGGCTTTCATCTCCGGCTCCACGTCCACAATCACACGGCCCTCATGCATCATGATGATCCTGTTACCATACTGAAGCGCGTCCTTCATGTTGTGGGTCACCATCATGGCGGTCAGGTGATGGTCCTGGATCAGTTCGCGCGTTAGGTGCAGCACCTTGGCGGCGGTCTTGGGGTCCAGGGCAGCCGTATGCTCATCGAGAAGGAGCAGCTGCGGCTTCTGGAGCGTGGCCATGAGGAGGGTCAGCGCCTGTCTCTGACCGCCGGAGAGCAGGCCGACCTTCGCCTGCATGCGGTTTTCAAGCCCGAGACCCAGCCGTGCCAGCTCATCCCTGAACATGCTCCGCTCCTTCTGGGTGATACCCCAGCGGAAAGGACTGCGGTGCTTGCCGCGGCGGTTGGCCAGGGCCATGTTTTCCTCGATGGTCATGGCAGCTGCCGTGCCCGTCATGGGATCCTGGAACACGCGCCCGAGGAGTCTTGCGCGCCTGTGTTCCGAAAGGTCCGTCACGTCCTCGCCGTCGATCACGATGTTGCCCCGGTCCACAGGGAACACGCCTGCCACGGCATTGAGCATGGTGGATTTGCCGGCGCCGTTTCCGCCGATGACCGTCACAAAATCGCCGTCCTGCAGATGCAGATCTGCATCCACCAGTGCTTTTTTCTCTGTGATCGTCCCCGGATTGAAGGTTTTGGCAATGTGATTGATATCAAGCATGCTTTTCCTCCTTTCCGCGTCCGGCACGGCGAGTCATGGCAAGACCCTTCCAGTAGGGCACAGCCAGGAAGATGGCCACCACAAGTGCGGTCAGCATCTTCAGATCATTGGTGTTCAGGCCCAGCCACAGAACGATCTGCATGACAAAATAGTAGATGATGGCGCCCACGCTGACACACAGAAGCTTACCCCAGAGGGAGCGGAAGAATTTCCCAAGGACAACCTCGCCGATGATGACCGCGGCAAGACCGATGACGATGGCGCCGCGGCCCATCTGTACATCCGCAAACCCCTGGTACTGGGTGAGCATGGCACCGGAGAAGGCCACGATCCCGTTGGAGAGCATCAGGCCCACAACCTTGGCGCGGGATGTGTTGATGCCTTGCGCCCTGGCCATGTTCTGATTCGCACCCGTGGCACGCAGCGCGTTGCCGTATTCCGTGCCGAAAAAGAGATACAGAAGGGCGATCAGGATCACCGTGAGCAGGAGGGTCAGACAGATTGGATTCTGCAGAGACAGCACACGGACGTTTCTTGAGGATACAAGGACCCAATACTTATTCACGTTCACTGCCATGTTGGCCTTGCCATCCATGATCCGAAGATTCACGGAATACAGGGCCAGTTGTGTCAGGATACCTGCCAGAATGGCCGGTATGCCCATGGCGGTATGAAAAAGTCCCGTGAGAAGGCCCGTCAGCATGCCCACCAGAAAGGCACACAGGACCGCCAGCCAGGGATTCACACCCTGGGTGATCAGAACCGCAGCCACGGCACCGCCTGTGGCCATGGAGCCATCGACGGTCAGGTCGGCCACATCCAGAATCCTGTAGGTGATGTAGACACCGATGGCCATCATGCCCCAGATGACACCCTGGGACGCGGCGCCCGGCAGCGCATTGAGAAGCTTAGCAAAATCCAAGGAACGACCCTCCTCAGAAGAAAAATCAAGGCATGGATTTCAGAAAACACCTGGTCAGAAAACAGGACGAAAGCCATAAGACAGAAATCTTATGGCTTCCGATATCATGACACACGAGTCATGAACAGGGACAGAAGCAGCATTATTCGATGGCGACGTAGTCTTCCGGCACCTGAATATTCAGCGCTTCGCAGTTGGCAGCATTGTACTTCTTGGTGAACTGCGGTGCATACTCAACGGGCATGGTGGAAATATCTGCACCCTCGGTGAGAACCTTCACGGCCATCTTGCCGGTAGCATAGCCCAGATCATAGTAGGAGATGGTGAGGGTCGCCACACCGCAGCCGACGCAGATACCTTCTTCACCCGCGATGACGGGCTTGCCGGCAGGGATCACCACGTTGGCGATGGTCTCGGTGTAGGTGGCAGCGGTGTTGTCCGTGGGGATATAGAGCACATCGCACTCGCAGGCGCTCTCGGTCACGGAGGCAACATCGTTGGAGTCGGCAAAGGCATATTCCTTTGTCTCATAGCCCAGCTCGTTCAGATATCCTGCAATGGTCCGCACCTGGTAGAGGGAGTTGGCCTCGGCGGAGCAGTAGATGAGACCCACGGTCTTGGCGTCCGGGAAGAGTTCGTTCAGGATCTCTGCCTGGCCGTCGAGGGGCGCAAGGTCTGCGGTGCCGGACACATTGATGCCGGTCGTGCCAGTCCAGTCAGCGATATCCAGCGCAGTGCCGTAGTCGGTGATGCTGGTACCCAGGATCGGGATATCCCCGGTGGCGCCCACGCTGGCCTGCAGGGCAGGTGTTGCGTTGGCCATGATCAGGTCCACATTGCCCGCGACAAAATCATTGGCGATGGTGGTGCAGTTATTGAATTCGCCGGAAGCGTTCTTGACCTCAATGTTCACGCTGTCGCCCAGCGCTTCCTTGAGCGCATCCTGGAAACCCTGTGTAGCGGCATCCAGTGCCACATGCTGAACCAGCTGAAGCACGCCCACCTGATAGGTCTTTCCTTCTGCGCCGGCCACAGCCACGCAGCTCAGGCACAGACACAGTGCGAGAAGCAATGATGCAATTCTTTTCATAGAGTATAAACCTCCTTCAACTACTCGGTGCACACACATGCGGTATGCACCGTCCTTCGAAAAGCAGTTTATCCTCCGGAAAACACAGTGTCAATCATCTGAACGGGACTGTATACAAAAGAAACAGAAAGAAAACAAGTTAGACTATCTCACGCATCGAAAAGAAGATCCGCATAGGTGGGGAAGGGCCAGGCACTGCGGTCGCAGATTTCCTCGAGGCGGTCTGCAGGTGCCCGCACAGCACTCATGGCAGGGATCACCTGATCATGCAGGTACCTGGACTGCTCAAGAACCGTGGAAGCGGGCACGTGGCTGATCAGCTGCTGGAGGGTATCGACGGCGCTGTCCATCTCCTGCAGAAGCTCTGTCACCTTCTTGAGGAGCTTTTCCTGGGGCGTGCAGGTGAGGGAAGGCGCATAGGCCTTGATCTTCCCGGCACCCTCCGCAAGGCTTCCCGCAAAGCGCATGACCGATGGCATGATCTCCCGCCGGGCCATGGTCAGCATGGTGTCCGCCTCGATGTGCAAGACCTTATTGTATGCCTCCAGCTCAATTTCATAGCGCGCATGGAGCTCGGCAGAGGAGAAGATTTTATGCTTTTCATAGAGGCGGATGTTTTTTTCATCCAGAAGAGAGGGCAGGGCATCCACGGTGGAGGGGAGGTTGTGGAGACCGCGCTGCCTGGCCTCCTCCACCCATGCCTGGCTGTAGCCGTTGCCGTTAAAAATGATCCTCTTGTGTTCCTTGATCTCCCGCACAATCAGGTCATGGAGGGCTGCCTGGAAATCCTTTGCTCCCTCCAGTTCATCCGCATAGATGGACAGGGATTCTGCCACGATGGTGTTGAGGACGGTATTGCAGTCGGAGATGGATGCAGAGGATCCGAGGGAGCGGAACTCGAACTTGTTTCCGGTGAAGGCAAAGGGGGATGTGCGGTTTCTGTCCGTATTATCCCGCGGGAACTTCGGCAGCGCATGGACGCCCACCGTCATCTCCTCGTTTCCGTGTCCCTCATAGGGCGTTCCGGACTCGATGGCCTGCAGGATATCGGTCAGCTCCGTCCCAAGGAAGATCGAGATGATCGCGGGCGGGGCCTCGTTGGCTCCAAGGCGGTGGTCATTGCCGGCGGAGGACACGGACACGCGAAGCAGGTCCTGGTAGTCGTCCACAGCCCTGAGCACGGCACACAGGAAGAGAAGGAACTGCGCACTGTCATAGGGAGAATTGCCGGGCTCCAGAAGGTTATAGCCGGTATCTGTCATCATGGACCAGTTGTTATGCTTGCCGGAACCGTTGAGTCCCTCGAACGGCTTCTCAGCCAGCAGACAGACCAGGCCGTGTTCCTCCGCCACCTTCTTCATGATCTCCATGGTCAGCTGGTTATGGTCCGCCGCCACATTCACCACGTTGAACACGGGTGCCAGCTCATGCTGAGAGGGCGCAACCTCATTGTGTTCCGTCTTGGCCAGCACGCCGAGCTTCCAGAGTTCATCGTTCAGGTCCCGCATGAAGGCCTGCACTCTGGGCTTGATGGCTCCGTAATAGTGGTCATCCAGCTCCTGTCCCTTGGGTGGTTTTGCGCCGAACAGGGTCCGTCCGGTGAAAATCAGGTCTGTGCGCTTCAGGTACATCTCCCGGTCCACCAGGAAATACTCCTGCTCGGGACCGACAGTCGGAAGGACGCGGCTCGCGTCCCGGGAAAACAGCTTCAGCACACGGACGGCCTGCCGGGACAATGCTTCCATGGAGCGAAGAAGAGGTGTCTTTTTGTCCAGCGCCTCGCCGCCCCAGGAGCAGAAAGCCGTGGGAATGCACAGCACATGGTCCTTGATAAACGCATAGCTGGTGGGATCCCAGGCGGTATAACCCCTGGCCTCGAAGGTGGAGCGGAGACCGCCGGAGGGGAAGGAGGAGGCGTCCGATTCGCCGCGCACAAGTTCCTTTCCGGAGAAGGACTGGATCACCTTTCCCTGATCGACAGGCGTGAGGAAGGCATCGTGCTTTTCCGCCGTCACACCGGTCATAGGCTGGAACCAGTGGGTATAGTGGGTGACGCCCTTGTCAATGGCCCATTCCTTCATGGCATGAGCCACGACGCTTGCCACCTGCGGATCCAGGCGTTTTCCCTGATCGATGGTCTTTTTCAGAAGCCGGTATGTATCTCTCGGCAGCCGCTGCTGCATGACGTCATCATTGAATACATCCGATGCAAAGAGCTGATCTACGCTGTTCATGTTTCAATCCACTTTCTGTCGTGCGTTTGCGGCACCGCCGCGGGAAACCATGTGGCAGTATAGGCAGTGAAAAAAACCGTGTCAAGGCGCAGGCCACGTGCCCGAACGCTGGCCGCCTGGCACATAACCCCAAAAAGACCGGAAAAAAACATACGTATTCTTGACACCCTCTGTCGCACGTCCTATTCTCCATGAGATCTTTTTCTGAAAGAGGGTGTCCTATGCGCAGGATCCTGAAAAGAGCGTTTCCTGAGACGCTGCCTGTGCTGGCCGGATATATTTTCCTTGGCATCGCTTACGGCATTGCCATGAAGGTACGTGGTTTCCACGTTCTGTGGAGCATCAGTATCTCTGTGTTTGTCTATGGAGGATCGCTGCAGTTTGCCATGCTGGAACCCATGAGCCGGGCTGCCGAGATGTTCGCCCCGCTCACGCTGTTTTTCCTTGCTCTCCTTGTGCAGGCAAGGCACCTGTTCTACGGTCTGACCATGCTTGAGCCCTATAACCGTGCAGGCGCCGTCCGCCCGTACGTGATCTTTGCCATGTCAGATGAAACGTACTCCCTGGTTTGCTCCGGTGCCCCCAGGGACCTTCCGGAAAACAAATGGTACGCTGCCATCACAGCGCTCGACCAGTTTTACTGGGTTGCAGGCACCGTCATCGGTGCCCTGCTTGGCGAGATGATCCCGGTGGAATACCTGACGGGCATCGACTTTTCCATGACGGCACTGTTTGTGGTCATCATGACAGACCAGACAAGAGGCGCCATGGAAAGTGTCAGAGATGGATCCATGACACTTCCTCAGGCACTCTTTCCGCCGCTCCTTGGCCTGTTCGGCACACTCCTTGGCCTCCTGCTCGCCGGGCGCGACAGTTTCCTTCTCTTTGCCATGGCCGTCATTCTCCTGGGTTTTGGTGTTTTCTACCAGACGGACAGAAAATCTTCCGCGAAAGTCCAAAGAGAGGGGAGAGTGAAAAAACCATGAGTCTGACGCTCAAGTGGATCATTCAGATTCTCGTGTGTATCCTGGCCACCCAGCTGACCCGTTTTCTTCCCTTCCTCGTTTTTCGGGAGGGAAAAACCGTTCCGCCCTTTGTGACATGGATCGGTCACCATCTCCCGCGGGCCTGCATGGCCATGCTCGTCATCTACTGTCTGAAGGATGTCTCCTTTGCGCAGGCAGGTGCCTGGGTGCCCGCCATCGTGGCGACCGTCGTCACTTCCCTCCTGCATCTGAAGTTCAAAAACATGTTCCTCTCCATCTGTGCAGGGACCGGGCTGTACATGATCCTGCTCCGCCTGATCCCCTGAGTGCACGAAAAAGCCTCTGCCTATGGGCAGAGGCTTTTTCGTGTGCACATTAATTATAGGGATTGTGGTGCATCTCATAGCCGTTCACGTAGAAGGGCTCGTAGGACCCGTCGCTCGTTTCAGCGGCCGGAGCATAAATATCCTCGGCTTCGTCGTCTGCATCGCCAGAGGCGGATGCACTCTGGGCTGCCACGGTCACAACCTGGGCCGTGATATCGGCAGGTTCCAGATGCGTGTTCTCGGCACTGAGCTGGATGAACTTGTTGGACACATATCCATGATAGCCGTCCACATCCACCTCGGACCAGTACTTGCCCTGCTCAAACAGGGTCACTTCCATGCCGGCCTTGAGGGAAATCAGTTTGCGGCTGCTGTCCTTTGCCTGGGAATAGAAGTTAATCTTCTTTGTGCTGGTCAGGGATCCGTTGTAGGAGAGTACGGCAGACTGATAGGACGAAGTTGCCGGGAAGAAGGTGAGGGCACTGTTATTGACATAGCCCTTCTCGTCACCATAGATGACGCCGCTCATCTTGTCCTGCACATCATAGACCAGCACAACGCGGTTGGTCTTGGCCTTGGCAAGGACCTTGGCTGATGAGCTGGCCGTCTTCCTGAGATTGGCCGTGCCGCCCTTGGGCGCGTTAATCATGGCCAGGCGATGGTCTGCATCCGCATTGGTGTTCCACAGAAGACGGCTCGTCTCCACGTCATACTTCTGATTCCCGCTGGATACAGTGGAGAAGATGAGGCCGATATCCACGGCGGTCACGGGCTTCAGCGTGTTGCTTCCATCGAGATAATAGACTTTTCCGTCCGCAGGCACGGAAGCCACGTTGGCGGAATTAACGACGCCCGTGCTGTCCGGCGCAGACGTCACCGAAGGTGCGGCCGTCACAGTCGCCTTGGAGGATGACTTGGATGAAGAGGAGGAAGAAGACTTCTTTGCGGTTGGCGCGGCAGTGGCTTCAGAAGCGTCCCCGGCGTCCGTGACTTCCTCTCCGTCCATGCTCAGCCCGTCATTTTCCTGGGTAATGTAATCTTCCCCGTCCGGCACCGGTGCCGGGGTCACAGACTCGGAATACTGACCCAGAGCCTTTGCGATATCCGTGGAGGACACGCTGATGCCCCGATACTCCAGATACTCTGCCACCCAGGTGGCATTGGCGCTGGCGGGCAGCGGAACACGGACCTTGTTGCCGTTAAAATCCAGCGTCACATAATTGCTCTTGACGACATCCTTGTTGATATACACGGAATGCGTGGAGCCGCTGGCATCCATGTAGGTGACCTTGCGCAGATTTTCGGTCGTATCGCCTGCGCTGATGGGTGTACCGCCCGGCAGTGTGCCCACCGATGTGGTCCCCTCCGCATCTGAATACATTTCCGTATCCGCCGAGGTCCTGTACAGATAGTAGCGGCCTCTGGTTTCAAAGGTGATGGCTGCCATGGCAGAGGTCATGGTGAGCACACACAGGATCATGGCCAGGATCATGGCGCAGATCTTTCTCAATTTTCTTCGCTCCTCTCGCTATGTCAATCCGCTCTCCCGCGCGTAGCAAGGTTCACTGCACAATCACAGCACGTGACAGAAGGCTGTCTGCAGCGTCGCCTGCGAGCGGGGCTTGCAATTCAGAGTACCTGTGTGAGACCAGGTGAGCCCCGGGAAATGAGCACCCGCATGCTGATCTCAGCGCAAAAATTTTATATCCGGCAAAGACAAAAATCAAGATGGACTCGGGCGCAGTGTCCCAGTTGTTACAAAAGCACCTGTCCGGGTACGTTTCATACGGCATCCTCTGTCTCCCAGGCGGCAAAACTGCTGCCGTCCGGCAGATACAGAAAGACGCCGTCGGTTTGCGACGTGAGTGCCGCGAGCACCGTATCCGCATCCCGAACCCTTGTCAGCAGCGTAAAGGTGACCGCTGTGGCATAGGCCGTATCCTGAAGCATGACAGGGAGAGATCGGCAGACATACTGCACCTTGTCCCACAGCCCGTAGGGAACCTCGCACAGGTACCGTGCGGTATCCTCCATCGTCACAATCCCGGCCGCCCTGAGGCCCGAAGCGCACCCCTGGGTGTAGGCCCGAAGGAGACCGCCCGCGCCGAGGAGGACGCCGCCGAAATATCTGGTGACAACGCAGCAGCAGTTGCAGACCGTCTCCTTTTTGATGACCTCCATCATAGGAAGTCCCGCCGTGCCGGACGGTTCGCCGTCGTCAGAATACCGCATGACCCCCATGTTGGTGCCGAGCGTATAGGCATAGCAGTTGTGGGTTGCATCCCGGTGCCTCACGCGGATGGAGGCAATGAAATCCAGCGCCTCCTGCTCACTTCCGACCGGGGATGCATAGCCGATAAAGCGGCTCTTATTGATGATGAATTCCTCGGATCCAAATGCCTTCAGCGTCCTGTAGGATGCAGGCCCTCTTGCCGCAGGCCGGGTATCAGTTGTTGCCATACAGTTTAATCTCCGAAAGTTGTCTTCGGTATCAGCCCAGGTGTTCTCTGAACAGCTGCCTCAATGTGCCCATGCCCTCATGAATCTGTGGGAGGGTCGAGTTGGAAAAATTGAGCCTCAGGGTGTTTTCATGGCCGCCGAGTGCATAGAAATGTGTGCCGGGCACATACGCCACATGCCTTTTCACGGCCTCCTCCAGCAGCGGCTTTGCATCGATCCCCTCCGGCAGCGTGACCCAGATAAACAGTCCGCCCTCAGGCCGGGTAAAGGATGTACCCTCAGGGAAGGTTTCAAGCTCGGATAGCATACTGTCAAGCTGCTCTTTGTAGTCTTTACAGATGCGCTCAATGTGTGCAGGCAGGAGATCCCGCCGCAGGAACTGATCGACGATGGCCTGCGTCAGGTTCGCCGTATGAAGATCGGAGGACTGCTTGCCGAGGGTGCACTTGCGAAGGATGGTGCTGTCGCCTGCGATGTAACCCACGCGGAGACCGGGGGAGATGATCTTGGAAAAGGATCCCAGGAAGACCACCCATCCGTCCTGGTCCATGGACGCAATGGAGGGAAGGGATGTGCCGTGGTACCTCAGATCCCGGTAGGGATCATCCTCCGCCACCACAAAGTGATATTCTGCGGCGAGCCTTGCCACCGTCTGGCGCCGGGACAGCGACATGGTCCTGCCGGTGGGGTTCTGAAAATTCGGAATCACATAGAGCATCTTCGGGTGATGTTCTTTTACGGCTTCCTCCAGAAGTTCCGGCACAAGGCCCTCCTCATCGCCCGGCACAGGCACGATGTTGGCCTCATACAGATGCATGCACTGAAGATTGCCCAGGAAGGTCGGATCCTCCACCAGGATCGTATCCCCGGGATTGATCAGACACTTGCAGAGCAGGTCCATGGCCTGCGTGGAGCCGGTGACAGGAAGCACGGAGGGCATCTTTTTCCCGATGGCCTTTTCTGCATAGGCAGTCAGACTTTCAAGAAAGGGCGGATACCCTTCGGTCGCGCCGTACTGAAGGATTCTTTTTCCGTCACGCTGGAGCACATCCTGCGCGATCTCGGCTGCCACTGCATCCGGCAGCGCGGAGGGGCTCGGGTTGCCGCCCGCAAAGGAAATCATGTCCGGCTGATCAATCATCTTGAAGATCTCACGGATGGCGCTGCCCGTAATGCCGTCAAATCTCGTGGAAAAATGCAGTTCTTCTGCGTTCATCTGACATTTGCCTCCTTAACATCTCTGCTCTTTTCAGGGTCTGAGCCATTATTGTAAAGAGAATGTTTTCTGTCAAGCAGATGGAAACTTTGCGTCCTTGGGACTATAATCAGGGTGTACGTGCTTGTCTGCACCGAATTTTACACAGAAACGGATGATACCATGATCCTCATCAGTCCTGACAGACGGACATACCGCGGAAACCTTCACATGCACACAACCCGCTCAGACGGACACCTGACGCCAGGGGAGGCCATGGCGCGCTACAGGGAGATGGGCTACGACTTTGTGGCGATCACGGACCACAGGACGCTCACCGTGCCGGAGAAAAAGGATATTCCGGAAGGGCTTCTCTGGATTCCGGGGATCGAACTGGACTGGCCGCTGGAAGGCCAGGTCGTGCATATTGTGGGACTGAATGTCACAGACAGGGCCGAAAAGGAGTTTGACCGAAGGACAGGCGTGCAGGGCGGCATCGACCTCATCAGATCATGTGGCGGCCTGGCCGAACTTGCCCATCCTGCCTGGTCCCTGAATACCACAGAGCTCATCTGCTCGCTTTCTGGCATCTTTGCCACCGAGATCTGGAACTCCGCCTCCACCGTTCCCATGAACGCCATGCGCGCAGACTCCTCTGCCGTCCTGGATCCGGTCTTTACCAGAGGGATGCTCTGGCCGGTTCTGTCCGTGGACGACACGCACGAATACAAAGCTGAGTGCGGCGTCGGCGCCACCATGGTCCAGGCAGACGTCCTTGACGCACACGGCATCCTGCAGGGGATCTGTGAGGGACATTCCTATGCGACCACAGGGCCTGAGATCCACCTGCTGGAAGCCGGAGGCGGGGAGGTGCATGTCAGATGTTCTTCCGATGCGGCTCTTTCCTGGGTCGTCTTCTATTCGAATCTTCCCTATACGCACGGCCGCGCCGTCCCCATGGAGGGAAAGACGGAGGCCGTCTGGAAGCTTCACGAAGGGGAGACGTTCATCCGCGTGCAGGCAGCAGATGCCCGCGGCAGGAGCGCCTGGTCAAATCCCATTTCCAGGGAAATCATTCTGGGGTGATGCCAGGGCAGGCTGGTGCATGGATGTCCGTCCCAATGGTCTTTGCATTTCCTGAAACGGCGCTTGCCAAGTAAGGGACTTTCCTGTATACTTCGTGGAGCGCAACGGTTCTGTGCTGCCCTGCCTGTCTAAAAAAGGCAGGAGGTGACGGGACCAGTGCGCGGAAAATGCCGACGTCCGGGGGAACTCCGGCAGAGGCATTTTCGGCGAGGAGGTTGTGCGAAACTATGGAATGCAAGATCAAGAACGATATCGGTACCATTTTCATCAATGAGGACGTCATGATGAAAGTCGCCGGCTATGCAGCGCTGGAGTGCTATGGCATCGTAGCCATGTGCGCAAAGCGCGCCACCGACGGCCTGGTAGAATGGCTCGGACGTGAAAACCTCTCCAAGGGTGTTCAGATCCGCAATGTGGGCAACTGCCTGGATGTGGACCTGTTCATCGTGGTGGAGTACGGGGTATCCATTGCAGAGGTCTGCAAGAACATTGTGGATACCGTACGTTACAAGCTGGAAAACATGACAGGCGTCAAGGTCAGAAAAGTGAACGTCAATGTCGAAGGCGTCAGGATCTGAGATGGGCCGAATGAATGGAGGAAGTAACCATTGATTCAGTATAAAGTCATCGACGGCCTGCTGCTGAGGGACATGGCGATGGCCGGCAGCGCCCTGCTGGAAAAGAACAGGGAAGCTGTGGACGCGCTGAACGTGTTTCCAGTGCCGGACGGCGATACGGGCACCAACATGTCACTGACCATGCAAAGTGCCATCCGGGAAATCAACAGTCGTGAATTCCTCAGGGCAGATGAGGCTGCAAGTGCCCTGTCCAAGGGCGCACTGAAGGGTGCAAGAGGCAACTCGGGCGTCATCACCTCCCAGCTCCTGCGCGGCTTTGCCAAGTCGCTCAAGGATGTGGAGAAGATCACCCCCGTCCAGTTTGCCCAGGCGCTGAAGGTGGGTGCAGATCTGGCTTACAAGGCTGTGATGAAGCCGAAGGAAGGCACGATTCTCACCGTTGCCCGCGTGGTGGCTGAAGAGGCGCAGAAGCAGGTCCAGAAGGACCCTGACAACTACGAAGCCCTCTTTGATGTCATCATCAAGTCCGGCTACGCGATTCTCGCGCAGACCCCGGAGATGCTGCCTGTGCTCAAGCAGGCCAATGTGGTCGACTCCGGCGGATCAGGCCTCATGTACATCTATTCCGGCTATGCCGCCGTGCTGTCCGGTAAGAGTGTGGAGGAGATCATCGCCGAGGCCACACAGGACGACGGTACCTTTGTGGATGACCATGACAAGATCACGGATCTGCACCACAAGTACTGCGTCAAATATTCCATCATCAATGTGAGCGAGGACAGTGAGGAGACAGACATCGATTCGCTGCGCCGCCGCCTGAACAGGATCGGCAGTTATGTCCATGTGGACGGCGACCTTTCCTGCATTCATGTGCATGTGCACACGAATCATCCGGGCAATGCCATTGAGGATGGTCTGGAAATTGGCGAAGTGATCGATTTCAGACTGGAGAACATTGTCGAGGAGCGCAGACGCAAGGAAAGGGAACTTCATCCGGAGTCTGCTGTGGAGGAGAAGAAGGAACCTGAGAAGGAATACGGCATGGTGGCCGTGTCCCTGGGCGACGGTTTCAGCCAGATCTTCCATGACCTCGGCGTAGATAAGGTGGTGGAGGGCGGTCAGACCATGAATCCCTCCATCGAGGATATTCAGGGCGCCATCCGTCAGGTCAACGCGCGGCATGTCTTCGTGTTCCCCAACAACGGGAACGTGATTCTGGCAGCGCAGCAGGCGGCCAGCCTGACCGAGGACCGCAAGGTGTACGTCGTTCCCACCAAGAATGTGGCCATGGGCATTGCTGCCGCGGTCGCCTTCCAGGAGGACGCTGCCCCCGAGGACAACTTCCGGCGGATGGACGAGGCATCCCAGCACGTGAAGACCGGGACGGTCACCTATGCCGTGCGCGACAGCGAGTACAACAATATCCACATCAAGCAGGGCGACATCATCGGACTGCACAATGGACAGATTGAATACTCCGGCAAGGATGTTCATGACGTGGCCATGCAGATGATGAAAGCCGTGGTGGATGAGGAGTCCGAGCTGATCACCGTCTACTATGGTGCTGACACCAACGAGGCGGATGCGCAGGCCCTGGCCGATGAGATCGGCAGGGAATTCCCGGATTGTGATGTGGAATGCCACCGCGGTGGCCAGCCCCTGTACTACTACCTGATCTCCGTTGAGTAAATGTTTTTCCAGGATCAGAAGTTATCTTTTTGGAGAAATTGAATGGAACTGCAGGATCTTCGAGGGCTTGGCCCGGCAAGGCTTGCTGAACTGCGCGCAATGGGGATACACTCATTGCGCGATCTTTTATTGTTTCTTCCCGTGGACTATGAGGACCTGACCGCCCCCGGCACCATCGCCGCCTGCCAGATCGGTCCCGCCTTTCTGGAGGGCACGATCCGGGGCAAGCCGGTCTATCAGCGCTTCGGGGGCCTGGTTCGGGTCACCGCAAGCCTTCAGGATGCGACCGGTACCATCCCTGTGGTCTGGTTCAACCAGCCATGGATGTCCACGCAGATGAAGGACGGCATGCATGTCATGCTGTACGGCCGCGTGGCCGAGCGAAACGGAAAGCTGAATTTCCAGAACCCGAGGCCCGTGGATACCCCCGGCGTCATGCCTGTCTACAAGCCCGTCGGCGACATTCCGCCCAAAACGCTTTCTGGTCTCATCGCCTCCGCCCTTCCCAGTGTGGAAGAACTCTTTCCGGAGATTCTGCCGGAGAAGATCGTGCGGGAACATGAGCTTCTCTCGTATGCACAGGCCGTGCGTCTGTCCCACCAGCCGGGATCGCTGGACGACCTTCGGGATGCCCGGCGCAGGACAGCCTTTCAGAGCATGCTGCTCTATCAGGCGGCGGTTGGACTTTTGCACGAAAAAAAGGAGCAGGGATTTCCCATGCCCCTGAAGGACACGGACGCCTTGCAATTCTGGGATCATCTGGGCTTTGCACCCACAAAGGCTCAGGCGAGGGTCCTTTCCGAGATCATGCAGGACATGCGGAAAACCGTGCCCATGGCCCGGATGGTGCAGGGTGATGTGGGCTGCGGCAAGACGGCCCTGGCACTGGGTGCCATGTATCTGAGCCACACATCCGGTTTTCAGAGTGCCCTGATGGCCCCCACCGACATCCTGGCCCGTCAGCACTATGAGAGCGCAAAACCGGTCCTCGAAGGACTCGGGATGACCTGCGGGCTTCTCACAGGCACGCTCAGGGCCTCTGAAAAGAAGAAGGCACACCAGGCAGTCAAAGACGGATCCTGGGATGCGGTCTTTGGCACCCATGCCCTGATCTCCGAGGGCGTGGAGTACGCCCACCTTGGCCTCGTGATCACCGACGAGCAGCACCGCTTCGGTGTCCGGCAGCGCTCCTCCCTCCAGGAAAAGGGGGACAGGATGGGAAGATCGCCCCACGTGCTGGTCATGTCTGCAACCCCCATCCCCAGGTCTCTGGCCCTGATTCTCTACGGCGACCTGGATGTGTCCATCGTGGACGAGCTCCCTCCCGGCAGAACGCCCGTAAAAACGCGGCTCGTCCCCCCGCAGAAGCGAAAGGACATGTATACCTATCTTCGCGGCGAGGTGGAGAAGGGCGCTCAGGCCTACGTCGTATGCCCTCTGGTGGAGGATTCAGAGGCCCTGGGCGATGTGCGCTCAGCCAAGGCCACCTATGAGGAGCTGCTGAAAGGGCCCCTGAAGGGGCTTCGCGTCGGGCTCACCTGGGGCGAGCAGCCGCCGATGGAAAAGGCGGAGGTACTGGAAAAGTTTTCTTCCGGCAACCTGGATGTTCTTGTCAGCACCACCGTCATTGAAGTGGGCGTGAACGTCCCCAACAGCACGATCATGATTGTGGAGAACGCAGAGCGCTTCGGTCTCAGCCAGCTCCATCAGCTGCGCGGGAGAGTCGGCCGCGGTACAAAGGAGAGCTGGTGCTTCCTTCTGGCCGGCAATTCCAAAAAGCTCAGCATCATGGCCCAGACCAACGATGGCTTTGAGATCTCCAAGCGGGACCTTGAGATCCGGGGGCCCGGTGAGCTGATGGGCACCCGTCAGTCCGGCCAGAAGGTATCGGACATCTTGCTGGACGGTGACATCCGGCTTCTGGAGGAGGCCGTGAGCTGCATGAAAGAGCTGCGGGAAACGCCCGAGCTCCAGGAGGACCTCAGACAGGTCGAAAAGACCGCCATGGAACTCTACGGCGACAGGGTGCAGCAGGCCGCGGTCAACTGATTTTGTTCCGGATAAACGGTAAGACCCGAATGGATTGATACAGATTTAAGTTATAGACAAAAGGGAAGGATGATCTCAAAATGCAGACCACCTGTTTTGAGAACAGAGAACTGTCCTGGCTGCGCTTCAATGAGCGGGTTTTGGAGGAGGCGGAGGACGAGCGGGTCCCGCTGTGTGAGCGTCTCAGCTTTCTGTCCATCTTTCAGAGCAATCTGGATGAATTCTTCATGGTTCGCATCGGTTCCCTGCATGACCAGATGCTCCTGGACCGGGAGGCGAGGGAGAACAAGACCGGCATGACACCCGGAGAGCAGATCGATGCCTGCCTGATCCGTGTGCGCGAGCTGTGCAAGCGGCGCGACAGGACCTACAGGCAACTCATGGAAAAGCTGAAGGAGCAGGGGATCACGCTGGTGGATTTCCACAGCATTTCCCCGGAGAGTGAGCCGTACCTGAAGACCCTGTTTGAGAAAGAAATCATGCCCTTCCTCTCCACCTTCATCGTGGGAAGAAAGCAGTCTTTCCCGTTCTTGAACAATAAGGACATCTATGCCGTGGCTGTCCTCGGCAGCAGAAACGAGAAGAAAGGCGGCACCGGAGATAAGGCAGGGAAGGACGGAAAGGAAGAAAAAGGCAAGGCACGCATCGGCATCGTGCCGTGCTCTTCCTCCACCTTCCCCAGGCTTGTGGAGATCCCCGAGCGGACCGGCTGCTACATGCTGACAGAGGAGCTGATCCTCCACTATCTGCCCGTCCTCTTCCCGAACTACAAGGTGACCTCCAAGACGCTGTCCAGGATCACCAGAAATGCGGACATTGACGCCGATGCCATCTACGATGAGGACCTGAACTACAGGGACCACATGGTGGAGGTCATCAAGAGAAGAAAGCGCCTCTGCCCGGTGAGGATGGAGCTGAGCCGCGAGATGGACGCCAGCATCATCCGGGCGCTGTGCGATCAGCTGCTTCTGGACGTGGACCGGGTCTTTGAATATGACTCACCCCTGGACGTCTCCTTCTTCTCCCAGATCAGCGACAAGCTGCGGACCCACGCGGAGCTCTTCTATGCCCCGAGGCACCCGCAGAACACGCCGGATCTGTCCGACAAACTTCCCGTCATGGAGCAGGTCATGGATCACGATGTGCTCCTGCACTACCCTTATCAGTCGATCCGGCCCTTCCTTCGGATGCTGTCCGAGGCAGCACGGGACCCGGAGGTGGTGTCCATCCGCATGACGCTCTACCGTCTGGCCCGGGACAGCAAGGTGGTGGAGGCGCTGGTGGAGGCCGCCGAGAACGGCAAGCAGGTGGATGTGCTGGTGGAGCTGAAGGCCCGCTTCGACGAGGAGAACAACATCGAGTGGTCCAGGCAGCTGGAGCGCGCCGGGTGCCATGTCATCTATGGCATTGAGCATCTGAAGGTGCACTCCAAGCTCTGCCTCATCACCAGGCGTTCCGAGGGCAAGACCACCTATATCACCCAGATCGGCACCGGGAACTACAACGAAAAGACCAGCCGTCTGTACACGGACCTGTGCCTCCTCACGGCCGATCCGCGCATCGGCGAAGAGGCTCTGTGTGTCTTCCAGGCTCTCCTGCGCGGCGAAACTCTGGATCACACCCAGCAGCTTCTGGTGGCACCCCACTGCCTGCAGGACAAGATCCTGGACATGATCGATGGTGAAATCTCCGTGGCAAAAAGCGGAGGACACGGCTACATTCGCGTCAAGGTCAACAGCCTCTCCGACAAGACCCTCATGAACAAACTTGTGGAGGCCAGCCAGGCAGGCGTCAAGATCGACATGATCATCCGCGGCATCTGCTGTCTGAGGGCCGGCGTCGAAGGTTACACAGACAATATCCGCATCATGTCCGTGGTCGGGCGTTTCCTCGAGCACAGCCGCATCTACTGCTTCGGCGAGGGAGACCGTGCCCGCTATTATATTTCCAGTGCAGACTGGATGACCCGCAACACCGTGCGGCGCGTCGAGGTGGCGACACCCATCTTCCGGAAGGAGCTCAAGGATAAGCTCAAAAAGGTCATGGACGTCATGTGGGAGGACAATTACTCCGCGAGGGACCAGCAGCCGGACGGAAGCTATGTCAGGCGCTTTCCCGGCACCCAGCCATCCCTCAGCTGCCAGACCTGGTTCTACGATGAGGCCTACCGCCTGAACGCAGAAGCCGGAAAGTAAACACATAAGGCCTAAAACAGGCGGGAGCATTTGCTGCTCCCGCCCTTATTTTTTATCTGCGTCTTCCGCCGCCATTGCCTCCGCCAAATCCTCCGAAGTCGCCGCCCTGCGGCTGCCTTCCCCCGGGACCTCCGCCGAAGCCGCCACCGAAGCCGCCCATGCCGGATCCGGTACCCGTCACGCTCTGTGTAATCTGCTCAGAAAATACGCTGCTTCCGTCCACCAAGATCGAGATGGTGTCCCCGGTCTGAATATCCGGTGTGCTCACCAGGATACACTGGTAGTTCTTCTCAGGGGAGAACGTCAGAAGAACATTGCCGCTCCCGTCCTTCACCTCCACCTGGCTGCCCGCTGCAGCTGTAGAAGAAAGATAGGTGAGGATCGTGGCCTGGTTTTCGGATGCCGTCACATTCTGCATCATGCCGGTGGCACCGGTCGCCACCAGGATGCCGCCCGTGAGCGTAAATGTGCCGTTATAGTCAATCGCACCGTTGCCGCTGTCCGTGGGGCCGGAGACAATCACGGTGCCGCCGCTCATGGTGATGCTGCCGTTACTGTCCAGCCCGTCGCCGTACGCGTTGATCCGAAGCGTTCCGCCGGTGATGATCAGCTCCTGACCGCCGTCCGAGAATTCATCGTACCAGCCGCCATAGCCGGATCCGTCCACGCCGCCTGCCGCATTCACGCCGTCATCGCTGGCAAGAAGATCAATCTCGCCGCCGCGGATCCGGATCGTCACGGCCTCCAGTCCCTCGGAGGACTGGGTGATGTGGATCGTGCCGCCGGAGATATCCAGAACGCTGTCCGCGTGGATGCCGTCATCGCCGCTCGAAAGGTTCAGCGTGCCTCCGGAGACCGTCACATTCGCCGCATGCAGGGTATCGTCTGTCGCATCGATCTGGATGGTACCGTCCAGGATATACAGGTCTGTCGCCGCCTTGAGGCCCTTCTGGGAGGGATTCCCATCGTCCTGATCCCCCCAGCCGGAGTAATTCCAGCCGCCACGCATCATGCCGCCCTGAGCACGGGTCGTAAATTCACCGGCACCGCTGCCCGTTTTGATCGTGATATCGCCCCCTGCGATGACAAGCCAGCCTTTCTCTTCCTTCTCCGCATTCGTGGCGCAGATGCCATCGGACCCTGCTGTCAGAGTGAGGGTACCGTCCAGCACCAGGACGCTGTCCCGCCCACGGACGGCATCCAGCGCAGCGTCCACCGAGATGACTCCGCCTGCAATGACCAGATCATCCTTTGTCACAATGCCATGGTTTGCCGCCATCACCTGAAGGGTGCCTGCACCGTTGATGGACAGATCATCCGCACAGTAAATGGTGCCATTGATGGTATCTTCCCCGTCCGCCATGGAGACAGTGTCCTTCAAGACATTGACAGAGTCCTCGGCCAGCGTCAGGATCACCTTGTCGGCGCTGACCTCGTAGATGGCAGGGCCCTCGGGGGACTCGATGGTCACACCCTGCAGGATCAGTCGTACCTTGGCCTTCTCATCCGCCCGGATCTCGATCCGGCCCTGGAAGGATCCCGCGAGGAGATAGGTACCTTCCTCCGTGATCGTTATGATGCCGTCTTTTACTGTGGCACCGCTCCCCACGATCTGAGCCGTGGTGCCGTCAAGTGCGATGGATGTACATTCCGCCGCATCATAGGTACTGTCCACATCCCGCTGCTTATAGAGACTGGTCACATCCAGTGTGTCTGTCTCCTCGGCAAGGGCCGATGCGTGGCCTGAAAACTGTCCAAGCACTACAGAGAGCACCAGGAAAAGGGCAAACAGTTTCCGAATATGCAATGATTTCATGATGGATGCCTCCTTTGAATGCGATACGTAATGCGATACGTGCGCTCTTTTGTCAGGCCCGCTTACAGGGCCTCTGTCACGTTACTGACCCTGCCCACGGACACCGGGAGATTGCCGTTGACCGTGCGGATCTCATCAAGAAGTGCCCGGGATGGGCATTCGGAGGGCAGCGTCACCTGGTAGGTCAGCTCATACATGCTGCCCATGTCTGTGGTCCTCACCCGCTCAAGGGAGAAAGACTCAGTGTACTTTTTCAGGGTCTCATCAAACAGGCCGGTATAGTCCAGCGTCTCCGGAATCGAAATTTTGAGCTGGCGCTCGAAGGTCTTCTCCCGCCCGAAGTTCAGCTGCTGAAGGAGGAGAACCATCAGGGCGCAGAAGACAAACAGCAGCACCGCGATCCCAAGGTACCCGCCGCCAAGGCACAGTCCCAGGGACATGGCGAGGAAGATCGCCAGGATCTCCCTTGCGCTCCCTGTATTGGAGCGGAAGCGGACCAGGGAGAAAGCACCGGCCACCGCGATGCCGGTACCGAGATTCCCGTTCACCACGAGAATGACCACCGTGGTGATGAGCGGCAGGGCCGCGAGGGAGGATACAAAGCTCTTTGTGTATCGTCCAGTCTTCATATATACAAGCGAGGTGAGACCGCCCAGCACCATGGCGCTCAGGCACAGAATCAGCATGGTGGTCATATCCAGGGATGAGGTTACGATCGAATCAAGCAACATGGTGAAAGACCTCCTGTTTCGTCTTCAAGTCTGTGTATTTCAGTTCAGTTTTCAGGTTTTCCTCGGCGCCAGGCCTCAGAAACCGTCTGTATGCTTCTCCGTATTTTGAGAAGTGGGTGGGCTCAATGCCAAGGCTCCAGATGGCATCCGCCATCCATTTCGGGAAAACGCCCGGGAGCTTCAGTTCCATGATGAACATGTCCTCCGGGAAGATCCGAATGCCGTCTGATCCGTAGCGCAGATCCAGGCGGTCTTTCCGGAAGCGGATGTCGTGATCGAAGGTGACCCTCAGGTCGATGCCCCCGGGTGCCAGGTACGGATCCCTCCGGTAGGCGATGAGGGCTGAGGGCTGAAGCCCCGGATAGAGTTCAAACATGTGGCTGATCTCCCGTCCGATCTGGCCGAAGCTTTCAGGAACGCTTCCCTGAAGAAGGCACTCATACGCTTCCCCGTAGGTCATCTGAATCCTGCGCTTGTAGACCACATGATCGTACTTTTTCTTAATCTCTGGGAAGGCTACATCGCCGCTTTCAGCCCTCGCCCCGTAGGTTCTCAGCCGGAACTTTTCCTTGTAGACCGGTCGCTCAATGGATCTGCGGGCCAGAAGGTAATCCTTCGTGTCAAAGTAAATGCTGCAGGTGTTGTCATCCGGGAAATCCATGTGCTCAAACCCGTGCATCCGCAGGACCTGTTTCATGGCCATGTACTGTTCACCCGTTACGAGGAACTTCTTTTCCGTTCGAGCAAATACCGTCTGATATGCCATGACATACACCTCTTTCAAGTCTGTTATCCTGAATGTCACCGTCCGGTCTTTCGGCTCTCCCGATGACAATGACAGGATATCGCGTCCAGTTGAAGCGGTATTGAATGAAATATGAACATTGCGTGAAAAGATGTGAAAAGGCAGGTGATACACAGAGTTCCATGCAAAAAACCGGAAACAAAACTTCTCACCGGGGCGCGCCGGTGATATAATGAAGCAGTGATCAAGAAAAGGGAAGCGGGGAGAGATGCAATGAAGCAAAAAGGGATTGACAGCAGAATCCTTGATGTGACTGCATCCCTTGCACTGCCCGTACGTATGATGGACCTGGACGAAGAGCCATGTCCTGAGTACATCTCCCTGGAAGATCTGCTGTCCGGCGAGCCTGTTTCAGACCCGGAGCGCCACGAGACGCACCTGTATCTGGCTGCTCATCACCTGCTGCTGACGGCCTCAGATGACAGCCCTGCCAGCCGGGATGTCCTTCGCCTGATCCCACGCCTCGCTTCCCAGGATGACACGAAACATGTGCACAGGGACCTTGTGTCCTTTGGCAGATCCATGCTGCGCGGGGAAATCCGCGGCGAAGACCTTTTGTCGACTGCCCGTTCCTGTGGGATCCGATCGCGCATGGACCGGCGGGTGCTGCTCATGGTCCCCGCGCAGGACATGGAGAAAAAAACAGACAGCCCGAAGATCCTGTGGCGCGAGATTCTCGATCTGATCCCGACCCAGGAGCGGGACCTGCTGGTCGACATGAGCGACGGCACCTGCGTCCTTGTCAAGGATGTTTCAGACAATGAAAACGCAGATGAGACTGTAGAATATGCCATGGCGCTGCAGGAGACCGTGCTTGGCGAGACAGGGAGCGGCATCACCGTCGGAATCAGCAGCCTGCACACCGACGTCACAGAGCTCTACCGCGGATACCGGGAGGCGCAGCAGGCCATCGAGGTCGGGGAGATCTATGCACCGGGCGACACCGTCTTCTCCTACTCCCGCCTGATCCTCGAGCGCTTTCTTATGCAGCTGCCCTATGAGACCGCCCTGGAATACAGCCGAATGTTATTTAACGAGTCCACCCAGTCCCTGCTCACGGACGACATGCTGCAGACCATCGATATGTTCTTTAAAAAGGATCTGCAGATTTCAGATGCCGCCAGGGCCCTTTACATCCACCGCAATACCCTGATCTATCGTCTGGACAAGATCCAGGGGAGAACGGGCCTGGACCTCAGGAAGTTTGACGATGCCGTGGTCTTCAATGTCCTGATGAAACTCCGTCGGAATGTCCAGTCCAAAGAAGAAACCCAGACGGGCCTGTAAAGGCAATATGCATTCGTCCATGCTTATGTACAATTCATTCGTATGATACATTCCGTACGAAAATGTAAAAGGAGAGTCCCAACATGAAAAAGAAGCTTCTTCTGGTCTGTGCCCTTGCCCTTTGTGCTGCCATGCTCACATCCTGCAGTGCCCTGCCTGTCGCGCTGTCAAACATGGTGTCCAAGGGTGTGGTATCCGCCGTGTCCACCCAGGAGGAAAGCGGCGACACCGTCACCATCTCCCGGGAAGAATACGAACAGTACCAGAAGCTCTCGATGCTCCTTGAAATGAAGGAGATCGTGGATGAGTACTACTATGAGGACGTGGATGAGACCAATATGCTGCAGGGCGCGGCAGCAGGCCTGCTTGCCGGTGTGGGCGACAATTATACGTTCTACTATACGCCCGAAGCCTTCCAGGACATGTGGGACGATGATGAGGGTGAATACGCCGGTGTGGGTCTTCTGATCTCCTCCAATTACACCACCAACATCTGCACCATCATCCGTGTTTTTGACGGCACGCCTGCTCAGAAGGCCGGTGTGAGAAAGGGCGATATCCTCTACCAGGTGGAGGATGTGATCGTCAATCCCTCCACGCTCCAGGAGGCTGTGGACATCATGCGGGGCACCCCTGGCACAGATGTGAACGTCACCTTCCTTCGCGGAGACGAAAAGATTGAGCTGACCATGACACGGGCCATCGTCAATGTAACGAGGGTCGAGAGCACCATGCTGCCCGATCAGGTGGGCCTGATCACCCTGTATGAGTTTGCCGGTGACTGTGATGTGAAGTTCAAGGAAGCCCTGGACCGTCTGACCTCAGAGGGCATGAAGGCCCTGATCATCGATCTGCGCGATAACCCCGGCGGCTGGGTCAGCCAGGCAGAATTCATCGCAGACCTGTTCCTGGATGAGGGTGTCATCTACTCCACCCAGTACAAGGAGGGCGACCCTGTCTACACCTATTCCAGGGACGGCAAGGTGGATGTGCCCCTTGTGATTCTGCACAACGGTGAGTCTGCCAGCGCCTCCGAGATCCTGACCGGCGCTCTGACGGACAGGGCCGGCGCCACCACCGTGGGCACCCAGTCCTACGGCAAGGGAATCATCCAGGCCGTGCTGCCGGTGGGCCGTGACGGTTCTGGCATGCAGGTGACCATCGCTCAGTACTTCACGCCCAACGACCGGGCCGTCCACAAGGTGGGCTTTGCACCGGATGTGGAGGTTGCGCTGGAGGAGGGCGACGTGGGGCTCTATGAGCTCGGTGATCTTCAGGACCCTCAGCTGAAGAAGGCACACGAAGTTGCGCTGGAGAAGATCCAGGGCACCCAGGAATAATATCTGCAATCAAAAAGCGTCAGCCACATAATGCGTGGCTGACGCTTTTTGATTGCCTTAAATCACTTTGCAGGACCGTATTCATACTCCTCGCTGTAGGCAAGGTAGGTATAGTACACATCCTCATTCTCGTCATCATCTTCCACCGGGTTCAGGACCTCCATATCGCCCGGCTCCTCCCGGGTGATCTCGAAGACCATCACGCCGTTTTCGTCCTCCTCGGGCTCTGTGAGCAGGAGATACTCCTTGCCCTTTCGGAACACGCGGGCCATCACCTCAAAGTCCACTTCACTGCCGTCCTCGTCCTCGAGTGGAATGAGGCCGTCTTCCAGAACCACACGATCCTTCATGCGTTCAACCTCCATCTGTCTGCATTTCCATATGCACAGGAAAATATATGGCCCGACGCAGCCTGTGTCAAGGAAACAGCGGTGTATTTTTTTGCGCAAAATATTTTTATAGTCAATGCATTGACAGGCAAAGTATCTCGGTGTAATATAGACAACGAAAGGAGGTGCCCGGATGGGAACAGTACTATCGGCCGATCTGCTCAGGGGGTATACAGAGGACATCATCCTCGGCCGGCTTGAGCAGGGTGACAGCTATGGGTACCAGATCAACAAGGACGTGAAATCCATTGCCAGCGCGTGCGGCCAGGATTTCGAGATGAAGGAAGCCACCATGTATCTGGCCTTCAGGAGGCTGGAAGAGCAGGGCTGCATCACATCCTACTGGGGCAGCGAGGGCAGCGGTGCGAGGAGGCGGTATTACAGCATTACATCTGTGGGGCAGGGACGCCTGCAGGAAGCACGGGTAACATGGGATAAGACCCGACAGCTGCTGGAGCAATTGCTTGGCAGCAAGAACACAGCCGAATCAGGGGAGGAGCGAGAATCATGAATCAGCGTGTGGAAGAGATGGTCAATGAACTGTTTTTTGGCGTTCATGAGACCGAGGAAACCAGGAATTTCCGGGATGAAGTGCTCCAGAACTGCCAGGAGCACTATGATGATCTGATCCTGCAGGGCATGGGCGAGGAGGAAGCGCTGCACGAGGTCTCCGAGAGCATGCGCGGCATGGAGGAAGTACTGGACCCCTACAGAGAAGCTCCGGACGCTGCCTTTCAGAAGGTGGTCGATGCGCTTGATGACATGGAGGAAACCTTTTCCGGCGTCTGGAAAGAGAAAGATGCACGAAAGGCCTCTGATTTCCCGCAGGATACCTTGAGTGGTGAGGACATTGAGGCCATCCACGTCTCCGTGCTCTCCACAGATCTTCTGATCAGCACCTCTGAGGATCAGATGATTCATATACACAATACGGACCGCACCCAGGGTGAAAGCTTCACCACAGAGTGCAAAGGTGGCACCCTGTACATCCGTGAAACGCCTCCGGCGCGATCCAACCCCGGCGAGCAAAGCCTTATGTCCCTTCTGACGGATGCTCTCTCGTTTTTCTCCGGTAATACATCGGAGCTTGAGCTTGAAATCCCTGCGCCATGGCGGAAGACCCTGCACGTGACCACCGGAGCCGGAGATATTCAGCTGAAGGGCCACATACTTCGGGAAGTTCAGGTCGTTTCCACGAGCGGAGATCTGAGCGTGACGAATGATGCCGTTGTTGAAAAGATGCATTTCAAATCCACCAGCGGTGACATGCATTTTAACGGCAGGGCTGAGGAGCTCCACGCACAGAGCGTCAGCGGTGACGTGACGTTGCAGGGAGAATGTATCGAAGCCGATGCATCCACCTCAAGTGGCGATCTGACTCTTGATCTTGAGAGGGATTCCATGAAATCCCTGCGCTTCCATTCATCCAGCGGTGATCTGACTTTCACCGGAAGCACAGAGAGCGCCAGTATGGAAACCTCCAGCGGCGATATCACCGTCCGTGGACGGGCAGAACGTCTGGTTATTTCTTCCCGCAGCGGTGATCTCCACCTTGTGGGCTCATCTTCCTTTGTCCAGGCGGAGACCACCAGCGGAGATATCACGCTGGATCTGGATGTGATCACAGACGTACAATTCGACGGCAATCTCAGTTCTACCAGCGGGGATATTCATGTTCTGTTGCCGGACAATGTGCAGTCTGTCCAGTGCACCACCTCGTCCACCTCCGGCGACTGTATCACCCGCAAGGGCACAAGTTCCGATGCAGCAGTTCGCATCCAGGCGACTACCAGAAGCGGAGATATTGTAATTCAGTAAATAACATACCGACGTCTGTCTTTTATATACCATAGTCTGTTTTTGATGAAGGCTGTCATTCCGGTCGGCACCGCCCTGTGGTGCCGACCGTTTTCAAATCTTGATTTGGTCCATGAATCCTGATAAGATCCATCATGAAAGAATCGATTTTCGTTTGGCGCTTCTGTGCCGGAGGACTGAATCCATGAGCTACCTCTTTGTCCATTTTAAGGAGAAGTTTACACCGGATGGTGAACAGGTATATTTTGCGCTGAGCCGTGACGGTCTTTCCTGGGAAGCAGTCCACGGCGGGCAGCCTGTGCTCTGGGCCTTCTATGGAGACTACGGCGTGCGGGATATGACGATCGTACGGGATCATCTGACCGGCCGTTTTCACATCTTTGCCACGGACCTGAGTCTCAGTCTTGGCATGCGGGGCAAATACCACCGTTCGTGGGATGAAATCTCCAGAAACGGCAGCAAGTGCCTTGCTCACTGGCAGAGTGATGACCTGGTTCACTGGAGCGAGGAAGAGCTGATTTCCCTCGGAGATGAGCACTTCGGATGCCTGTGGGCGCCGGACATCCTTTATGACCGGCAGAGGGAGGCCTATCTCCTTCACTTCTCCTGTGCGCATGATGAAAATGGCTTCGGGAACAAGAAGATCTGGTACAGTCTGACAAAAGACTTCATAACCTACTCAAAGCCGGAGATCCTTTATGCAAAGCAGGACAGCTCCGTTATCGACTCCGCAATCTACGAGGAAAACGGGCTGTACTACATGTTCATCAAAAGCGATCACAACCCGAGCATGGTGATCCTGGAAAAGTCCGCTTCTCTTCAGGGCCCTTGGGAGAGAGTCGAGGCGTTTGACCGATCCATGAGTGGTCTTGCGACAGGACAGTATGAGGCGCCCACTGCTGTCCGGCTCAAGGACGGCCGGTGGAGTCTGTATCTGGACTTCTATGGAACAAAGGGCCGCATGCAGGGGTATGTACCCTTCATTGCACCTTCTCTTTCCTCCGGCGAGTTTGTCCGGAGTGATGAGGCTTTCCACTTTCCCTACCATTTCAAGCACGGGACGATCCTTGAAATCACAGACGAAGAGTACGATCGTATCGCCGCGCAGGACTGGTCTGTCTTTGAATGCTGATCCACGCGATTGCCGGTATGTGATTGTCCGATCAAAAGGAGCGATGCTCACTCATGTCCAATGTGCATATTCTGAAATGTCCCGCGTGCGGGAATGCACTGGAATATTCCCCGGGGCAAAAAGGCCTGCAGTGCCCCTACTGCAGCTATACCGTATCGCCGGAGGAAATGGCCGCCTTTGTCCAGCAATCTGAGTCCCAGATGGGAGAGCAGGACAACACCTCCTCTCACAGTGGGCTCCGTGCCTACCACTGCCAGAACTGCGGCGCAGAGATTGTCACGGGGGCGACGACCGCGGCCACGAGATGCTATTACTGTCACAGCCCGGTGGTGCTGCAGGACCGGGTCAGCGATGCGTTCCGCCCGGATGCCGTGATCCCCTTTGCCAAGTCCCGCGAGGAAGCCCTCAACATTTTCCGGGAGTATGTGGGGAAGAAGCGGTTCCTTGACCGGAATTTCCTGACGGATGATCAGCTGGAGGTCTTTTCCGGCGTGTATTACCCGTACTGGATCGGAGATGTCGAGGGTAACGTGGATTTTTCCGGCGAGGGTACCCGCGTGCACACCCGGACCTTTGGGGACACCATCGAAACGGTCACACGGTTCTTCTCCGTTCAGCGCAGCGCGCACTTCAACTTTCCATCCCTTCAGCGCAAAGCTCTTCAGGCACAGAACAAACAGCTCTCCGACGGCATCCAGCCCTATCGTCTGGAGTGGGCCGTTCCATATTCTGACGCCTACCTGTCCGGCTTCCTTGCTGAGCGCCGTGACATCGAAAAGGAAGGCCCCCAGCAGGAGATGGTTCGGGAGGCTCAGGGGTATGCCAGCAACATGATTGAGCAGCCAGGCACCTTCCAGGCACTGCGCGGCTCCTCATCTTTTTCTGGAGTCAAAACAAGCCTCCGCTATATCCTCCTGCCCGTCTGGATGCTCACATACAAGGGAAGAAAACCAGACAAGCCCTACTATTTTCTCATGAACGGCCAGACTGGCACCATCTGTGGTCGGCTTCCGCTCGATCGGAAGAAACTGGGGCTTGTGAGCGGTATATGCGGCGCTTTGGTCGCGGCACTTCTATGTCTTGGAGGTGCATTCATATGGTAAAGCTCAAACGATTCCTGGTGCTTTCTATGGTTCTCTGTCTGTGCATTTCTTTTCACGCCATCGCACTTGCCGAACGTGTCATGGTCCGGGATGATGCAGACCTGTACAGCGCAGCCGAAAAAGCCACGATGGAAGAGCTGATCCGGCAGATGAATGAGACCTACCAGGTTGACATCACCGTGCTGACGACGTATGACGTACCGTATTCAAAT
>JAFUBA010000034.1 GCA_017460395.1 Clostridia bacterium | reverse complement strand
GGGGAAGGTCCCGCAGCTTCCATGCGGTCTCATCGATGGTCACCGTCCGGTCTGACCGGTTGATCTTATCCAGAAGCAGCCGGTCCTCCATCTGAAAATCGGGGTTTCGCATGATCAGCTGGCCCTCCAGCTTGAACATCAAGATGTCCACGCAGTGCACGGCTGCCCTGTCGGGCGGAAGGGACGGGTAGGTGTTCTCGGCAAACTGCATCAGATCCCTCAGGGGAATGCCGTAGCCGCGCTCGAGAATCTCGGTGTTCCCGTATCTGAGGGAATTGTGCAAAACACCTGCGATGCAGGTGAGGCTCCCGCTGCAGGCACCCATCCACAGGACATCGTGGTTGCCCCACTCAATGTCCACCGAGTGGTGATGCATCAGGATGTCCATGATGGAGTCTGCTCCCGGGCCCCGGTCAAAGATGTCGCCCACCACATGCAGCCGGTCCACGGCAAGATTCTTGATGAGCTTTGTCATGGCGGTGATGAGTCCGTCCATGCCTCGTGTGGCGATGAGGGAGTCCAGAATGGCGTCGTGGTACAGCCTGCGGTTGTCCTCCTCCTCCGTGAGTGTGCCGCTCACCTCATCGAGATAGTGCATCAGCTCGTCCAGCAGAAAAGCCCAGTTCTCCGGCATGAGCGCCCGGACCCTGTCTCGGGTGTACTTGGAGGAAAACATTCGGCAAAGGTGCAGGAGATTCTCTGCTGCTGCTCTGTACCACGCATCCGTGTCGGTGCTTTCCTGGTGATGGTGCCGCAGCACGGCGTCCGGGTAGTAGATCAGGGTGCACAGCGCGTCCGCATCTGCAGGGGAGAGGGAAGGCAGCCACAGATGGACCTTCTCCCGGATCACCCCGGAGCAGTTGTTCATGATATGACAGAAGGCCTCATACTCTCCGTGAATGTCGCTCATGAAGTGCTCTGTGCCCTTGGGGAGGGAGAGCAGCGCGCTCAGGCGCGTGATCTCGGTGCACAGAGATACCATGGTGGGATATTTTTCTGCAAGGAGGTGCAGATATTTCTCCTGAAGATCGGAAAGGGACTTGTCGGCCATGGGATTCATCCTTTCAAACGACAGGTGATCAGAAATCTGTCCTCAAGTATACACGCTTTTTCGCTTCATTGACAGGAGGTGCCTGGCAGCGTGCGGCAGCAAAGTGAAATGTATGATACA
The DNA here is from genome assembly GCA_017460395.1 of Clostridia bacterium. GTDB lineage: Bacteria > Bacillota > Clostridia > Christensenellales > Aristaeellaceae > UBA2943. The sequence continues at coordinate 66,510 of JAFUBA010000034.1, read as the reverse complement.
ACTCTTGCTTTTGTATCTCCCATGGTGTATCATCGGCGACACCTGCCAGCGTTTGGCAGGTGAATGTGACAGTGGAGGTTAGCTTCATGGGTCCTGAATACAGATTTTATACGATCGGTGATTTATACGATCTCACCCAGACACTGGCGGGTGAGTATCTTGCAGGCTTTACCTATCCCTGGGAAGCCCTGAAGGGGATCGGTGAGATGATCCGCGCCCTCGGGGAAAAGCTGGATCCCAGGGAATACTGGGAGGTTTCCTCCCAGGTCTGGGTGCACGTGTCCGCCAAGGTCGCACCGACGGCCTTCCTGGGTGAAAACTGCATCATTGGGAAGGACACCGAGGTGCGCCACGGGGCATTCGTCCGCGGCAATGCCCTGGTGGGAGACAACTGCGTGGTGGGCAATTCCGTGGAGCTCAAGAATGTGATCCTCATGAACCATGTGCAGGTGCCCCACTACAACTATGTGGGGGACAGCATCCTGGGAACCTATGCCCACATGGGTGCCGGCAGCATCACCTCCAATGTGAAATCAGATAAGACACCCGTGATGATCCATGCGGGCGTTGAGAAGATGGAGACCGGACTCAAGAAGACCGGCGCCTTCCTCGGCGACCATGTGGAGGTGGGCTGCAACTCAGTCCTCAATCCCGGCACGGTCATTGGACGGCAGGCGCGGGTGTATCCCCTCTCCAGCGTGCGGGGTACCGTACCGGAAAAGTCGATTTACAAGCATCAGGGCGAGGTCGTGCTGCAGCGATAACCTCCCGCACAATCTACTGAGTGGGCCTATGAGGCCGCAGGAAAAGGAGACATCTTCAGATGGGACGCTATTTTGGAACGGACGGATTTCGCGGCGAGGCCAATCGCGGCCTGACGGCGGATCATGCATATAAGGTCGGACGCTTTCTCGGGTGGTACTACGGGGAACTGCGGCGGCGCCGCGGCGACAACCGTACGCCGAGGGTGGTCATCGGGAAGGACACCAGAAGGTCGAGCTACATGTTCGAGTACTCCCTGGTGGGCGGCCTGACGGCATCCGGGGCCGAGGCCTGCCTGATGCACGTCACCACCACGCCGTCGGTGGCCTACATTGCGCGGGTGGATGACTTTGACTGCGGCATCATGATTTCCGCATCCCACAATCCCTACTATGACAACGGCATCAAGCTCATCAATGCGCACGGGGAGAAGATGGACGATGAGACCATCGCGCTGATCGAGGATTTCCTGGATGACCGGCTGGAGCTTTTCGACCGCAGATGGACGGAGCTGCCCCTTGCCACCCGGGAAAAGATCGGCTGCACCGTGGACTATGTGTCCGGGCGAAACCGCTACATCGGCTATCTCATTTCCCTTGGCATCTATTCTTTCCGCGGCGTGAAGGTCGCCCTGGACTGTGCCAACGGTTCCACCTGGAACATTGCCAGGTCCGTCTTTGAGGCACTTGGGGCGAAGACGTATGTCATCAATGCCGATCCCAACGGCATGAACATCAACGAGAACTGCGGATCCACCCACATTGAGCACCTGCAGCAGTATGTGGTCAACAACCACATGGACGTGGGCTTTGCCTATGACGGCGATGCGGATCGCTGCCTGTGTGTGGATGAACAGGGCAATGTGATCACGGGTGACCACATTCTCTATATCTACGGGAAATATATGCACGAGCGGGGCAAGCTCCTGCCGAATACCGTGGTGACGACGGTCATGTCCAACTTCGGCCTGTACAAGGCGCTGGACGAGGCGGGCATCGGCTACGCTCAGACGCAGGTGGGCGACCGGTATGTGTATGAGTACATGTCCCAGCACGGCTGCCGCATCGGCGGCGAGGAATCCGGGCACATCATCTTCTCCAAGTACGCCACCACCGGCGACGGCATTCTCACCTCCCTCAAGATGATGGAGGTCATGATGGCCAAAAAGAAGAAGATGTCAGAACTGTACCAGGATCTGGAGATGTACCCCCATGTGCTGGTCAATGTGCGCGTGCAGGACAAGGCATCTACCCTGGGGGATGCGGATGTGCAGGTCGCGGTCGAGCAGGTGAAGGCGGAGCTTGGGGACACGGGCCGCATTCTCGTGCGCGAGTCCGGCACAGAGCCGGTGATCCGCGTGATGGTGGAAGCAAAGGATCAGGAGGTCTGCCAGCAGAAGGTGGACAGCGTGGTCCAGGTAATTCGTGACAAGGGATGGGCGGTCAGCTGATATGTGTGGAATTGTCGGTTTTACGGGCAGGCGCCAGGCCTGTCCGATCCTGCTGGACGGGCTGGAGCATCTGGAGTACAGGGGCTATGACTCGGCCGGCATTGCGATCTCGGACGGGAACAAGGACCATCCCCTGCACATCCGCAGGGTGAAAGGCCGCCTTCGGGCACTCAGAGAGATGACCCATGACGGCCAGACGGAACAGGGCAGCAGCGGCATCGGCCACACAAGGTGGGCCACCCACGGGGAACCCACGGTGGAAAATGCCCATCCGCACGTGTCCGGGGAAGGCCGCGTGGCCGTCGTACACAACGGTATCATCGAGAACTACCAGGACCTGCGGGTTACGCTTGAAAAGCGCGGCTATGTCTTCCAGTCCCAGACGGACACGGAGACGGTGGCGCATCTTCTGGACTACTATTACAAGGGTGATGCGGTGGATGCGATCATGCGCACCGTCATGCACCTGAGGGGCTCGTTCGCCCTGGGCATCCTCTTTCAGGACCGCCCCGGGGAGGTCTGGGGTGTGCGCCGGGATTCTCCCCTGATTGCCGCCACCAGCGATGACGGGGCCTTCATTGCCTCGGATGTGCCTGCGATTCTGCCCTACACCCGGAATGTGTGCTACCTCAACAACATGGAGATCGTCCACCTGACGGAGGACGGCGCCGAGTTCTTCAATATGGACGGGGAGCACATCGACAAGGATTTCCAGCAGGTGCAGTGGGACGTGGAGGCCGCGGAGAAAGGCGGCTACGCCCATTTCATGCTCAAGGAGATCCACGAGCAGCCCAAGGCCATGCAGGATACCATCCACCCGCACATCCGGGACGGAAGGATCGTGCTGGATGAGCTGGGGATGTCTGACGAGGAAATCCGCGCGGTGCGAAGGATCCAGATGGTGGCCTGCGGCTCTGCCTGGCATGTGTGCATGACGGCAAGATACGTCATGGAGCAGATGGCCGGCCTGCCGGTGGATGTGGATCTGGCCAGCGAGTTCCGCTACAGAAATCCCGTCCTGGAGGAGGGCACCCTCCTGATGGTCGTCAGCCAGTCCGGCGAGACGGCCGACTCACTGGCGGCGCTCCGCTATGGCAAGGACCACGGCATGCGGACCCTGGCCATCGTGAACGTGATGGGCTCCTCCATCGCCCGCGAGGCGGACAGGGTGTTCTACACCTCCGCGGGTCCCGAGATCGCCGTGGCGACCACCAAAGCTTACTCGACCCAGCTGGCGGCCTGCTACATGCTGGCCATGCACTTTGCCATTGTGCGGGGGACCATGTCCGAGGAGGACTACAGCCGGCACGTGACGGCGCTGCTTGCCCTGCCCCATCAGATCGAGCAGCTGCTGGGGTGTGAAAACCGGATGCAGTGGCTGGCCGGCAAGTATGCCAACAGCCGGGATGCTTTCTTCATCGGGCGCGGACTGGATTACGCATCGGTCCTGGAGGGCGCGCTGAAGCTCAAGGAGATCTCCTACATTCATGCCGAGGCCTATGCGGCGGGCGAACTGAAGCACGGGACCATCTCCCTGATTGAGAAGGGCTCCATGGTGCTGGCCGTGGCTACCCAGAAGGAGCTCCTTGAAAAGGAAGTGTCCAACATTGTGGAGGTCAAATCCCGCGGGGCCACGATGCTGGGTCTGACCATGGAAGGAAACTATGCCATGGAGGACCAGGTGGACTTCACCATCTATGTGCCAAGAACCGAGGACTGCTTCTATCCGAGCCTTGTGGTGATTCCGCTGCAGCTTCTGGCATACTATGTCTCACTCGCACGCGGCATCGATGTGGACAAGCCGCGAAACCTCGCAAAGTCTGTGACAGTAGAATAATCTCACATGAAAACAGGCGCCTCCCGGTATGGGAGGCGCCATTTTCAGATCTTCAGGGCCTTTTCGTGGTCAGGTAGGTTTCGTTGATATATCCTTCATAGCTTCCGCTGCGCACGCGGGCCCAGCCCTGGACGGAGGTGAGCACGGTCACCTCGGTGCCCACCTTCAGGCTGGTCACCACATGATAGCCCGTGCCTGCGCCGTAGCGCATCCGGACGGCGCCGCCGTTGGGGGAGGTGACATAGGCCGTGTAGCTGTCCTCGGTGAGGTATTCGCCGGGCTTGTTTGCGGAAAGATACAGGCTCTTGATCCAGCCGGTCTGAGAGCCCACGCTGATCTCGCTCCAGTTGCCGCTGGTGGAGAGGACCTTCACCTCGGTGCCGGTGACCAGTTCCGCCACGACCTCGCTGGAGCGGGTCGCCTTCTGGCGCATGTTGACGGGCGCGGAGTTGACGGACTGGACATAGCGGGTCACGGGCTTGTCCTTCGGCGTCTCAGTGGGCTTTTCCTTGGTCAGATACTCGGTCTTTACAAAGCCTGTGATATCATCGGTCTTCACCTTGGACCAGGTGTTGCCGGACTCCAGGAGGGTGGCCTTGGTGCCGGAGGGGACAGGCTCAAGCACGGGATAGTCGGTGCCGGGGCCCGTGCGGACATTGATGCTCTTGCCGTTGTCTGACACGATATAGATCGGGGTACCGCTCTTTGACGCGGAGGAGGTGTTCCCCGGGGCAAAAGGATCGCTGGAGGTCAGGAAGGTGCTCATGATGTACCCTTCCAGATTGCCCACACGGATCTTCGTCCATTCGCTGCCCTTGTCCAGCACCGTGACTTTGGTGCCGGTGACCAGCAGGTCAAGGACATCGGAACTTCTGGTGGCCGCACTTCTCAGATTGACCGGCCAGCTGTTCTTGGAGAGCACATAGGCACTCTCGGAAGCAAATGCGACGGACGAGAAAAGCGTAAAGCACATGCAGATGCATGCAAGAATGGAAAGCATACGAATCTTCTTCATGATATCACCTCATACGGGCAGCAGACCCTCTGCTGCTTTCTGCCGGACCGGGCAAACGGATGTCGGCCGGATCGGACAGGTGAAATCATATCACAAAGATGTCAAATTGTGAAGAGTCTGTGTCAAAATATTTCAAAATTGTTACAAAAATATTTCAAATCTATTTCAACTCAGTTGCTCAGTCGATCTGCACGGCGGCGGCGGGGACCCAGGCCCTTCTCTGGCAGTTCATCCGCGCATCGAAGAAGTCCACCTGCACAAAATCGTTTTCCGTATTCCAGACGGAGACGCGGGTGCCTGAGGGGACGCTGTTTTTCATCCTTGCATAGTAGGTGCCGGGGCCGTGGTAGGCATCTGCCTCGTACAGGAGGCGGCCGCTGTAGAGAAACTGCTCCTCCTGGACGGTGGAAATGTCAATATTGACGCGCTGCAGGCCCGTATAGGCGCGGTACAGCTGCCCGCCGTTGGTGAATTCCACCTGGAGCCACCAGACGGTCCCGTCAAGGGACTTGGTGTAGACCGTGACGGAGGTATTCTGCCAGGTATTGGTGAAGAAGGTGCCCGGCTCGTCATAGGAGGTGCTGGGACCGGTCCTGGTGGCCAGGCGCATGAGCAGAGAGGCGTTTTGCCCCTGGATGACAGGCAGCGGGGTGGAGTATGGCTGGAAAGGCTGGGGGGCCTGCGTCTGCACGGGGTAGATCACATTCTGTGTTGGCCTTGCGGCACCGCAGTTTTCGCAGAAGTTTCCCTTGTTTCCGATGAAGCCGCAGACGCGGCAGGTCCAGGCGACGACAGGGCGTGCCTGGCCGCACTGAGGGCAGAAGTTCCCCGTGTTCCCGGTCTGTCCGCAGTTGGGACAATTCCAGGTTTCGCCGTCAGCCAGGGCAACTGTGCAGGAAAATACGGCCAGGGCAAGCAGGGTCAGAATCAGAAGACAGGATATGCGGCGCATGACATCAGCCTCCTTCATGTGCTGGTCTTTCATTTCACCATGGGTGTCACGCCTCTGAAAGAAACAGTGTGCGCTTCTTTTCACACATTTCTTCCACGCGATCTATGTACGTATGGATATTGCTGACATTCGGCTCCCGCCGGATGTGGCCCTCCTCGGGGAAGACGCGCTTGGAGATCCCGCCGGCGCCGAAGGCCAGGATGTGGCTCTGCTCCTCCATGATATCCACATTGTACTGGCATGCATGGCCAGGCAGGGCGTAGCCCACATTTTCCTGGTTGCCGGAGATCTGCTTCTGGCGGTAGAGATAGTAGGGCACGAGATGCAGATCCCTCGCTGTCTCGCGGCCGAGGGCCACCATCCGGGAGGCATCCGCCCCGTCCGGCAGGGGATGGTCTGACAGGTGATCGTGCAGACTGGAGCCGCGCTTGATGGCCAGCGTATGGACGGTGAGGCTCTCCGGGCGCAGGGCACGCGCGGCATTCATGGTCCTGGCAAAATCCTCCGGGTGTTCGCCCGGCAGCCCCGCGATCACATCCATGTTGATATGCCAGATCCCGCAGGCCCGTGCAAGGTCGTAAGCCTCCCGCACATCCTGGGATGTATGGTTTCTCCCGATGACCTCCAGGGTCCTGTCATTCATGGTCTGGGGATTGATGGAGATCCGCTGTATGCCGTGCTCCCGGATGGATGCAAGCTTTCCTTTGGTGATGGTGTCCGGGCGTCCTGCTTCCACCGTGTATTCCATGGCGCCGGGGAAGCATTCCATGACCCTGTCCAGGAAGCGGGGAAACTGTTCCTCGCTCAGGCTGGTGGGTGTACCGCCGCCCACGTACAGCGCGCGGACGGTATAGCCAAGATCCCGGATCAGGCGCACACCCTCCTGCATCTCCGCATACAGGGCACTCAGATAGGGCTCAACCAGCTTTCCGTCGCCCACCTCGCCCGAGGAAAAGGAGCAGTAGGTGCACCTGGTGGTGCAAAACGGGATGCCGATGTAGATGTCGATGGCCTTCATGGAAGGCGGGGGCAGGGTCAGCTGGGTCCTTACGGTCTCCATGAGGAGGTCTGCCTTCTCCTGCGTCAGATCGAAGGTCTCCATCAGGAGGTCGCGCCCCTCCTGAAGGGTCATGTGCTGCTCGAGGCACTCATACATGAGCCGGGTGGGCCGCACGCCCGTCATGGAGCCCCAGGCGGGATGGATGCCTGTGGCCTGACGGAGAAGGTCATAGAAGGTCTGCTTGACCAGGCGGCGGAGCGCACGCTTTCGGTGCAGTTCAAGGAGCCTTCTGTCCGGATCCTCAGGGCACCTGGCTGTGTGGAGGAGTTCGTGCCCGAGGGCGCGGAAGCGGCAGACAAAGAGATGCTGCGCGGCATCCTCCGACACATCATACTCGATCCCGCGCATCTCCAGGAGCGAGTCATCCATCTGAAAGATCTGCAGGGTATGATGAAAGTCCAGCTCAATGGCGCCCAGGTACTGTGTCTTCAGATCCATCATCCGTGTCCTCCAAGCAGGGTGCAGGTGGAGAGAAGCGGACGGAGCTTCTGAAGGCTTCGCACCATCTCCTGCTCATTCCCGGTGGGCAGATCGCACCGTCCGCAGCCGAGCGCCATCAGGGTATCGCCGGAGAGGAGCAGCTTTTCTGCGCACACATAGCACACGGAGCCGGCGGTATGACCGGGTGTATGCATGACGCGAAAGGGCATGCCGCCCGCTTCAAAGGTATCCCCGTCCTGCACGGTGCGGTTTGCCGCGGGGAAAGTCAGGCCCTGAAAAAGGAAGCTGCGGCTCACATTGAGCGTGGGATCTGCCAGCATGGGTGCGTCCAGCGTGTGGATACAGACGGGTGTGTCCGCATCCATGAGACCGGAGGTCAGGAGATCCGGCAGTGCCAGCACGTGGTCAAAATGTCCGTGGGTCAGAAGGACGGCCGCGATGCGGCGGCCTCCCAGCATCCGGATGATTCTGTCCGCATCGCCGCCCGGATCCACGATCACACAGTCGCTGCGGTCCTTCAGATAAAGCATGTAGCAATTGGTGGCAATCGGCCCCACGGTGAGCGTCTGATATTCGATCTGCAAAGGGACACCCTCTGTCTTGTTTCTCTTAAGTACCGGGTAGATGTTAGCATGCGTCTTTGCGACTTTCAAGCACGCATCGGCATCTGCAGGTCCTTTGCAAACGCCGGGATAGATGATAATCTTAAACCATATTCCAAAGGTGCCTGGCGCACAGATGAGGCGGTGATTCCGGTGACATGGGAGCAGAGCGAGACGCTGAGAGAGACGGGATTGGAGGCAATTGCATGCCTCCGGCAGGACAGTGACGGGGAAAAGCGCCGGGAGGCCGTGCGCCTGTTTCTCCGGGAACTGCTGCGCCTCGTGTCCTGCGCAGCAGGCTCCACCTCTCTTCCGGACGGAGACCTCTGTGCGCAGGCAGAAAGATGCCAGGAGGCAGGCTTTCTGCCCTTTCCTGCAGATGAGATGATCCGTGCACTGATGGACCCTGAGATGGTGGCGGATGACGCCTGCAGAGGGGCGCTTCAGGATCTGATTCAGGGCCTTTGTACGTGGTGCCGGGAGGCGTTTTCCCTGGCGCCAGATGCAGGGGATGAGCTGCAGGCGGAGGGGAAGAGACGGGCCGCAGAGGCCGCGGACCGCATGGCGTTTTCCGGGGATGCACTGTATGCGGTGGTGCGCGGCAGGCTCTCCCTGCAGCCGGACACCATGCCCTGCGTGCACTATGTCATGCAGCAGCATGGCCTCACTCCGGTGAGACAGGTGGTACTGGAAAACCGATCCGGGTTTGCCCTGCAGGAGGTGGCGCTTTGCATGCACGCGTCCCCTGCCTTCTGTCAGCCCGTCCGCCACACGGTGGATATCCTGGGAAATGGCAGGACGCTGCGCATCCAGGACATTCAGCTGCAGATGGACGGTGAATGGCTGTCGCAGATGACGGAAAAGGTGAAGGCGACGCTGCACTGGACGCTGGAAAAGGACGGACAGATTCTGGCTGCGCAGGAGACGGACATGGAAGTGCTGCCCTTTGACGAGTGGCAGGGGATCTGCGTGGAGCCTGCCCTCCTGTGCTCCTTTGTGATGCCCAATCACCCGGCCATCGCCCCGCTCCTTCAGAAGGCGGCAGGCATGCTCGAAATGTGGACGGGGGACCCGTCTCTGAACGCCTATCAGACGAGAGACCCCAACCGTGTCCTTCAGCAGGCAGGTGCCATCTATGCTGCTATTCAGGCGGAGGGCATCGTGTATGCGGTGCATCCGGCAAGCTTTGAGCGGATGGGACAGAGGATCCGGCTGTGCGACGCGGTGCTCGGACAGAAGCTCGGCAACTGCCTGGACCTGACGGTGCTCTACTGCGCACTGCTTGAGGCGGCGGGTCTGCATCCCCTCATCGTCGTGGAGCAGGAACATGCCTACGCAGGTGTGTGGCTGGAGGATAAGTCCTTCCCGGAATCTGTACAGGACGATGCCACCCTCGTGACCAAGCGTCTGGCGGACGGGGTCAACGAGATCGCGGTGGTGGAGTGTACGGCCGCGACAGGCGGAAAACAGGTGTCCTTTGACGAGGCAAGACACACGGCGGAGGCGCATTTCCGCTCTGGGACCTCGTTTGAATGCGTCATCGATGTGCACCGTGCGCGTCTGAGCGGTGTGGTACCGATGCCGCTGAGAGTCGAGCGGGACGGAAGATGGACCGTGGAGGTGCCGGCGCGGGAGATGGAGGCGCCCAGGGTGCCGGAGAGCGTCGTGGGCAAGGTGGATGTGGACGGGGAACAGACGGGCGGCGACAGCGAGGAAAGTGCGCGCAGAACACAGTGGGAGCGAAGGCTTCTGGATCTTGGCCTTCGAAACTCGCTGATCAGCATGCGCCTGACCAGGACGGTGCTGCCCCTGATGGTCCCCTCCCTCCATGATCTGGAGGACCAGCTGGGGGAGGGAAAGGAGTTTTCTCTGCTGCCCCGGCCGGAGGACATTGCCCTCCCGGAGGGCGGGATTCAGATAGAGAACCTCCATCTGATCGGCACGCAGAGTGCCGTGCCCGGCAGTGAGTTTCATAACAGGCGCCTTCGCTCTGTCTATGCGGAGGGGGAACACGGGCGTGTGCTCCGGGAGATCTACCGCGCGGCGCGAACGGCCATGGAGGAAAACGGTGCCAATGCGCTGTATCTTTCCCTGGGTCTTTTGAAGTGGTACGAGACGCCCAGGAGCCAGAAGCCAAGATTTGCACCGATTGTCCTGCTGCCCGTGGAGGTGGTGCGCCGCTCGGTGACACAGGGGTACACCCTGCGACTGAGGGACGATGAGATCCAGGTGAACGTCACCATGCTGGAAAAGCTGAAGCAGGATTTCAAGCTGACCATCACAGGCCTGGATCCGCTGCCGCAGGATGACAGGAATGTGGATCTTCTCAGGGTCTTCACGATCCTGCGGCAGGCCATCATGGAGGAGAAGAGATGGGATGTCCTGGAGTGTGCATCTCTTGGTATTTTCTCCTTCTCCCAGTTTGTGATGTGGAATGATCTGCGCAATCGCACCCAGGACCTGATGAAAAGTCCGGTGGTGCGCTCGCTCATGGAAAAGCGCCTGACATGGCAGGCGGAGCCCATGGAGATGGCAGAGCGGGTAGACGAGGGAGACGTACTTGTGCCCACCCAGGTCGATGCGTCCCAGCTGTTTGCCGTGAAGGCGGCAGAGAAGGGCGAAAGCTTTGTCCTGCACGGCCCGCCTGGCACCGGCAAGTCCCAGACCATCACGGCGATGATCGCCAATGCGCTGGGGAAGGGCAGAACCGTCCTGTTTGTGGCGGAGAAGATGGCGGCCCTGGAGGTGGTGCAAAGGCGACTGGAGGAGATTGGCATCGGGCCTTTCTGCCTGGAGCTGCACTCCAATAAGTCCAGAAAGAAGGATGTCCTGGAACAGCTGCGCATGGCCGCGGAGGTCACGAAGGGCACGGGTCCGGAAGAATTTGAGCGCAGGGCAGAGCAGCTGGCGGAAATGCGGTCACAGCTGGATGAATATGCCGCTGCACTGCATGAACCCATGGAAAACGGATACTCTCTGTTCGATGCGGTCAACGCCTACGAGGAAGTGCGCTTCGCACCTGACATGGAGGAAATGGGGGAGGAGTTTGCAAGGAAGACCTCCCGGCCTGCGATGGAGCAGCTGGCGCAGGCGATCCGGCAGATGGTGGTCGCCGGACAGAATCTCGGCCATCCGCATACGCATTCCCTGGCCCGCGTGCTGGGGGAGGAATACACCCAGCATATCCGGCGGGAAGCGGGGATAAGGGCGAAAGACTACCTAGATGCGGTCCTTGCACTGGGCGGCGCCATGGACCCGCTGGCAGAGCTCTTCTCTGTCGAGGAGACGCGCGGGATGGAGGAAATCTCGCGCCTGGAAGATCTCTGCAGAGAGCTGCTTTTGTGGACAGACTTCCCAAAGAGCTGGTCCGGGGCAGAGGATCCCACCGATCTGCTTTCCGACATTCAGGCGCTTGCCGGACGGGAAATAGAACTGCAGAAGGTGGCGGAGGAGCTCCAGAGGAGATGGAAGCCTTCCTTCCTCACGCGACGCCTGGAGGATGTGCAGAAGGATCTGGAGGCGTGGGACGAAAACCAGAAAAAATGGCTTCTTCCCCGGGTGATGGGTGACGGCCGCCTGCTTCGGACCCTGGCATCGCATGCCCTGGGCAAAATCCAGAAGGAGACGCTCCGGGAGGATCTGGAGGTGCTCATCCGCTACCTGAAGGACAGGCAGGATGCGGACAGTGAACAGGAGCGCCTGGCAGCGGACCTTGAAGGGCTGCGCCTGGATTCCCGGGAGGCATGGCAGAACGTGCTTGCATCTGCCCGTCTTGCGGGGGAGAGCCTTGAGCGCATGGACGGTATCCGCGATGCGTCGATGGTGCGACGGGCACACGGGGGTGACAGAAGTCTTGTCCCCGCCATGCAGGCCTTCCTGCAGGCATCGGGGCGCATGCGGGAAAAGCAGGAGGAACTCTACAGCCTCCTTGGCGTGGAAGCGTGGCGCGGTCCCGACTGGACGCAGGCGGAGGAGACACTCTGCCGCGCGATATTGGCGGGCGAGGGCGAGCTCCGGGATGTCATGCATTTTAATGCTGCCGCAGGTGAGGTGACACGCGGGGGGATCCCGCAGGCATCCCGAGCCTACAGAGACGGCATGGCAGGGGAGGATGTCCTTCTCTCGTTCCGGAAGGCAGCGTTCCGGGCTCTGGCCGAGGAGGGCATGGAGCGGCATCCTGTGCTCAGCCGCTTTTCCGGGCAACTGTTTGAGCAGAAGCTGGAGGAATATCGCCGCCTCGAGAGGGAAAGCACACGGCTCGCGCGGGAGGAAATCTACTGTCGCCTGGCCTCCAGTGTACCGAACTTCGTCAGGGAGGCGGCGCAGAGCTCTGAGGTGGGGATTCTGCAGCGGGCGATCCGCAGCGGCGGCAGGGGAATCAGCATACGCAGGCTCTTTGAGCAGATTCCGACGCTGCTCACCCGCCTGTGTCCCTGCATGCTCATGAGCCCCATCTCAGTGGCCCAGTACCTGGATCCAAACCATATGCCCTTTGACCTGGTGGTCTTTGACGAGGCCTCCCAGCTGCCTACATGCAAGGCGGTGGGTGCGCTGGCCAGGGGCGAGCATGCTGTGATTGTGGGCGACCCGAACCAGATGCCGCCGACATCCTTTTTCACCACCACAGCGAATCTCACCGAGGACGATGCGGAGGCGGAGGATCTGGAGAGCATTCTGGACGACTGCCTGGCCATCTCCATGCCGCAGACCCATCTGCTCTGGCACTACCGGTCGCGGCATGAGAGCCTGATTGCCTTCAGCAACAGCCAGTTCTATGATGGACGCCTGTACACCTTCCCATCCGTCAATGACCGCAGCCGCCGGGTGCATCTCAGGCATGTGGACGGGGTCTTTACGCGCGGCGGCAGCCGGCAGAACCGCCGGGAGGCGGAAGAGGTGGTGGAGGAAATCAGGCGCAGATGCCACAGCCCCAGAGAAGCAGAGCGCTCCGTGGGCGTGGTGACCTTCAATATCTCCCAGCAGAACCTGATCGATGATCTTCTCTCGGACGCGTGCGCTGCAGATCCCCAGCTTGATGCCTGGGTATATGGCGGCGACGAGCCGGTGTTTATCAAGAACCTGGAAAATGTGCAGGGAGACGAGCGGGATGTGATCCTGTTCTCTGTGGGCTACGGTCCGGACGAAAAGGGCAGGGTCACCATGAATTTCGGCCCGCTGAACCGCGACGGCGGATGGCGCCGCCTGAACGTGGCCGTGACAAGGGCACGGCAGGAGATGCTGGTCTTTTCCACCCTCCGCCCGGAGCAGATTGCTCAGAGCAGCGCGCGGGGTGTCCGCGCCCTGCAGGCGTTTTTACAGTATGCCGGTGGACAGGAGCTGCCGCAGAGCGAGGCGGAAATGCGCAGAAGCAGTGTCAGCCGGCAGGGGATCGCAAGATCCATTGGACGGATGCTGAGCGCCCATGGGTATCTGGTGGATGAACAGGTCGGCCGATCGGCCTTCCGTGTGGATCTGGGTGTCCGGGATCCGGAGAAGGAAGACGCCTATCTGCTGGGCATTCTCCTGGACGGGGAGGCCTATGCCAGCGCGCGTACCACCAGGGATCGGGAAATCGGACAGGTATCCGTGCTGGAGAGCCTTGGCTGGAGGATCCTGAGGGTGTGGACCGTGGACTGGTGGGAACAGCCGGACAGAGTACAGGAGCAGATTCTGCAGGAAGTAGAAAAAGCCCGAAAGGCAGAGGTGCCATCTGTCCCGGAAAAGGCAAGTATGGAGACGGAGGGGCCGGAGGAACACAGGGTGGATGCTCAGATGTCTGCTCTGGTGCATGAAGAGCTCCGGGAATCAGACGACAGGAAAGAGAACAACGATGAGATACCGGTCTATCAGCCTGCCGGGATACAGCGCGCGGCCCTTTCGGTGGATCAGCTTGTCTCAGGGAAGTGTGATGTAGAGATCCGAGGGACCATTCGGGAAATTGTGGCACTTGAAGCGCCCATCTGTGAAGGTCTTCTGAGCCGCAGGGTGATACAGTGCTATGGCCTGAGCAGGAGCAGTGCGAGAATTCAGGCATATCTGAGCCATTTGATGGACAGGGAAGGCTTTTATGTGACGCAGTCCGGTGGTGGCAGGGTTTTCTGGTACAATGAACAGATGCAGAGAACGTATGCGGGATTTCGGCGCAGCGGCGAGGGCAATGCAAGGCGCGAGGCAAAGGATGTTCCCTGCGAGGAAGCAGCCAATGCCCTGTGCCTGGTGCTGCGGGATGCGGTCAGCATGCCCGAGGAGGACCTCGTGCGGGAAGGGGCACGGCTTTTGGGCTACAGCCGAACAGGAAGCGCAGTGGCACAGCTGATGACCGAGGGAATTGCATATGCCGCCAGACGGCAGCTGATCTGCCAGAACGTGCTGGGCCAGTGGATTCTGGCACCGGAATCTCAGGACAGATGAAAGCCTGCAGCATCAGCACATTGTGTATGCCTTGCGGTGAAATCATCACCGACATTAGCGAAAGGAAGCGGGACCGGATGTTCGTCCTTCCGATCCCAATGGGTAGATGGTGAGCGGTCAAGGCCGTGATCCGCCAACCCATATGAGAAATCAAGGTGTTAACGGATGCTTTAAGGGACATCAATATCAATGAGCTGATCGCGCCAGATGGGGAGTTTCTTCCCTTTGACGTCTTATACGAGCAAAGCGTTGATCAGATACTGCATGAAGGAGATCCTGCTGTCCTTTCCCCATGCTGTGGACAGACGCCCATGACCTATGTCTGCTACGGGACATATTTGCGCAGCATCATTGATCTGGAACCGGTGAAGGATGCAAACGGCATGTTCCTGAGAGATGAAAATGGGAATATCTGTTACAAGGACCCCGAGTGGGGACAGGAAGCTCAGAAGGTCAGAATCCGCAGAATTCTGTGCACGAGCGAAGGCGATCAGGTGATGCATACCCATGCGCTCCTGTCCTGCCTGATCGTTCCCTACAGCAGGTATACCGTCAGGTTCATCGTCTACCACCTGAATCGACTGGATCAGTCCGAAGAGTCCATGGAACGCTATGCTCAGAAGCATGGACTCTCAGTCAAGCTGCTGAACAAGTGGGCCAGGGACATTGAGAGAATCGTTCCGATCCTGCAGCAAAACAAGGTGATGCCGGAGACAAACGATCTTCAGGCATCCGGTGAAATGGTTTCGGCCATAGATGCCGTGGAGGCAGATCCGTCTGAAACCGTACAGGAGCCCGCCACCACAATGGACGCGTCCAATCATCCGAAGAAAGTGAAGAAGCAGATGAGGCAGGATCGGAAGAAGTGGATTTCCTGGATCTGCACCCACTTTGAAGATGCCTGGGTCTGGTGCCTGTACTGGATGCACAGAACGCTCTTTCAGCGGCACAGGATGCCAGCCAACACGGCGTATTTCAGAAAACCTACAAAATAAAATTTTGTATTTCAGGCGATCAACATAACAGGGCGTGATATGCATTCGCGTTCTGTCCTATGATCCTTTCTGCAAGGAGTGGTGTCCAGATGTATGGGCGCCATTCCTCGGCGGCTGGTACTTGAAGAGCATAGATGCGCAGAATACCTGCCAGCGCCGGGAAAGGATCGAGGAAATGGCAAGAGAGCAGACAGACGGAACCAAGGCAAATGGGACAGCGACAGATGGAACAAAGGCAGAGGAGACGACGAAAGAAAAATATGTGCTGCCTGACTGTGAGGTGGATCCCGAATTCGAGGATACCTACCGACGTGCGATGGCAGGGGAAAAAGTGGGCTGGGATGAGCTCCGGCCAATCTTCGAAAAGTACGGGCTGGTGCGCCGTGCAGATCAGGATGATTTCGTGGAAGAATTCCAGGGGCGCATATATACATACACGGACAGGATCATGAAGGCGTTCGAGGAACAAAGACAGCGTGCGCAGGCGGAGGGAAGAGAAGCGCCAAAAGAATTGAGATTAGATCAGTTGTTTCCTTTGTGAAAGAAAAACTGTGCTGAGAAGTTTCTCGGCACAGTTTTTCTTTCTGCCTATCAGCCCACGCCAAGCAGCATCCGGTCATTATCCAGAGCTTTTCCGGAAATCTGTCGGAACTTGTCTGTGAGATCCCGGACGGTGAGATGCTTTCTTTCATCGCCTGTGACATCATAGATGATGTGTCCCTGATGCATCATCAGCGTCCGATTGCCCAGATCCAGTGCGGACTGCATGTTGTGGGTTATCATCAGACAGGTGATGTGATTTTCCTCCACGATGCTTCTGGTCATATCCAGCACCTTCTCTGCGGTGGCCGGATCCAGGGCGGCGGTATGCTCGTCCAAAAGCAGCAGCTTCGGCACATGGTAGGTCGCCATGAGCAGGGTCAGCGCCTGTCTCTGGCCGCCGGAGAGGAGGCCGACGGGCTGTTTCATCCGGTCCTCCAGGTGCATATCAAGCAGGGCAAGCTTGTCGCGGAAAGTTTTTTTGTCATGGGAGGAAACACGCGAAAGCCATCCGCCCATTCCGGCTGCCAGTGCCAGGTTTTCCTCGATGGACATGTCCGGCGCTGTCCCGCGCATCGGATCCTGGAAAAGACGGCCGATCTGTCTTGCTCTCGTATGCTCAGGGATCATGGTGACATTCCTGCCGTCAAGCAGAATCGAGCCGCTGTCCACAAGAAAGGTGCCACAGATGGCATTGAAGAGAGTGGATTTTCCGGCGCCATTGGCCCCGATGATGGAAATGAAGTCTCCCTCATGGACATCCAGGTTCAGGTGATCCAGGGCGAGCTTGGCATCCGGGGTGCCAGGAGAAAATGTCTTGGATACATCCTTCATGCGAAGCATCAGACCCTGCCCCCTTCCCTCGAAGCACGCCAGGCTCTCAGCCAGGTGGGAATCTGCGTGCGCAGATAGGGACCGGAGATAGCCAGCACCACGATGATGGATGAGACTGCCTTGAGCATAAAGGCGGGCATATCCAGCCTCAGAGCCAGCGCGTAGACGACACGGAACAGGAAGGCACCGATCACGGCGCCGACGGCCCTGAGGGGCACATTGCGGGTCTTGCCAAAGAATACACCCCCGATGAGGAGGGATGCGAGGGCGACGGTGACCATGCCGTTGCCCAGATTGATATCAAAGGATTTCTGCTGCTGTGCCATGAGACAGCCGCTGAGGGCGGTGAAGGCGTTGGAAATGCAAAGGCCCACGGTGGTCGTGAACACCGGGTTGATGGATGAGGAGCGCACCATGTCAGCATTGGAACCGGTGGCACGGATGGCAAGACCAAGCTTGGTGGACAGGAAGAAGCACAGAAACAGCACCACCAGAATCACAGCGATCATCTCGACGATCAGCTTGGACTGACCGGAGAGAGGCGTGTCCTTCAGAAAGGTTTTTGCGAAGGTAAAGACCGTTTCCGTCTTGTTCATATTCAGCTGCGCCTTGTTGCCGGTGATGGCCATGTTGACAGAGTAAAGGGCCGTATTGACCACGATGCCCGCCAGAAGACTCTGAATCCCCATGCGTGTCTGCAGAAGTGCCGTGACAAAGCCGGACAGCATGCCGGCGAGCATGGCGGCGGGGAGAGACAGGAGCGGATAGCCGGCCATGGCAACCACGGCACCGACGGCGGCACCGAGGGTAAAGCAGCCGTCGGTGGAGAGATCACAGACATTGAGCATGGTGTAGCTCAGAAAGAGGGCCAGGACGGTCAGAGCGTTGACCAGGCCCAGTTCCAGTGCGGTCTGGCCCAGGGCCAGAATTTTATCAAATGACATAGTGCGACCTGCATTTCATTTTCAAGATGGGGATTCGGGGACGAACGCAGCACACCGGGATGATTCCCGGTGTGCTGCAGGTGCGAAAACTCAGTTCAGATCGCCGAAGCTTTCTGCTGTGGTGATGGGCTGTACCTTGGTGCAGAAGGGAGCAAACGCTTCCGCAATGGCATCGTAGTCAAGCCCCAGGGCCTCGCAGGTTTCCGTATTCACCGTGGCGGTGCCGTTGTCAAAGGTGAGTACAGCTGTGGTGGCCGGATCTGCGCCGTCCAGCAGGATGGCTGCGATCATGCTGCCGGTCTCCTGACCGAGGTTCGCATAGTCCACGCCGTAGCCCAGGAAGGCACCGTTGAGGGCGAAGGAGTCAGCACCGGTGTAGTGGGGGATCTTGGCCTCCTGCAGCGCTTCATAGACGGACAGCTCTGCGGTCATGATGGTATTGTCGGTGGGGGTGAAGACAGCGTCGACACCGTCAGCGATGAGGGCGTCCACAGCCAGAATGACCTCGGGGACCGTGGAGCCGGAGTACTCTTTGTAGCTGACGCCCTTTTCGTCGAGGATGGTCTTGGCGGCAGCGATGGGTGCTGTGGAGGCATCCTGGCCCACGTCATAGAGCAGGGCGACGGAGGAGGCATCCGGGTTGGCGGCGAAGATCAGGTTCAGGACGGCGGCGGTATCGAGGTAGTCGGAGGTGCCGGTCACATTGCTGCCGGGCGCTTCCAGGCTTTCCACGAGGCCCGCGCCCACGGGATCAGAGACGGCGGCAAAGACCACGGGCACCTTGTTGTCCTCGGTGAGGGACTGCATGGCGATGGCCACGGGAGTGGCCACACCGACCATCAGATCGACCTCATCGGCGAGGAAGTTGACAATGATCTGGTTCATGACGTTGGCGTCCGCATTGCAGTTGTCATAAAAGATCTGGAAAGTGACGCCCTTTTCCTGGGAGATGGCGTCCAGCTTTGCCTGAATGTTTTCCACGATCTGGTTGAGGGAGGCGTCATCCACGAAATTGCAGATGCCGACCTTGTAGGTCTTCTCCTCTGCGCTGGAGAAGGTCACGGAGCACACAAGGGAGAACAGCATCATCAGGGAGAGGGTCAGGGCGAGGATCTTTTTCATGGGGATACTCCTTTCATGTGGCGCGATGCGCCGCTTTGTAGGTGCGCCGATCACAAAAAATAAGCCCCGGCGCACAGGTTCACTGCGCGCTGAGGCGGAAAATCCGTGGTGCCACTCAGCTTCCTTTTCTATCCTTCAAAAGCATCTTGGTGAAGTCATCTTTTGAGAGGACGAAAAGGCACTCTGTCGCGTACAGAATACGCGCCGCCTGTATCACGGGGGCGGGAACCCGTCACAGCCTACTTGGGACTTTCTCCCGTTCAGTGCGCCCTCCGGAGCCCATTCCTTCCCTCTGAACGTATCGCCGTTCCACTCTCGGCAACTCCCTGTCACGTCCTAAAAGGGAAATACTATTCTCCGTCATCGGTTTCATCTGTTCGGCTATACGATATCATGCAGGGCTACTGGGCGTCAAGCGGCGGCCATGCACTTTTTTTGTTTTTCTGGGGGCGGCCTGAGGTTTACAGCTCCGGGTCCCCGAGCACGTCAAGTGCGCTGACCGTGTGGAAGGAGGCAGCGCGCCCCAGCCGGTTCATGACGGCCAGGCCCATGCCCTGCGGGGGCATGACCTCGGAAAAGATGGCGCTCATGCCGTCCTCCTCCGTTTTTCGCAGGATCTCAAAGAGCCTGTGTGCCGTTTCTTCCGGATGCAGGACGGAGCCGAGATCATATACACGGAAATCGGAAAGCGCGGGCACATGCTCGGAAAACGCCATGAGACAGCAGGTTTCGCCGTGAGCCTGTGCGGCCCGGGCAAGTGATCGCATGGCACTCAGGACATTCTCCTGCGTGCCCTCCACCAGTGTGACCTGCCCTTTGGGCGCATAATGGCGGTAGCGCATGCCGGGGGAGAGGGCCTGCTCACCTTCCTTCAGCGGCCGCAGGATGCTGCCGGCCAGCTGCACCTGTCCGATGACTCCCTCCAGCATCTCCTTTGTCACGCCGCCTGGCCGCAGAATGGTCGGTGTGCCGTGGCACAGATCCAGCACCGTGGACTCCAGACCGACCTCGCTCTGGCCGCCGTCCAGGATCATGGGAATGCGGCCTCGCATGTCCTCCATGACGGACTGCGCGGTGGTGGGACTGGGCTTGCCGGACAGATTGGCCGAGGGGGCAGCGATGGGAAGACCGCAGGCCTGAAGAAGTTGCCTTGCTACCGGATGGCTTGGCATGCGCACGGCGACGGTCGGAAGGGATGCGGTCACGACGTCCGGGATTGAGGACAGCCGTGGCATCAGGATGGTCAGCGGACCCGGCCAGAAGGCGTCCATCAGGGGGACGGCCAGTGGCGGCACCTCGCAGATGCCGTCCAGCTGCTTTGCGTCCCAGATGTGGACGATCAGGGGATTGTCTGCAGGACGCCCCTTGGCCTTGAAAATCTCCAGTACCGCCTGCTCGTTCAGGGCGTTTGCGCCAAGGCCATACACGGTTTCTGTGGGAAAGGCCACCAGCTCCCCTGCCTGAAGGAGCCTGGCGGCCTGATAAAGCGTCTCCTGCGTGGGAGAGGCGAGAAGGGTCTGATAGGATTTCATCATGACAGTTTCTTGTGCTTTCTAGCTGTACTCTTGGTTGGACTCTGACTGCTTTCCTGGTACTCTGTTACGTCAGGCGCCGGCGCTCATTTCCCGAAGTCTCCGGGTGTTTTCCTCTGTCTGCAGGCTCTGCACGATCTCATCGAGGTCGCCGTTCATGATGTCATCGATCCGATAGAGCGTCAGCCCGATCCGGTGGTCCGTGACCCGGCTCTCATGGAAATTGTAGGTTCGGATCCGCTCGGAGCGGTCGCCGGTCCCCACCTGACTCTTCCGACTCTCGGCATACGCCTGATCTTTTTCCGTCCGCATCCGCTCAAGCAGACGGGTTCTCAGGAGCATCATGGCTGTCTCGCGGTTCCTCAGCTGGGACTTCTGCTCCTGTGAGACGACAGCAAGCCCTGTGGGAATGTGCGTCAGGCGGACTGCGGAGTCGGTGGTGTTGATGTACTGCCCGCCGTGGCCCGTGGAGCGGAACACATCCATCCGGATGTCCCTGGGGTCCAGCACGAGGTCCACCTCCTCCGCCTCTGGCAGCACGGCGACCGTGCATGTGCTGGTCTGCTTTTTGCCGGTGGAGTCGGTGACGGGCACCCGCTGTACCCGGTGCACGCCGCTTTCAAACTTGAACAGCGGCCAGGCGCGCTCGCCCGTGATCTGAAAGATGCCTTCCTTGATGCCGCCCAGCTCCGTGTCGGAGATGGACATGGGGGAGAAGTGCAGGCGGTGACGGGTGGCATAGTGCTCGTACATGCGCATGAGATCAGCGGCAAACAGGCATGCCTCCTCCCCGCCGGCACCGCCGCGAATTTCCAGGATCACGGCGCGGTCCTCATCCGGGTCCCGGGGAAGCAGCAGCATCCGAAGCTCGTCCTCCTCAAGGGCAAGGGTGTGCTCCAGTTCGCGCACCTCCGCCTGTGCCATGTCGGCAAGATCCGGATCCTCCAGCATCTGCCGGGCCTGCAGAAGATGCTGTTCATGCTGCAGGTAATTCTGGTAGGCGCGCACCTGCTCCTCCAGCTGGCTCCGCTCCTTCAGGGCAGCCTGGTAGCGGGCAGGTTCACTGATCACCTCTGCCTGGCTGATCGTTTCGGTCAGTTCTGCATAGCGCTCCGTGATCCATTCGTATTTTTCCCGGTACTTTGCGTCCATGAGATTCCTTCCTTTACGCCCATCTGGCGGAGATCATCCGGTCCAGACCCTGAAGATCCGGGTAGGCACGGATGTCGCAGAAGCCCGCCTTCTCAAGGAGCGAGGAGACGGCCTGCCGCTGATCGGACCCGATCTCCAGAAACAGGGCACCGCCCTTGTAGAGATGCTCCGGAGCCTCCTGCGCGATGCGCGCATAGAAATCCAGCCCGCTCTTTCCGCCGTCAAGGGCCATGCGCGGCTCCTTCAAGACCTCGGACTGAAGATGGGTGCATTCCTCGGTGGGAATGTAGGGCGGATTGGAGACGATCAGGCAATAGCGGTCCTCCAGCCCCTCAAACAGATCGCCCCTTGAAAAATGCACGCGCGCATGCAGCCGCTCAGCATTGTAGCGCGCCACATCCAGCGCGTCTGCGGAAAGGTCTGCCAGGGTGACATCGATGGTGGGGCAGCTGAGGAGCAGGGACAGTCCGATGCAGCCGCTTCCGCAGCACAGGTCCAGCACCTTCCGGTTGGTGTGGCTGTCCGGCTGGGAGCAGAGATATTCAATGACAATTTCGCATAATAGCTCCGTCTCCTGCCTGGGGATCAGCACCCGCTGGTCCACGTAGAAGGGATGGCCGAGAAACGACTGGCTGTGGAGGAGATACTGCAGGGGCTCCCTGGCACAGCGTCTCTCCAGGAGATAGCTGAAGGACTGCATCTCATCTGCGCTGAGCGGTGTCTCTCGGTCAAGCCGCAGCATCAGGGCATGGCGCCCGGTCACGTGTTCAAGAAGATATGAGGCGTCAAGGCGTGCATCCGGCACGCCGGATCGCTCCAGCAGATGAGCGGAGCGGCGAATCAGTTCCTGGGGGGTCAAGCAGAGGCCTCCTCTGAGTGTTCCTCGCTCTCCGCCGGGGCCGGGGGCACGTAGGAGGGGTCGGATTCGCGATAGCTTTTGAGAATGGCCCAGCCTTCCTTGGTGCGGGGTGCATGCTTCGGAAGACCAAAGAGGGCGCAGTTCATGGCCGCGATGGCGCACTCCAGCATGCCGCTGTCGGGCTCGCGGGTGGTCAGGCGCTGCATCTGCAGGCCCGGCCAGCGTAGGATGCGGGAGAGCTTTGTCTCCGAGTGCGCCAGGCCCTTGAGCACCTCATAGCTGGTGCCGGCCACGATGGGCAGCATGGCAATGTGGAAGAGAAAGCGGAGGAAAAAGTTGCTGATCGGCACGAGAATGTTCAGCACCAGGAACAGGAGAATGGAAATCATGAAGACGATCAGGAGGAACGCCGTGCCGCACCTTGGATGCAGGCGGGAGAAGGTCTTGGCGTTCTCGGGTGTCAGCTCCAGGTCTGCCTCGTGGCAGTAGACCGTCTTGTGCTCGGCGCCGTGGTACTGGAAGGTGCGCTTCACATCCGGCACGGAGCCTGCGAAGATCATGTAGCCCACAAGGATCAGGATCTTGACGATGCCCCCGATGAGCGTATACCCCACGGGCGGCATGCCGGCGGAGCGAAGGGCGGTCTCCACGCCGGCCGGGATGGCCACAAACAGGCCCATGGCCAGGATGACGGCCAGCACCATGGCGACGGCCATGACGATCTGGTCGATGCCCTTGCCGAGCACGCGGCTCAGCCATTTTTCAAACTTGGTCGGCTCCTCGTCCAGTACGCCCAGCATATTGGTGGAGTCCTCCAGCGTCTTCAGGCCAAAGGAAAGCATGGTGGCCATATTGACCATGCCCCTCAGAAACGGCTTGCCCATCCAGGCGTGCTTCTCGGAGAGCGGCACATAGGGGGAATGCTTGACCACGATGGTCTGGTCCGGGCGCCGGACGGCGATGGCGACGGCGTGCGGGGCGCGCATCATGACGCCCTCCATGACCGCCTGTCCACCGATATCGACCCGGGGGCAGGCATTCAGAAGATCTGCCTGGGATCCAGTGGTCTTTGTGTCAGATGCTTTTTTGCTGTTTGCCATGAGTTACCTTCTTTCCGGATCCGGGCATTCAAACGCCGCGTATCCCTTCGTGCGGACCTCGCCTGGTTCACACACAGTTCATGGATAATAAAACAGAGCACCCGGAAGGTGCTCTGTATCGGATCCTTACTCCATGCCGTAACGCTTCTTGAAGCGATCGACACGTCCGCCGGCATCCACCAGCTTCTGCTTGCCGGTGTAGAAGGGGTGGCACTTGGAACAGATATCCACCTTCATTTCCTTCTTGGTAGAGCCGGTTTCAAACGTCTCACCACACACGCAGCGCACGATGCACTTGCCGTACTTCGGATGAATCTTGTCCTTCATTGATCTCTTCACCTCTTTCTGGTAGACAATGAGCGACATCTTTCAATATCAGCCACGGGCGGCATTATACCAGAGGCCGCCATGGCGTGCAAGACCTTTTTTCGATAAATCCCAGAATTTCTGGCAAATGTCTTCAGCTGCGGAACCGTCTCACCCATGCGCTCAGTGCGCCGGGGAGGTCGTGGTTGTCCGGTACGGCCTGCAGGAAAGCGAGAATCTGGCTGAGCGCCGGAGCAGCATTCATGCCGGCGGTCACATCCTGAATGGCCTTGTACACCTGCTGCATGTCGGGGTCAGACAGCGTCTCCCTCTGCTGGCAGCTGCTCTTCACAAGGGAAATGCCCGGGTAGAGGCCGCTTCGCGTGATGGAGGAGTCAAAGACGATCTCCAGATTGGCGCTCTCCCGGAACTCACTCACCAGACTGTCGTCTGTCCGGTTGCCGTTTTCCACATCCAGCACGCCGACCACCGTCAGACTCCCTGCCTCCCGCAGCTCCCGGCCTGAGGCCAGAAGCCGCTTGGCGCGCATCAGGGACTGCTGGTTGATGCCGCCGGCCGATCTTGTCAGGCTGGCGGGGGAGGAGGAAAGCTTGCTCAGGCGGGTCAGGCTGTCGACGATCAGCATGACGTCCTTCCCGTCCTCCAGAAGCCTGCTGGCGCGCTCCTGCGCCATCTGGCTCATGCGCAGATGGACATCCGGGGGCATGTCGAAGGTGGCGGAAAAGACGGTGCCTTTGGCAGCCTCGCGCCATGCAGTGCAGTCCTCGGGCGTCTTGTCGAGGATCAGGGTGATGACCTGCAGAAACGGATCTGCTGCCTGGGCGGCTGCGGCGAGATGGGTCAGAAAGCGTGCCTTGCCCGCATCCGGCGGGGCGATCAGAAGAGCGCGCTGGCCGTATCCGACAGGCAGCACCAGATCCAGCAGCCGCATGTCCAGAAACCGGCTGCGTCCGAGGTCCAGATGGCGTTCTGGATAGATTGGTGTGCGGTCATCGAGGGTGGGGCGCTCAGGGGATTCCACGGCCGTCTCGCCATTGACCTCGGTGACGTCCACCACGGTCGGGAAGCGGTCGCCGTCCCGGGGAGGACGGACGGGCCCCCTGATCTCATCGCCCCATTTGAGGCCGAAGCGGCGCACGAGGGAGCTGGAGAGATACGCATCCCGCACGGAGGGCGCGATGAAGGCCGAGCGGAGGAACCCATATCCCTCGGGCGTGAGCTCCAGATATCCCTTTGTCTCCGTGAGGGTTGCCTCCTCGGGCGTCTCCTGCGTGTCCGTGGAGGGTGCAGGAATGGAGGGCGAGAAGGGAGACACGAAGGCGTTGTGCCCAGACTGAACGGGATTGCCGCTCTCCTCCTGCGCATGCGGTGCTGGCGCCTCTGACGGGGCAGGGGAGGGATATGGGCCGAACCTGCGGGGAGGTTCATCTGAAAGGCGTGCTGCCGGACCGAAATGCGGGCGGGGCGCGGCCGCAGCGCCTGGGCCGAAGCGTGCGGTCCATTTGGGCTGCTCCTCACGGGGCGAAGGCGCCGCCTCTTCCACAGGTGCAGACGGCTTCGGCGCGGGTTCGGCGCCTGGCTGGCTCTCCCGGGTGCCATCGGGGGTTTCATCCAGCTCAAGGTCATCCAGGGAGAGCTGCACGGCGACCGGTTCCTTCACCTTCCGGGGCTTTTTCCGGGGCGGGGTTTCCACAGGTACATCTTCTGCAGGGTGATCTTCCGATGCCGCGTTTTCTGCAGGCGATGTCAGGACAGCTTCATCTGGCACCTTCGGTGCCTGCGAGTTGGACGGCGCCGGGGCATCCCCGGCTGCAGCCTCATCCTCTTCCAGGAGCTGTACGATATATGCCTTGTTGGCGCCGGCCTTGACGGGAATGTGACGCTCTCTTGCAGCCTTTCGCAGCTCGAGCACGGTGAGCTCTTTCCAGTTTGTCACTCTAAACCTCCAGTCACGTGCTGTGTGGCATGTGTTCCAGATGAAGGCAAAGCCTCGCGGTCCATGTCACCTTCCGGGTGTCTTGGGAATTCAGGGCTTCAGGGCCGTGACCACGTCACGCCGGACGGCCTGTTCCACCTCGTGGGTAAACTGTTCATACGGTTCCCCCAGCACCTGAAAGCCAGCCTCCGACATAAGGGACACCAGCTTTTCCCGGCGGAGGGTGTAGGTGTTGAAGGAAAGTGTGCAGCTGCCGCCCTTTCGGAGGGCCTGCAGCCACTGCGGGAGGGCCCGGCGGAGCATGCCCTCGATGCTTTCAAGCATGACGTTTCCGCCCTGCCCGTCCTTCGGCGCATGCTGTACGCCGTAGGGAAGGTCGGACACCAGGAGGTCCACCTGGTCCTTTTTTCTGGAAAGCAGGGGACCGGACAGGGCTGTATCGCCCGGGATCAGCCTGAGAAAGCGGGTGTCATCCTGAAGGAAGGCTTCCTTATCTGCCGCTGCAGTGTAGGATATACAGCGTTGCCCGCGGTTTTTCTGTCCCTGCGGGATGGTCACGGACGTATCCTGACGGCGGTGCTTGAAGTGGTGCAGGGCGAAATAGCGCTGCAGATAGGCATCCGCGTCCTCGATGGCGCTTTTCTGCGCATCCAGCCCCACCGAGTTCATGCCCCGCATGAGGGCGCAGAAAAGTGTGGTGCCACGACCACAGAGGGGATCGAGGACAGTGAGGGGCCGCGAGGCTTCCAGGAGGCCTGCCGCGCTCAGTCCCACATTGATCATCAGCTCTGTGAAGGTCACATTGGTCTTACCCTTGTATTTGAGTACGTCCGGCAGATCCTCCGTGAGATACAGCGGCAGTCGGCCGAGGACCGGGCGAAGGAGCGGGGACTGCTCCTCAAAGATCATGAGGATGCTGGAAAGGCCGGACAGCGGGGAGAGGATTCCCTCTGGCAATGCCGCGGATGTCTCCAGGCGCAGGAAAGGTGCCCCGAGGAGCATGACAGAAGAGAGAGAAGCGTCCAAAAGGTGATCATCCGGATAGGAAGGGGCGAGGGATGCAAGCATGCAGCGCAGCTCCCTCAGGGTCAGTTCGGTCTGCTCCAGGCGGTAACGTACATTGGTATGGGGCACGAGCTGAATGAGATAGATCAATGCCATCGCCTCGATCTTGTGTGTGCTTGTCTTTTTACTTGGCAGGAAAACGGGGTGACTGCAAAATACCAAACCACAAAATGACTTACAGTGGTGGAAGTATAACAGAACGGAAAAGGTGTTTCAAGAAAGAGAAAAGCGTTGAGACAAAAAGAAACCCTTCTCCCCGGTCAGGGGAAAAGGGTGTGTTTTCGCAAATTACCACTTGCGCTTGCGGGCAGCTTCAGCCTTCTTCTTGCGCTTGACGCTGGGCTTCTCGTAATGCTCGCGCTTGCGAACCTCCTGGATGACGCCACTGCGTGCGCACTGACGCTTGAAGCGCTTCAGAGCGCTCTCCAGAGATTCATTCTCGCGTACACGGACCTCGGACACTGTTATCCCTCCTCTCGCTCATCTCGCCTTGGCATCAGCCGGCTAAGACGGACGGACGGCGAACCGTGCAGAGATTATACAACCGACTGAATGGTGAGTCAATGGCTTTTTGTAGATGATGAAAGAAAATTGTATGCCATATCTTGTAGAACCCCATAAAATGGGCCAGGATGCAGGGAAAGTATTTTTTTGCGGTTTGCCTGCCTCAGGGTCATGATTCCTCAGGTGCCAGCTCCCCGGTCATGCCATCCTCAAGAAGAGACGTCAGGCGGACAGGGAGCAGCTTTCCCTGCATGGAGGGACAGGAGACAGGCATCGTGACGGTCACGGGAATGTATTCCGGGGTATACCCGTGCATCTCTTTCACATTCCCTTCTGCTTTTTCCTCCTCCACGAGGACGGAGGAAGTCTTTCCGATCCATTGCTCCCTGTATTCTCCTGCGGTCACCAGCCCGTCCTGAATCAGGATGCCGCAGCGGCGCTCCTTTTCCCTGCGGCTCAGCTGTCCTGGCATGGTGGCTGCAGGGGTGCCGACGCGCGGGGAGAAGGGGAAGACATGGATGCGGGCAAAGCCCACGGTACGGATCATCTGCCGTGTTTCCTCAAACTCCTCCTCTGTCTCCCCGGGAAAGCCGGTGAGGATATCTGAGGTGAAGGCGGCCAGGGGAAAGACGTCCTTCAGATTGTGAAAGGCCCGAAGGTACTGATCCGCGTTGTAGGTCCGGCGCATGCGTCTGAGCACCGAGGAGGAGCCGGACTGGAGGGCCAGATGAAACTGGGGACAGACCTTGGGCAGCTGGGACAGGGCGGAGGCGAACTCCGCGCTTGCGACCGTGGGCTCCAGGCTTCCGAGGCGGATGCGCCAGACGTCCCTGTTTTCATGTACGGCACGGATGGCATCAAGAAGGCGCAGACCGCTCTCCTCGCCCGTAAAGTCCCGGCCGTAGCTTGCCAGGTGGATCCCGGTGAGCACGATCTCATGGAACCCTTCCCCGGTCAGGCGCTGCGTCTCGCGGACGATCTCATCAAGAGGTCTTGAGCGGATGGGTCCGCGCACGGAGGGGATAATGCAGTAGGTGCACCTGTTCCCGCACCCCTCCTGGATCTTCATGGTGGCCCGGGTGTGTTCGTCCTGCCCGGATACGGCGAGGGATTCAAAGGAGGCACCGGCCCCGAGCGGCTGC
Organism: Clostridia bacterium; assembly: GCA_017460395.1. Classification (GTDB taxonomy): domain Bacteria; phylum Bacillota; class Clostridia; order Christensenellales; family Aristaeellaceae; genus UBA2943. The sequence continues at coordinate 37,928 of JAFUBA010000034.1, read as the reverse complement.
ACGGCGCAGAGGGCACGGGACTCGGAAAGCGATTCCTCAAGGAGCGTGACCACATCCTGGCGCCTCTGGGTCCCGAGCACCAGCTGCACACCGCCCTCCTGGAGCAGTTCCTCCCCGGCGCGCTGGGCAAGGCAGCCGCAGACGATGAGGCGGGCGTCAGGGTGCAGGCGGTGCACATGGCGGATGAGCTGCATGCTCTTTTTATCCCCGGTGCCGGTCACGGTACAGGTGTTGATCAGATAAAAGTCTGCATGCTCCTCCCCGGAAAAGGGGACGATCCGGTAGCCGCCTTCGCGGAACAGCTCCAGCATGGCCTGGGTGTCATACTGGTTGACCTTGCAGCCCAGTGTGTGAAAGGCAATGGATGGCATGGGGGACCTCCTTTGCATAATAGCAGGGCGAGAAAAAGCCCGCGCGGACGCTGCCGCAGATGGCAGGGCGATTCGCGGGCGCTTGGATCAGGCCATGCCCTCCATATCTCCATACAGACAGAAGAGTGCGGAAAGCGCACACAGGCCGGCGGTCTCCGTGCGGAGAATGCGCGGGCCGAGTGTGACGGCGCAGCCGCCGAGGGCGGTGAGGGTGTCCATCTCCTCCGGGTCAATTCCGCCCTCCGGCCCGATGAGCAGGCCGAGGGAGGAAATGTCGGGGTGCATGTCATGAAAGGCCTTCAGGCTCAGGGCATGCTCCTCCTCCCAGGGGATGCAGAGCTTCTGGAGAGGGGAGAGATACTTCGGGAGTTCCCGCATGGAAATGGGGGAGGTGACCTCCATCTCCAGGCATCTCCCGGACTGCTTGCCGGCCTCCCTGGCGATCTTCTGCCACCGCTCGCGTTTTCTGGCGGCGCCCTTCTCGTCCGGGTGCGATACACACCGCTTCATCTGCAGCGGGACCAGCCGGTCGCAGCCAAGCTCCACCGCCTTCTGGACGATCAGGTCCATCTTGTCTCCCTTTGGAATACCCTGAAAGAGGGTGATCCGAAGGGCAGCCTCTGTGGAGGGGAGAGGGCTTGCGAGCAGGGCTCTGTCCGGTGGCTCAAGCTTTGAAAGATATCTCCGGCCCTCCAGTACGATCTCCGCCTCGTCCCCCGCCTTCAGCCGCAGTACCCGGAAGGCATGGGCGGCATCCTCGGGGGAGAGAAAGCAGAAAGATGGATCCTGCGGGTCCTGGATACCGTAAAATCTGTGCATGACGATCTCCTCGGGGGTCAGGGATTTCTGGAGAGGAAGGCGACCCATTCGCCCTTTTCCACGCGGCGAAGGATCTCATATCCTGCCTGCGTGAGGGCTTCCTGTACCTCATCTCCGCGCTCGCGGATGATGCCGGAGGAGATGAAATAGCCGCCGGGGACGATATGCGCGCGAAGGGGAGAGGCAAAGGACATGATGACATCGGCGATGATGTTGGCCACGCACACGTCACAGGTTTCGCTGACGTTATCGAGAAGATTTCCTGCCTGGGCGCGGATAACGTCGGTGAGATGGTTGCGCTCAATGTTCTCCCTGGCCACGCGCACGGCATCCGGGTCGATGTCCGTGGCCAGTACATCCCTGGCGCCCAGCAGAGCCGCGCCGATGGCCAGAATGCCGCTGCCGCAGCCCACATCGATCACCCTGGAGGAGGCGTTCACCACGTCCTCCAGAAGGGCAAGACACAGGCTCGTGGTCTCATGGGTGCCGCTGCCAAAGGCCATGCCGGGGTCCATCTCGATGATCAGATCCCCGTCCTGCTTCTCCCACTGCTCCCAGGAGGGCTTGACCACGAGGCGCTGCCCGGCCCGGAAGGGCTTATAGAACTTCTTCCATGCCTCCGCCCAGTTGGGATCCTCCACCGACTGGCAGGTGACCTCCAGCGTGCCGGGATCGAAGGGAAGGGACTGTGCCTGGAGATCACGCAGACGCGATTTCAGCTCCGTCAGGCGGTCTCCCAGGGAGGCATCCGGGGTGAGCCAGGCATGCACCCGCACGTCCTCGGGCATCGTGTCCACGAGGGAGGGATCGATGAGTTCCCAGTATCCGCTTGGCTGGTTCGGATCCGGCACCACACTCCGGTCCTCCACCATGGTGCCCTCGGCACCGATCTGTGTGAGCAGCTCACTGACAAGATCGCTGCCGGGGGTGGTGGTGCTGACGACGATTTCCATCCAGTTCAATTCGATCACGCTCTTTTTCTGTATTTCTTGGGATTCCTGAGAAGTTTACGGACTGAAGGACTCAATGCCGCGAAGCAGCTCCAGCTCCCGGATGTCCCGGGCGGTGGTGTACATTTTTCTGGTCAGCACCACGCCCTCCCGGTAGTAGAGGCACACAAAGGGACAGTCCGCGGCAAACTGCGCCTGGATCTCAAACAGCTTGGCCTGGTACTCGCCCTGGCTCAGGCATGTGCGAAGCTCCCGGCACAGTTCGGTCATGGCGCTGGAGCGGTACCTTGCATAGTTGCCGGAGTTTCCGGACCAGAGCATAAAGCCGTAGTCCGGCGCCACGTCCATGGAGTAGCTGACCAGAGCCAGGTTGAAGGAGCCGGCGGCAAGCTTCTCCCTGACGCCCGCAAAGGTCATGGTGGAGATGGAGACCGAGATCCCGACCTGCGCCAGCTGCTCCTTGATGAGGTTTGCGGCCTCAATGCGCACGTCGTTATCCGGCTCCTCGTACACGTACAGGTTCAGCGTCAGGTCCACTCGCTCGTCCTGATCATTCAGGCGGTCGAGGACACCGTCCTGATTGCTGTCGCCCCACCCGTCTTCGGCCAGCAGGCGCTTTGCCTCCTCCTGATTATAGAGGAACTGGCTGGACAGGCTGCTGTCATACATCCAGGTGCCGTTGGGCCAGGGCGTGTCCGTGCGGTCTGCCATGCCCATGTACACGGAGGAGGCCAGGCGGTCCTTGTCGAGGGCTGCGCGGATGGCCTTTCGTACATTGACACTGGAGAGCTTTGAGGCGGAGTGGTTCATCAGGAGAACCTCCAGCTGCCGCGTCCTTGAGGCAAGGGACAGGGAGGTCTGCCCCGAGCGGTACTGCGCCGCCGCGATGGACCGGGTGAAGATGGTATCGACCCTCGCATACTCGTAGGACTCGATGACCTCGCGGGGGGTGGAGTAGCAGGTGAAGGTGATGTCCTTCACAACCGGCTGATTTTTCCACCACCGCTCGTTGGCAGAAAGGGCAATGTAGCTGCCGGCGGAAAAGCCCACCAGGCGGTAGGGCCCGGAGCCTGCGGGCATGTCGCTGAGCAGCTCCGACTGCTTGAGGATGGGGAAGGTCATGGCGTAGAGAAGGCCCCAGTAGGCACGCTCCGCCTTGACGACCACGGTGTAGGCATCGGAGGCGGAAATCTCCCTCACGAAATACTGAAGGTTCGCGTAATAGCCGTGATCCTCGGTGGAGGTATCCTTGGCACGATCCAGGATGTAGAGGGCGGTGGCGACCACATCGTAGGCGGTGAGGGGTGTGCCGTCGGAGAAGGTGACGTTGTCCCTGAGGTAGAACGTCCACGTCCGTCCGTTGGTGCTCATCTCCCAGTGGTCGCACAGGAGCGGCTGGGGAAGATAGTTGTCATCGATGGTGACCAGGCTCTCGTAGATGAGAGAGTAGACGCTGAGGATATCGCGCTCCTTCGGGTCCAGAGGGTGGATGGAGGGCGTTTTTGTGGACTGGATGCCCACGGAAAGGGCATCTTCCACGTTACTGGCCAGCGAGATGTGCGGAAGAAAACAGAGAATCAGCATCAGGCTCAGGATTGAGCGCATGGAAATAGAGCGCATCGTAGATGGCATAGGCGAGTGTCACCCTCCCTGCGTAGGTTCTGGTCGGTCCCTCCGGAAGGGACGTGACGGACAGTGTTCTTCCGTCGGAAGAAATGGCGGGGTCGCTGAGCCAGCCGGCAACGGTGCCCTGCCCTGCGTGGTATGCGCTGATGACGCACACCGGGTCCCCGGAGAAAAGGCCCGAGAGGTAATTGAGGTACCAGCAGCCGAACTCAATGTTCCTCTCCGGGTCCCACATCATGTCAAAGGTGTAATCCCGCACCTGGAGCTTTCCCGCGATCCACTCGGCGGTGGAGCTCATCAGCTGCATCAGGCCCCGTGCACCCACGCCGGATTCTGCATGATAATCAAAGGAAGATTCATTGAGAATGATGGCGTTGACAAAGGCCGGCTGAAGGTTGTAGAGTGCAGCATAATGGTCGACCAGTTCCTCGTAGCGCATCGGATGGTTGCGCAGCGTCATCTCATAGGCCGCCTGGCGCTCATCGCGGCGTCCATGCAGAAAGGCATCCATGAAGAACTGGGAGGCAAGGAGCGCGAGGGCGAGGAGGAAGGTCAGAAAAAGACTCCAGATCAGGCCCTGCGGCAGGGCAGGGGGCGTTGGCCGGTAGACCCGGTCGTCCTCATGCTGCTCGCTGCGGCTCTCTGAAATGTCCCGGATGCGCGGGACCTGGCGCTCGATGGGGAGCTCCGGGTCCTGCGGATTGGAGGCCGGTGCGGCCGGCGCGGGCGACGGATTTGATACGTCTGCTGACTGCCGGTAACGGTCTGCGCGGCGGTGCCTCGTGGGTGCCTGCCCGCTCTCCAGGCGGGTGAGGAGCGCGGCACACATGTCCTGCACATCGCTCATGGTCCTGCTCTCGGAGCCCGAATTGTCGATGACCCTCTGGGCCCTCCGGATCTTTTCTGTGAGCGGCATCTGCGTCCGGATCCTCGCGATGGCCTCCGCCTCCGTGAGATGGTCCCGCTGGCACAGCCGCTCGATCTGCACGTGTTCGGGCAGGGCTACGCACCAGACTTCCTGGCAAAGGCCCTCCAGGTGCTGCTCAAAGAGGAGCGGCATGTCCATGAGGCAGACGGGCGTGCCAGCTGCCTGAAGAGATGCGAGCTCTTCCTCAATGGACGTGCGGAGGAGCGGATGCATGATTGCGTTGAGCTTTTCCATGGACGCATCGTCCGAAAAGACCAGGCGGCCCATTTTTTTTCGGTCCAGTCCGCCCTCCGGGAGCAGCATCCCGTCCCCGAAGGCTTCCCGGATGGGATCAAGGGCCTTGCCGCCCCTGTCCGTCAGGCGGTGAGACAGTTCATCCCCGTCAATCACCGGGATCCCCATGTGGCGGATCTGCCGGGATACCGTAGATTTGCCGCAGGCGATGCCTCCGGTCAGGCCGAGTACGTACATGGCAGACCCTCCCCTGTCAGGTGCTGTCCTATCGGGTGCGCCCGTACGCTGAAGAAGACAGCGGAGGGGAAGACCGAAGGAACTGCATCTTATCATGAAAGAAAGCCGTTTTCAATGAAATTCCGGGGTTCGGGCTGCGTCCGTCCTGCAACAAATTGCAACAAACAGCAACAAACATTGGGGAGCAGGATTGACATCCGGGCGGATGGGCGATAGAATCCCTTTCACGCTCTATCACGTTATCACGATAAAGCGCACACAGGAGGAAATATGAATCTGACCAGAAAGCAGATTCCGGTGGGCATGCAGGACACGCTGCCCTCGGAGTGCAGCGCAAAGCGGGAGATGGAGAGCCGGATCCGGGCGCTGTTTTCGCAGTTTGGTTTTCTCGAAATCGAAACACCGATGCTGGAATATTATGAGGTGCTCGATGACCCTGTCTGGGGCTTCCGGCCGGAGCATCTCTGGAAAACCTTCGACCGGGAAGGGCGGATCCTGGCCCTCCGTCCGGACAGCACCGTGCCTGCCGCGCGCATGGCGGGCAGCGCGCTGAAGGAGGAGACACTGCCGCTGAGGCTGTGCTATCTGCAGAATGCGTGTAAAATGGAGCAGGACACCCTCTCCATGCTCTCCGAGCAGCCCCAGGCAGGGGTGGAGATCATGGGGCTCTCCTCCCCGGAGGCGGATGCCGAGGTGATCGCCCTCTCCGCAAGGACCATGCAGGCGGCGGGCATCGGGGACTTCCAGCTGGAGCTCGGCCACGCGGGCTTTTTCCAGGCGGTGCTGGAGGAGGCCGGCGTGTCCAAGGAGGATGCGGTGGGCATCCGGGAGCTGACAGAGCAGAAAAATGCTTTGGCGCTCGAGTGGCACCTCAAGTCCCTTGGGCTCCCGGAGGCGGTGGCGGAGAAGCTGAAAAGGCTCCCCCTGCTCTTTGGCGAGCGGGACATCCTGGAGGAAGCGGAGGCCATGGCGGAGGGTGAAAAGAGCAGAGCCGCCCTCCACAATCTTCGTGAGATCGTGGATCTCCTTGACATGTGGGGCTGCGCCTGGCATGTGACGCTGGACCTTGGCATGACGCAGGAGGCGGGGTATTATTCCGGTGTCATCTTCCGCGGACAGGTGGCGGGCGTGGGCCAGCCGATTCTGTCCGGCGGGCGGTATGACGGACTGCCCGGACTCTACGGACGGAGCATGCCGGCCGTCGGGTTCGCGGCCAGCCTCAAGACCTGCCTGATCGCCCTTGAGCGGCAGGGGGCACGCTTTCAGCGCCCCGTGCCGGATGTGGCCATCGCCTTTGAGAAAGGATGCCTGAAGCAGGCCCTTGAGGCGGCGGAAAAGGAGCGGCGCGCAGGACAGAGGACCTGCATGGTCTACGAGGGCGGCCTGGAAGGGCTCATGCGCACGCCGGCCATGCGGCACCTGTATATCAGAGAGCATCTGGCAGAGGAGATCGGAGGGAATCAACATGGGGAATGAGCAGCAGGTCATCACCATGGCGCTTGCCAAGGGTCGCCTGGCAGAAAAGACGTTCGACCTTCTGGAAAAGATGGGCCTTGACTGCACAGGGCCGAGAAATCCCGGCCGCCAGCTGGTGATTGAGGATCCTGCTTCCGCCATGCGCTACATTCTCGTCAAGCCCTCCGACGTGGCGACCTACGTAGACCATGGGGTGGCGGACCTTGGCGTGGTGGGCAAGGATTCCCTGCTCGAGGCGGGACGGCCGCTGTATGAGCTCCTGGACCTGGGCTTCGGCGCATGCAGACTCTGCGTGGCCGGCTACCCCAGGGGGGAGGAGCCGTCTGTGAGCCATGCCACGTTCCGGGTGGCGACCAAGTACCCCAACATTGCAAGGTCCTACTTTTCCTCACAGGGCAGGACCATCGAGATCATTGAGCTGCACGGCTCGGTGGAGCTGGGCCCGGTGATCGGCCTGAGCGATGTGATCCTGGATATCGTGGAGAGCGGCGCGACCCTTCGGGCCAACGGCCTGGAGGTATTGGAGGAGGTCTGTCCCTGCAGCGCACGGCTTGTGTGCAACCGGGTGAGCCTCAAGACCAAGCGCGAGCGCATCCGCAGTCTTGTGGACGGCCTGGCGGAGGGCCTGGGGAGCAGGGCATAGGGCCCTGAGGAACGCAGAAGAGCCGAATTGGCGTGGAATTCAAATCAAGTGATGGGAGCGGATAAAGATGGTACCTGTGATTCGGTCAGAGGATGTACAGGCGCTGGCAGACAGGCTCGGCGCCAGGTCCAACATGCAGCACGATGACATTGCCGCCGTCGTCCGGGATATTGTTCGGGATGTCCAGAAACGGGGCGATGAGGCGCTGTTTGAATACACGGAGAAGTTTGACCATGTGAAGATGACTGCCGAGACAGTGGAGGTCAGCCAGGAGGAGATTGAGGCTGCCTATGCCGCGGCAAGCCCCGAATGGCTCAGCGCCATGCGGGAGGCGGCCAGGAGAATTACCGCCTTCCACGAAAAGCAGAAGCAGAACACCTGGGTGGATTTCCAGGAGGGGACGGCCCTGGGACAGAAGATCACGCCGCTGAGAAGGGTCGGCGTCTATGTGCCAGGCGGCACGGCGGCCTATCCATCCTCGGTGCTCATGAATGTGCTGCCGGCCAAGGTGGCAGGCGTGGGCGAGATCGTGATGGTGACACCCCCCGGCCGGGATGGCTCGGTCAGCTATCCCCTGGCGCTGGTGGCAGCGCACCTGGCCGGTGTGGACCGGATCTTCAAGGTGGGCGGCGCCCAGGCAGTGGCGGCCCTGGCCTTCGGCACGGGAGCCATTCCGAAGGTGGACAAGATCACGGGCCCGGGCAACATCTATGTGGCCATGGCCAAGCGGGAAGTCTTCGGATACGTGGGCATCGATATGGTGGCCGGCCCCAGTGAGGTGCTGGTGGTGGCGGATGAGAGCGCCGACCCCCGGTTTGTGGCGGCGGACCTTCTCTCCCAGGCGGAGCACGATCCCATGGCGGCCGCGGTGTGTGTGACGGACAGCGAGGAGACCGCGAAGGCGGTGGCAGGGGAGCTGGATCGTCAGGTGGCACTCCTTCCCAGGCGCGAGGTGGCAGAAAAGAGCCTGAACACCTACGGGACGGTGATTGTCTGCGAGAATCTGGACAGATGTGCAGAGGTGGTGGACGTGATCGCCCCCGAGCACTGCGAGCTGTATGTGCAGGATCCCTGGGCTCTGCTGCCGAAGATCCATCACGCGGGTGCCATCTTCATGGGCGCGAACTCGCCGGAACCCCTGGGCGACTATTTTGCCGGCCCCAACCATGTCCTGCCCACCTCCGGCACGGCGAGGTTCTTCTCCCCGCTGTCGGTGGATGATTTCGTGAAAAAGTCTTCCATTATCTATGCCACGCGGGAAGAGCTGGAGAAGGTGCACGAGCAGGTCATGCTGCTGGCACGCTCCGAGGGGCTGGACGCCCATGCGAACGCCGTGGCGATCCGCTTCGGAAAGGAGATCCGGGGATGACGGAGCGAAGGGCAAGCGGGGAGCGGGAGAGCCGCGAAACAAACATTCATCTGGATGTGAACCTGGACGGGCACGGGAAGACAGAGCTGCACAGTGGCATAGGCTTTTTTGACCACATGCTGGACGCCATGTGCCGCTTTGCACAGATGGATTTGAACCTCGTGTGCAGGGGAGACCTGGATGTGGACGGGCACCACACGGTGGAGGACTGCGGGATGGTTCTGGGGCAGGCCCTGCGCACGGCCTTTGGCACGCGCGAGGGGATCCGCCGAGCAGCCTCCGCCTTCATGCCCATGGACGATGCCCTGGCCTTTGCGGCCCTGGACATCTCTGGCAGGCCGTACCTGGCCTTTGAGGGGACCTTTCTGGGAGAAAGATGCGGGGAGATGGACACGCAGCTGTGCGAGGAGTTCTTCCGGGCACTGTGCGTGCATGCAGGGCTCACGCTGCACCTGAGGATTCTGTATGGAAAAAACGATCACCACAAGATGGAGGCGCTCTTCAAGGCCTTCGGGATGGCGCTCCGGGATGCCGTGCAGGTGGACGGGCGCATTGAAGGGGTGCTCTCCACCAAGGGCGTCCTTGACTGAGAGAATGGACAAAAGCGGGTGTGTGAGATGATACTGTATCCGGCAATTGATCTTGCAGGCGGCCGGTGTGTGCGACTGAGGCAGGGAAAGCGCGGGGATGTGACGGACTTCGGGGATCCGAGGGATGTGGCAAGGCGCTGGCGGGACCAGGGGGCCACGTGGCTGCACGTGGTGGATCTGGACGCTGCCTTTGACGGGAAGAGTCAGGTGGAGGACCTTCTGCGGGACCTCGTGAAGATTTTTGGCGGCCATGTGGAAATCGGCGGGGGCCTTCGGACCATGGAGGACATTGACCGGCGGATGGATGCCGGGTTTGCCGCCTGTATTCTCGGGTCCGTGGCGGTCAGTCACCCCGAGATCGTGGAGGAGGCTTGCCGGCGCTACCCTGGGAAGATCGTCGCGGGCATCGATGCCAGGGACGGCCGTGTGGCCGTGAAGGGCTGGGTCGAGAAGACCGATGTGGACGCCGTGGAGTTCGGAAAGAAGATGCGGGCAATCGGTGTCAGGCGCGCTGTCTACACGGACGTGTCGAAGGACGGCATGATGCAGGGGCCGAACATCGCAGCCACCCGCCAGATGGTGCAGGAAACGGGCCTTGAGATCGTGGGCTCCGGCGGCGTCTCCTCCATGGAGGACCTGCAGGCGCTCACTGAGATCGGCTGCGGCGGGGCCATCCTCGGGCGGGCCATGTATGACGGCTTTGTGGACCTCAGGGAGGCCATATGCCGGTTTCGGGATGCTACCTGATACACTAGACGGGAGGGACAGTACTTGTTTGACAGGGAAACATTTGATGCATTGATGGGCGAGATTCGCTACAACGAGTGCGGACTTGTGCCTGCCATTGCCCAGGATATTCACAACGGGCAGGTCCTGATGATGGCATGGATGAATGAGGAATCGCTCAAACTGACCTTCGAGACAGGGTATGCGACCTACTTCAGCCGCTCAAGGCAGAAGCTCTGGAAGAAGGGGGAAACCTCGGGGCATGTGCAGAAAGTGCTGGACATGCACCTGGACTGCGACGGCGACACCATTCTGCTCCTCGTCGAGCAGACGGGCGCTGCCTGCCACACGGGTGAGCGCAGCTGCTTTTTCCGGGAGATGCTGGGCGTGGAGAAGGAGGATCTGCCCCGGAACAGTTCGATCCTCGAGGAAGTGTACGGCGTCATTGAGGACCGGAAGGTACACCCGAGGGAGGGCAGCTACACCAACTATCTCCTGGACAAGGGCGTCGAGAAGATCTGCAAGAAGGTGGGCGAGGAAGCCAGCGAGACCATCATTGCGGCCATGAAGGGCAGCCATGAGGAGCTGGTCTATGAGGCAGGCGACCTGATGTACCATCTCCTGGTCCTGCTCTCTCAGCAGGGCGTTTCGCCGGAAGAGGTCTTCAGCGAGCTGGGAAAAAGAAGATAAACATGCGCGGGCCTGTACCTGACTGGTACAGGCCCGCGCATGTTTCGGAGCATTATTTCAGTTTGTACTTCATGATGGCCTCCACGATCTCGGGGAAGGGCCAGGTGAGGTCCTGACGGAGGAAAAGCCCGAACTTTTCACCACTTCCCTGGAAGGCGTTATTGTCCCACCACAGGCAGGGGATGCCGCGGGAGGCAGCCTGGGCGACATAGAAGGCGGTCAGATCCACACGAGCCTGGAGATTGTCCTTGTGGAGGGCTCCGTATTCACCGAGCACCACCGGGATCCCCCTTGTGACATACCAGTTGTACATGGCATTCAGGCTGGAGACGACCTCTGCGGTCTGCTGGTAGTTGGTCAGGCTGAATTCCTTTGTGCCCTTCAGATCCAGGGCAAAGGAATAGGGCGAGTAGGCGTGGTAGGAGACGATGAGGTGATCGGCGATCGTGTCCGTTGGAAGGACAAACCAGTCGGGGTTTGCACTCTCGCAGTTGGCGGCATAGGGCGTCACCATGAGGTAGCGGGTAGCGTTGTACCCGCCAGACAGGCGTACGGTGTCCACAAAGAGCTGATTGAGCTCGTTGATGCACGCTGCGGCATCCTGACAGACGGCACTGTTTCTGTCAAACCACCATTCGTTGGCGGTATCCACCAGGCGGGGCTCGTTGAGAGACTCGAGGATCAGGTGTTCATCTGCATCCTGAAAGCACTCGGCCATCTGGCGCCAGATGCTGCCAAGGTACTTTCTGGACTGCTCCAGGTGCTCGGAATCCGGGTAGTAGCCGTAGGTGAGGTGATTGTCGTGATGCACATTCACGATCACGTACATCCCTTCCTCCAGCGCCCAGTCCGCGATCTCCCGGACGCGGGAGAGCCACTCGGGATCGATCGTGTCATCATCCCCGGTCACATGGTTGTGCCAGGACACCGGGATGCGGATGGTCTGAAAGCCGGCTTCTGCGATCTCATGGATCATCTCCCTGGTGGTTTTTGCCCGGCACCAGTATGTTTCCAGGGAGGTGCCGCCTTTGTGGCCTGCCCCGTCGATGGCGTCCATGGTGTTGCCGAGATTCCAGCCAGCCCCGAGGGCGCGCACGAAGGACATGGCCTCACTCTCCGGGATCTCAAAGTTTTTTGTCGAGATCTCCGGCACCACGATCTCCTCCTCGGACGCCAGGGAAGCTGTGGGGATACAGAGAAAGCTAAACAGCAAAGCGAAGGAAAGTGCGAGCAGGTATCTCAAAAAGCGCATCTTGGGCCTCCTTTTGTGGTATACTGTTCTGGCGCCGGCTGCGGCCGGCAGCGAGTGAAAAATCTACGGGGAGGGAACGGATATGACATCTCAGCACAGCCTTCATGTGCTTTCCGGCGCGGACCACCTCGAGGACCTGGACAGAATCATCCGGGACAGGCGCGTGGGCCTCATGACCAACCCCACCGGGATCAGCCATGCCTTCCGTCCGACCATCGACAGCGTGTATGAAAGGTGGAATCTGACGGCGCTGTACCAGGTGGAGCACGGGATCCGGGGCGACAGGCAGGCGGGGGAGAGCGTGGAAGGGGAAAGGGACAGCGTGACCGGTCTCCCGATCTATTCCACCTATGGCATGAGGACCTGGACGGAGGAGATGCTGGGGAAGATCGATGTCCTGATCTATGACATTCAGGACGTGGGCGCGCGCTTTTATACCTTCATCTACTCCCTGGCAGATGCCATGAGATCGTGTGCGGCAAAGGGCATCAGTGTGGTGGTGCTGGACAGGATCAATCCCCTGGGCGGCCTTCAGGACGGCGTAAGACTCGAACCTTCTTTCCGATCCTTCGTGGGCGACTTTGAGCTCCCGACGAGGTACGGCCTGACGGTGGGTGAGCTGGCAAGGCTCATGAAGGAGCAGATGCAGTTCGATCTGGATCTGCATGTCTGTCCGCTCATCGGGTGGAACAGGTCCTGTCTTCTGGATGACACGGATGTCCCCTGGGTAGCACCGTCCCCCAACTGTCCGACCCTTCAGACGGCCCTGTGCTACATCGGTACCTGTCTTTTTGAGGGCACCAACATCAGCGAGGGCAGGGGCACGACCCAGCCGTTTGAGCTGATCGGTGCACCGTTTCTGGACGGAAATGCCCTCTCAGATGAGATGAACGGCCTTGGCCTTCCCGGGGTTCATTTTCGCCCGGTGAGCTTTCGCCCCACCTTCAGCAAGCATGCCGGGGAGAGCTGCCGGGGGGTGCAGATGCACCTGACGGACCGGGGCGCCAGGACCTTCGGCGCAGGGCTCCTGCTCGTGGATGCCATCCGGCGCCAGGCAGGGCAGCAGTTCCAGTTTCTGAGCCAGGACGGCGGAAAGACCTTCTTTTTCGATCTCCTGCTCGGCACGGACGCCTACAGGGAGGGCAGAATGAGCGCCGGGGAGATGGCTCAGGCGGCCGTGCGGGACGCAGAGCAGTTCCAGGAGACGGCCCGGATCTATCACCTGTACAGATAAAACAGGCGATCAGGCGTTTTCCTCGTCATCGCTCGTGCGATGGAGCATCCATGTGGCGGCCTCGTCCGCCACATGGATGACCCAGGCCAGCGGACAGCGCTCATAGGCCTGGGAGATGGAGGATACGTTGCCCTGATCGGAAAAGCCCATGTGGCAGTTGATGGCGATGGCCTCGTCGGTCTTCAGACGCATGAAGCGTTCCACGAGGAACACGGACTTGGAGCCGTGGCCGCCGAAGGCAAACTTCTCTTCGATGGTATAGTAGGGAACCTCGGTCCAGACCCCGTTCACCTTCTGGTTGCGCCGGTCGACCTTGTAGAAGTTGACCTTGCACACGTCGTGGAAGAGGGAGGCGACCGTCAGGGACTCCAGGTCCAGCGGCTGGTCCACCAGATTGCTGGCCCTGAGGGCATAGTTGTAGACGTCCAGGGAGTGCTGGCACAGCCCGCCAGGATAGGCGCCGTGAAAGCGGGTGCTGGCGGGTGCCCGGAAAAAGTCTGCCGTCATGAGCCAGTTGACCAGGCCTGCCAGCCCTTCCCGCTGAATATTGGTGTGGCATATATCCAGAAATTCCATCTGCTGTTTTTCGAGATCCAGTGCCATATGCAGTGTTCCTCCAAGGTTTCTGGGCGGATTCAGGATAGTCCAAGAATAGCATGGAACGGGCCCGAACACAAGCTGCGCAAGCCTTGACGGGAGTGCGGCGGACGGTCTATGATGGCGCCTGGGCCTGCCTGAAAACAGCCATGTCGAAGCATGATCCGCATCGGTTTCAGGATACAGACCATAAAAATAAGGAATACATGAATAGAAAATAAGGAGCAAACGGTATGATCGGGCTCATTGGTGCCATGCGGCAGGAGATGGACCTGCTTCGGAAGGATATGGAGAATCAACAGGTCACGGAGGTCGGAGGAGACCTGTTTGTAACGGGAAAACTGTACGGGCAGGACTGCGTCATGTGCGTGTGCGGCCCCGGCAAGGTGAATGCAGCCCTGGCTGCACAGGCCATGATCCTGACCTTTCACCCTGAATGGATTCTGAATCTCGGGGTTGCGGGAGCCGGAGACAGGGATGTGCACATTCTCGACATGGTGATCGCATCTGCCACCGTCCAGCACGACATGGACACCGCGCCCTTTGACCCGCCGGGCTTTGTGTCCAAGGTGGGGCTGATCGAGTTCCCGACGGACGAGGCTCTGCGGAGGCGGCTCCTGGAGGCCGCCCGTGCAGAGGGTGCTCAGGTGCACGAGGGCATCATTGCCACGGGCGATCAGTTTGTGCACACGGGCGAGGTCAAAGAGAAAATCCACGGCCTCTTTCACGCCATGGCCATTGAGATGGAGGGCGGTGCCGTCTGCCATGCGTGCCTCACGCACGGCGTGCCCTGCGGCGTCATCCGGACCATCTCGGACGGGGCGGACGGGGATGCACAGATGGATTACCCGTCCTTCCTGCGGGAGGCGGCCGGGCAGTCCCAGAGGGTGGTCGCACGGCTGCTGAGGGGGACAGAGACATGATCGTATGGATGACGGGCGCCTCCAGCGGCCTTGGACTGCATACGGCAAAGGCGCTTTCGGATATGGGCCACACGGTGCTTGCGGGTGCCAGATCCTTTCCCGCGGATTCGAATGCCCCCAAAAAAGACGACGACGGCATCCTCCGGCATGCCCTCGATGTGACGGACGATGGCAGCGTGGATGCATTCTGCCGCTGGGCCCTGTCGGTGTCCCCCGCGGTGGATGCCATTGTGCACTGCGCTGGCATTCTGGTGCTGGGCCCCTCAGAGGAAACGAGCGTGGAGGAGTACCTGCACGTCATGGACACGGACTTTCTCGGCATGGTCCGCATGAACCAGCGCGTGCTTCCTGTCATGCGCGCGCAGGGACACGGGAGAATTATCATGTTCTCCTCCATCAACGGCCTTCTGGGTATTCCCTTTCAGAGTGCCTATACCGCCGCCAAGCATGCCGTGGAAGGGTATGCGGAATGCCTTCAGATGGAGGTGGAGCCCTTTGGCATCCAGGTCTGCCTGGTGGAGCCCGGCGACCACAGAAGCGGCAGCAGCAGGTGCCGGCTCCATGTGGAGGAGAGGGAGGACAGCCCCTACAGGGAGGCATGTCTGAAGGGGACAGGCGTGATTGCAAGGGATGAGAACGGCGGTTCCGATCCGGAAATACTTGGACGGAAGGTGGGAAAACTTCTGTCCCGTCATCGCATGCCCTTCCGCAAACGGATCGCCAGTGCGGATCAGCATCTGGCCGTGGTGCTCCACGATGTCCTCCCGCCCAGGCTCAATAATCTCATCCTGACGAAGTATTACACGGGCGGGAAAAAGACAGAGGGCAGGGCATAGCCATTTGGACAACCAGGCCGGATTGTCCAAAAACGGGCAGGGAGTCCGAAAGTATGGCAGAACGGCACAGACGGCGCGATCTGTGGCACGTCCGCAGCCAAACGGAGCCTGCCCGGGGCAGGATGCAGGATTGTTTGTGTTTTTGACGAAAAACAGATATAATCTCTTCGCCCTGTCACAGATATGGTTTAGGGCATGCATCTTTTGGATGAAACATGTCGTCATCTGTCAGGTGACCATGGAGCACTGACGGATGGAACCATTGCTTCGCACAGGAACGCTGCGAAACAAAGAGAGGACGTACAGATGTATAAACTTCTGATTATTTCCGATCGGCCTGAGTTGATCGAACAGTTTCAGTCATTTCAGGAGTGGGATAAGATCGGGTTCCGGACGCCGAGGTTCGCTTCCAGCGAGCAGGAGGCGGAGGGGATCCTGGCAAGGCATCACCTGGATGCCTGCTGCGTGAAACTGGATAACCAGGCCAACCGAACCATGACGGAGTTTTTCGTCTCCATGCCCCTTCTGCCCGTGCTGCTTCTCAAGGGCAGCATGGAGGAAATGATGGAAAGCATCCAGGATCTTGAAAAGCATCTGAACAGGATCCAGCAGGATTACTCCAATGACCGCTACGATATTGAGGAGCGGATGCTGCTGGCCAGGCACCACTATTTCAGGGAAGTACTGACCGGCAAGGAAACGGACCCGGACAAGATGCTGCAGCGCATGATGCTCCTCAGGTCCATGATGGATCCATTCAAACCCTGTGTGATGATGGAAATCGGCGTGAAGGATGTGGATACTTTCATCCATGAGCAGTGGCAGTACGGTCAGGACCGCCTGGAAGTAGCCATGCGAAACATCTTCGGTGCAGAGTTCCACGGCATGAGAATTCTGGTTTCCGTTCTCCCGGATGGACGGCTGATGCTGGTGGCCTGCCCCATGATCGGAATGCAGACGCCCTCGAGGGAGGATATGCTGCCCATGGTCCGGGAGCATGTATGGGCCGGCATGGCACATGTGCGGGAATATCTGAATCTTGAGGTATCGATTCAGTCAGAAAAGGTGATTGATTCCCTCCTGACCCTGACCGGGCATCCGGAGCTTGCAACTCTCGGACGGTGAGTGACTGGTGGGCATTTGAAGAGTAAAGGAGGACCAACATGGGCATTTTCAGTTTTGCAAAAAATCAGCTGATTGATGTGATCGAATGGGCGGATCAGACCCAGGACACCATCGTCCATCAGTATGACATGAATGGGAAAGAGATCATGATGGGCGCCCAGCTGACCGTGCGCGAGAGCCAGGTGGCCATCTTCGTCAACGAGGGACAGCTGGCGGATGTTTTCGGACCCGGCCGGTATGAACTGCAGACCAGCAATCTGCCCATCCTCACGGCCCTCAAATCCTGGAAGTATGGCTTCAACAGCCCCTTCAAATCGGATGTATATTTCGTGTCCACCAAGCAGTTCCTGGACAGGAAGTGGGGCACGGCCAATCCGGTCATGATGCGGGACAGCGACTTCGGCATGATCCGCCTGCGCGGCTTTGGCAGCTTTGCCTTCCATGTGACGGACCCGGAGACCCTTCTGAAGGAATGCTTTGGCACCAACAAGGTCTACAAGGTGTCGGACATTGAAGAGCAGATCAAGCGGATCGCCGTATCCTCCCTGTCGGATGCCATCGCCGAGAGCAAGATTCCTGCGCTGGATCTGGCGGCCAACTACAATGAGCTTGGCGCCTACTGCCTGCAGAGCATCAATCCGAAGCTGGCAGGTCTGGGTGTTGAGCTGACAAGCTTTGTGATTGAGAACATTTCCCTGCCCGATGAGGTGGAGAAGGCCATGGACCGCCGCACCTCCATGGGTGTGGTGGGTGACCTGAACAAGTACACCCAGTTCCAGGCGGCCGAGGCGCTTCGCGAGTCTGCCCAGAACCCGGGCGGCATTGCCGGTGCCGGCATGGGCATGGGTGCGGGTGTGGCCATGGGCCAGGTCTTTGCTCAGGCGATGAACAACGTGGCCCAGCCGCAGCCTCAGGTGCAGCAGGCCGCGCCCCAGGGCGGCGGCTTCTGCCCGAACTGCGGAGCTGCGCTGACCCCCGGTGCCAGGTTCTGCTCCGGCTGCGGACAGAAGCTGCAGGCATCAAACGTCTGTCCCGCCTGCGGACAGGAAGTGCCTGCCGGTGCCAAGTTCTGCACGAACTGCGGCCAGAAACTCGGATAAGAATGCATTTGGCGGCTGCCCTCAGGGCAGCCGTTTTGCGTATGGGACAAAAACAGGAGGCTTTGATCATGAAGAACATGAAGCACATCTTTTCGGTGCTTCTGTCCGTGATGCTCCTCGTCTGCCTGGCGATGCCGTCCCTGGCAGAAGGCCGGATCGAGGTCTCAGAAATCCAGAAGTACGGAAATCTCGTGCTGCAAATCTCCGGCAGCGAGCTGCTCGCACAGGGCTATGACTTTGGCGATATTGTGACGGTGAACATCCTGGGGACAGACTACGATATGCCAGTGGGCAGCAACTACTCCGATGTGGATCAGGGCAGCATGATCTGCCGTGTGGTCATCAGGGAGGACAGCGGCGAAGATCACGTGATCCTGGCGGTGAACATGGGCGACCTTGCCACCACTGCAGGCATTGCCATCAAGGAACAGACCGAGGAGGACCCGGGCTATGTCTGGCATCTGAACGCGGGTGTCGAGGCACCTGTCGGGGTCACCATTTCCATGAAGGAGAAGGGCGGCTACTATGACAGCTTTGTGATGCACCAGCTGGTGCGCTCCGAGAACCGGGAGGACTATCCGGATCTGACCGACGAACAGTTTGCCAACTTCCGTATGGTCACCACCACGGGCGTAGGCGAGGGGAAACTCTACCGTTCCTCTTCACCGGTCAATCCCGGGATCGCCCGCAGCACCCAGGCGGATGCTGCGGCAAGGAATGCGGGCGTAAAGACCTTCATCAACCTGGCCGATAACGAGGAGGTCATGAAGGATTATGAGGGATTTTCTGAGAGCTATTACAGCCAGCAGGCTGTGATTCCTCTGAACCTGGGCGTGGACTTTGCGGCCGAGGATTTCCGGATGGGTCTGGCAGATGGCATCCGCTTTATCGCAAAGAATGAGGCGCCCTACCTTGTGCACTGCAATGAGGGAAAGGACCGCGCAGGCTTTGTGAGCGCGGTGCTGGAGTGCCTCATGGGTGCAGATGCCGGTGAAGTGACAGAGGACTACATGGTGACGTACTACAACTACTATGGCGTGCAGCCGGGCACGGAGCAGTACGGCATCGTGGCAGCCAGCAATATCCGGAAGTCCCTGGCTGCTGCCTTCGGTCTGGAGAGTATTGAGGGTGCGGACCTGTCAAAGGAAGCCGAGGAGTATCTGCATAAGATCGGTGTGTCTGAGGAGGATATTGCCGCTGTCCGTGCAAATCTCTCGAAATAATGGAGGAGACGACCTGGCCGGTGCGGGAAACTGCCCGGCCATGATTTTTGAAAAATTGTTAGCACTCACTGCGAATGAGTGCTAACATCCCTTGATTTTCAGATTTTTCGTGTTAGAATGCTCCATGCACCTTGAGAAAGGTGCCTGTTTCGATATATACCGGCAGGATCGCACATGCGGTCCGATGTCCGGTCCAGGGAAAGGTGGAAATACCATGGCATTCGTTCCGGAAAAGGGTAATGTCTCCATTGACGCTGAAAATATCATGCCGGTGATCAAGCGGTGGCTGTATTCCGACAAGGATATCTTCCTGCGCGAGGTTGTTAGCAACGGCTGTGACGCCATCACCAAGTACCGCATGCTCGTGCCTGACAGTCAGGAAGAGATGCAGGTGCTGGTGACCATTGACAAGGAAAACAAGGAGATCCGCATTGATGATACCGGCATCGGCATGACGGCGGACGAGGTGAAGCGCTACATCAACCAGGTGGCCTTCTCCAGCGCCTCCGAGTTCATGAAGCAGTTTGCCGAGGCCGAGAAGGACAAGGACGGCAAGGCGGACATCATCGGCCACTTCGGCCTGGGTTTCTATTCGGTGTTCATGGTGTCCGAGAAGGTGGAGATCCAGAGCCTGTCCTATCAGGAGGGCGCAGAGCCCGTGCACTGGGTGTCCGAGGACGGCATGAGCTTTGAGATGGAGGAAGGCAGCCGCACACAGCACGGCACCACCATCATTCTGCATGTGTCCGAGGAAGAAAAGGAATTCCTGGATGTGTGGAAGGCCAGGGAGATCCTGCAGCGCTACTGCGGGTACATGACCTATCCTGTCATGGTCTTTGACGCCAACGCCAAGCCCACGGAGCGGGAAGTGCCCGACGGCGATGAGAAGAACGAAGACGGCTCCCAGAAGATGAAGACCGTCACCGACGAGCCGAAGCCCGAGCAGATCAACGACACGAACCCCCTGTGGCTGCGCAAGCCCTCCGAGTGCACCGATGAAGAGTACAAGGAGTACTATCACAAGGTCTTCAATGACTATGAGGACCCGCTGTTCTGGATCCATCTGAATGTGGATTATCCCTTCAACCTCAAGGGCATCCTGTACTTCCCCAAGCTCAAGGAGGAGTTCGGCGTCCGCGAGGGCGAGATCAAGCTGTTCTCCGGCCAGGTGTTCGTGGCGGACAACATCAAGGAAATCATCCCTGAGTTCCTGATGCTTCTCAAGGGCGTCATCGACTGCCCCGACATCCCGCTGAACGTGAGCCGCTCCTTCCTGCAGAATGACGGTTATGTCAAGCGGATCTCCGGACACATCACCAAGAAGGTGGCGGACAAGCTGACCAGCCTGTACAACACCGCACGTCCCGACTACGAGTCCTACTGGGATGACATCGGACCGTTCGTGCGCTACGGGTGCATCATGGACCAGAAGTTCTACGATCAGGTCAAAGATGTGCTGCTCTACAAGCTGACCGACGGCAAGTACAAGACCCTGTCCGAGTATCAGCAGGACAACAGCGAGAAGACCGAGGGCAAGATGTACTACACCTCCGATGCCAAGCGTCAGGCGGGCTCGGTGGCCCTGTACACCCAGCGCGGCATCGATGTGGCCGTCATGGACATGCGGGAGCTGGATGCCAACTTCATCAACTTCATGGAGATGGGCGGCGGCAAGAGCGACCTGAAATTTGCCCGCGTGGATGCCGACGTGTCCGGCCTCACCGAGGAGAGCGAGGAAGGCAAGGACCTCGACGAGGAGAAGATGAAGGAGCTGTTCCGCAAGGGCATCGGCGATGACAAGCTGGAAGTGAAGCTGGCCGCGATGGCAGACAGCGATCTGATTGCCATGGTCACCACAGATGAACAGATGCGGCGTTTCCAGGAAATGTACAGGATGACCAAGATGCCGGACCGCTATACCCTGGTGCTGAACCGGCGCAATGCCACCGTTCAGGCAATGGCACAGCGGGATCCCGAGGATGAGATCACGGCGCTTCTGTGCAAGCAGATCTATGACATGGCCCGCATGGCGGCCAAGCCGCTGGAGGGTGACCAGATCACCGAATTCCTGACCAGATCCCAGAAACTGGTGGGCATGCTCGCAAAGTAAATTTCCCGATCAGGAGGGCGAGGCGCACAGCGCCCCGACTCCTGATTTTTCTTTTGGGCGCATCTGTGGTATGATTTCAGCTGCAGCTTGATGCATGCAACGAAGAGGAAAGATCAGGAGGAGATGCGAGATGGATTTCATCACCGCGTTTCTTGTGTATATGGGACTGACGGCCGGCATGAACCTGCAGGCGGCTCCGACGCCCGAGGTGACACCGGTGCCCACCGAGACACCCTATGTGGTGGAGATGCAGTCGCCCGATGAGGACAACATCCGTGTGGTGGGGTCCATGACCGTGACGGCGGCACCGTCCACCCCGACCCCGCTGCCGACCATCACCCCGAACCCGGCCTACAAAAACCTCGGCCTGGGCGACAAGGGCGATGCCGTGCGCAAGCTTCAGCAGCGCCTCAAGGACCTGGGGTACCTCTCTGGGAACGTGGACGGATCGTATGGGTACCAGACGCGTACGGCCGTCATGCTCTTTCAGCAGCACAACTATCTCACGCGGGACGGCGTGGCCGGGAAGTCCACCCAGACAAGGCTCTTTGACGATCCGGATGTGATTCCGAACCCCGAGGTCATCACCCCCAGTCCCGAGCCCACGGCCACACCGGATGCCTACGGCCTGATCCCGCTGCCGGAGAACCCGAGGGAAATCTGGCGCAGCATGGAGAAAGCACAGACGATCTTCAACGGATCGGTCCAGATGGTGACGGAGGAGCATCGTGCGCCGCAGGTCTTCATGCGGGGCAGCCAGATGATCTTCAATCTCAGCGACCTTCTCGCGTCCACCGGCACGGAATATGCGCAGGATGCCCCCTTTTCCCTTGCCTTCACCCTTCAGGGATATGAGGTGAACATTGCACTTCTCGAGCGGGTGGCAACTGACCGGCAGGCGGAGGACACCAGCTATGTGGATGGCTTTTCCGTGACCATCGGCGATACTCCCTCGGAAATCCGTCAGGGCGATGTCATGTGGGAGGACGGCGTGTGGTATGTAACCGATGATTTCATCCGCACAGTCCTTCATGGCGAGTGCAGATGGGACGCGGAGGAGAATACGGAGGTCATCACCGTGCGGGATATCAGCCTCGCACAGGCAACAGATTAATTTGCAGGCTGCGGACGATTCCGCAGCCTTTATTGGTGCAAAGGAAAAACCGAAATCCTTTACAATTGTCAATCTTGGCACTTGATACAGGTGAGTGCCAAGTGTATAATGTCGCCGTTCATGGAAGGGACGGGTGAGTCCCGGAGCATGAACCTACCCTTGAGCCTGATGAAAGGTCTTTTTGCATGACAGAGCGTCTGTGGCGTATCCTGGTGGAATCCTTTCCCAAAATCCTGCTGCCGGGCCTGAAAATGACCCTTCCCCTGACCGTGATTGCCTTCGCCATTGCGATGGTGATCGCCACGGTGGTGGCCCTGATCCAGTTTGCCCACATCCGGGTGCTGACCCAGATCTGCCGGTTTTACATCTGGGTGATCCGTGGCACACCGCTTCTGGTCCAGCTCTTCGTGGTCTTCTACGGGCTGCCGAACGTCGGTGTGCGACTTGATGCCTTTGTGGCGGCCGTGATCGTCTTTTCCATCAATGAGGGGGCCTATGCGGCGGAAACCATCCGGGGTGCGCTGGAGAGCGTGCCCGCAGGCCAGACGGAGGCAGGCTACTGTGTCGGCATGAGCTACACACAGATCATGTGGCGGATCGTGCTGCCCCAGGCCATGCGCACGGCATTCCCATCCCTGAGCAACGGTCTCATCGCCATGGTGAAGGACACCTCGCTGGCAGCCAACATCACGGTGATGGAGATGTTCATGGCGACGCAGCGGATCAATGCCAGGTACTATGAACCGCTGGCTCTGTATCTGGAGGTTGCCCTGATCTATCTTCTCTTCTCCACGGTCCTGACCTATCTTCAGGGCATCGGAGAGCGGAAGCTGGATTCCTACGGAGGGAGGCACGCACGCCATGCTTGAAGTGAAACATCTCTCCAAGTCCTTTGATCAGCTGCAGGTGCTCCAGGATGTGTCCCTGCACGTGAGCCGGGGCGATGTGACAGCCATCATCGGGCCGAGCGGCGGCGGAAAGACGACGCTGCTCAGGTGCATCAATTTCCTGGAAAAGGCAGACAAGGGGCAGCTGGTGTTTGAGGGGAAGACCTACGACCTTGAAAGCATCACGAGGAAGGACATGGCGGCCATCCGCCTGAAGACGGGGTTTGTCTTTCAGTCCTTCAACCTCTTCTCCAACAAGACGGCCATCCAGAATGTCATGGAGGGCCTGGTGATTGCCCGCCACATGCCGAAGGATGCAGCCCGGGAGATCTCCATGAGGGCGCTCGATCAGGTGGGCCTAAGGGACCGGGCGGACCACTATCCGAGCCAGCTCTCGGGCGGACAGCAGCAGCGGGTGGCCATCGCAAGGGCCGTGGCGACCAGCCCTGAAATCATCTATTTCGATGAACCGACCTCTGCCCTGGATCCGGAGCTGATCGGTGAGGTGCTCGCCGTGATGCGGGAGCTTGCACAGAGCGGCATGACCATGCTCGTGGTGACCCACGAGATGCGCTTTGCCCGGGATGTATCCACCAGGACCATCTTCATGGAGAATGGGTCCATCGTGGAGCAGGGCGATTCAAGACAGCTGTTCTCCGAGCCGCGGGAGCAGCGGACACGCGACTTTCTGCGGACGATCTCCGCTGAAAGATAAAGAAAAGGTGCATGATCCCACCACAAATCCGGGACATGCTGAGAAAGGAAGTACAGATATGATCCGCAGACTGTTTGCTATGGTTCTGGCACTGTCCCTTGTGGCAGTGTTTGGCGTTGCCGGTGCCGATCTTCTGGAGGACGTGCAGGCAAGAGGCAATTTCGTGGTGGCCACAGAAGGTGCCTGGGCACCCTGGACCTATCACGATGACAGCGATGCGCTGGTGGGCTTTGATGTGGAAGTGGCCCGGGCGATCGCAGAGAAGATGGGCGTGAGTGCCGAGTTTGTGGAATGCCCCTGGGAGTCCATCTTCATGGGCATTGACAGCAAGCTCTATGACATCACCGCCAACGGCGTGGAAGTGACCGAGGATCGCTCCGAGAAGTATGACTTCACTGTGCCCTACGCCTACCTGCGCACCGTTCTGATCGTGCGCGGCGACCGCGAGGACATTCAGACCTTTGAGGACCTCAAGGGCAAGAAGACCGCCAACAGCGCCGGCAGCACCTATGCACAGATCGCAGAGGACTACGGTGCCACCACCGACGTGGTGTCCACCCTGGCCCAGACCCTGGATCTGGTGCTCTCCGAGCGTGCAGATGCCACCCTCAATGCAGAGCTCTCCTTCTACGACTACATGAAGGAGCATCCGGAAGCCAACCTGAAGATCGCGGCTGTGCGCGATGACGCAAGCCTGGTGGCCATCCCCGTGCGCAAGGGCGAGGAGAACGCCACCTTCCTGGCAGCTCTGAATGATGCCATCACCGCTCTTCGCGAGGACGGCACCCTGAAGGCCATCTCCGAAAAGTATTTCGACGTGGACATCACGGCCGCTCCGGAAGACTGAGTTGGGCTAAGATACGAAAAGAGGGAGACGCAGTATGCGCCTCCCTCTTTTCGTAGAAATTCGCCGGATCGCATCCCTTATGGTAGAATGGGACACAGATGCAGCATGATCTGCCCCGGGAGGATATGCCATGAAAAAGATGCTTGCCCTCATCTTATGCTTATGTCTTTTGACGAACGCTTCCTTTGCAGAGCGTCTCCTTGTGACCTCCGACTGGCATCTGACGGAGGATGAAGCGGCCTTCAGTCCCATGCTGCAGGCACTGGGGCGGGCACTTGCAGGTGATGATATCCTTCTGGTCCTCGGCGACAATACGAACAACAGCCATGTGGAGGAGCATCACTTTGTGAAATCATCCCTGGAGGCTCTGCAGAAGACGACGGGGCATGAAGTGTATGTGATTCCGGGCAATCACGATTTTTCAGGCGCCTTCCGCGCAGAGGACTTTGTGACGCTATATGAAGACTTCGGGTGGAAGCAGGCGTTTTCCCGGGATACGGACTCTGCCAGCTATGCCGTGATGACGGGCGGTGGTGTCTGTCTCCTGATGATGGATACCAACACATGGGGAGCGGGCCATGCGCTGCCTGGCGGCGGGGAGTCGGAGGAAACGCTTGCCTGGGTGAAAAGCACCCTCGCGTCTCTCCCCGAAGACACCCGCGTCATTGCCTGCGGGCACCATCCGATTCTGCCGGAGGGACGGGGCCACGACGGTCTGGCAGGCGTGCTCACGCAGGCGGGTGTCACCCTGTATCTGTGCGGGCATGATCACGGCTTCGGTGCCGTCCGCGCAGGCACGCTTCAGCAGATCACGGTGGGGCAGAGCCAGGCATATCCGGGCTATGCGGGACATATCTCCCTGTCGGATGCGGGTTTTACGTGGGAGACGCTGAGCCTGTATGCGGAGGATGATCCCTGGTTTTCAGCGATCAGGGCGCAGAGCCAGGCGCTGGCGCTTCAGATGGGCAGCGGCACGCTCCGCGGCACCGTCCACGAGGGGGACGAGGAGGCCATCGACTGGTTTGTGCGGTGCTTTGCGCTGATCCAGACGGGGAGCCTGACAGAGGAAACATGCGCATCTCTCCTTCGGGAGGAGGGTGCCCGGAAATGGAGCGAGATCGAGACGAGCACGGTGGTCAAGGGGTGGCTGTTTGGAATTCTGAACAACTGCCCGCAGGATGTGCGGCACATAGAGCAGCCGTGGAACTGACAGGATCGGAGGGGACAAACGTGCAGGAAACTGTGGCAGGCAAGCGCCTGACCGGGGACAGGTGCCAGGCATGCGGGCAGGCCCTCTCGGCAGACGAGGTCGCGGTGACAAGAAAGCTGATCAGCCGCGGCGCCACGTCCTTTCTGTGCATCCCGTGCCTGGCAGCGCACTTTGAGGTGCGGCCGGAGGACATTGAGGAGCGGATCCGGTATTTCAGGGAGACGGGATGCACCCTGTTTTCGTAGAGTCGCTCAGAAGAGAAGGGGATTGACATGGACAGAATCGGCCTCGAGGGAAGATGGGCGCTTTGTCTGCAGGAAAAAGGGAATGAGGAGATGCCCGCATATGGCGGTGACTGGATGGACCTGCCGGGCACCACATCTGCGCAGCATAAGACGCCGCTCAGGGAAGAGGCGGCCGAGGGGCATCTGACGGATCCGTATGCCTTTGAGGGCAGTGCGTGGGTGCAGCGCACCGTGGAGGTGCCGGAAGCCTGGGCGGGAAGGGATGTCTTTCTGACCCTGGAGCGGACCCGGCGGACGACGCTGTATCTGGATGGGAAGAAAATCGGTGCGCGCGACAGTCTCTGCAAGCCGCACGTGTATGAGCTGGGTGCGCTGCAGGGCCGGCACACGCTGGAGATCTGCGTGCAGAACACAGGCTATCCGACAGCTGGCGGACACATGACATCTCCGGACACCCAGACCAACTGGCTGGGGATCACGGGGAGGATCGAGCTGACGGCCAGGCCGAAGGCACGCCTTGAGGACATCCGTGTGTTTGCGCAGGATGAACACCGCCTGACGGTCACCTGCACATCCACCGGGGAAGGGGAGGCAGAGCTCTGTGTGGACGGCGGGGAAGTGTTCATTTTCCGGGCCGAGAAGGGCCCCGTCACCTTCTCCTTCACCGTGCGGGAGGCGATGGAAAGGTGGGACGAATTCACGCAGGCGCTGCACACGCTCTGTGTGTCCATGAACGGCGAGGAACAGACTGTGCGGTTTGGCCTATGCACCTTTCAGTGCCATGGGCGAAGGCTTCTCGTGAATGGTCGGGAAACCTTCCTTCGGGGAAAACACGATGCGCTGCTCTTCCCCATGACGGGCTATGCGCCGACGGACAGGGAGACATGGCGAAGGGTGCTTTCGACCGCAAAGGCGTGGGGCATCAACCACTACAGGTTTCACACCTGCTGTCCGCCGGAGGCCGCCTTTGATGCCGCAGACGAACTGGGCATCTACATGGAACCGGAGCTGCCCTTCTGGGGCACGGTCCCGGAGGAGGAAGGGGAGGAGACAGCGTACCTTCTGGAAGAAGGCATGCGGATCCTGGATGCCTTCGGGAACCATCCGTCCTTTTTCATGCTGTCCCTCGGCAACGAACTGTGGGGGAGCAAGGCGCAGCTTTCATCCATGCTTGCCCGATTGCGCGCCCATGACCCGCGCCGACTGTACGTGGACGGGTCCAACAATTTCCAGTTTGTGCCGTGCGTTCTCCCGGAATCGGATGTGCTGGTGGGTGTCCGCCTTGGCAGGGAGAGGCTGTACCGCGGCTCCTATGCCATGTGTGACAGCCCGCAGGGCTTTGTCCAGACCGAAGCCCCGTCCTCGATGCACACGTATGATCCGGTGATCACGTCCTCGGGCGATGCGGGAGGCATGTGCGGCGGCAGCATCCAGGTACAGGTCGGCACCGAGGCAAAAGAGGTGGAGGCGGAGGCAGGGGATGTACTCGTGCCTGAGATACCGGTGATCTCCCACGAGATCGGCCAGTACGAGATGTACCCGGACTTCAGGGAGATCGAGTGCTATACCGGTGTACTGAAGCCGGAGAACCTGAAGAGATGGAGGGAGAAGGCAGCGGCGCGCGGGCTCCTGCCGTACGCGGACAGATTCTTCCGGGCATCCGGACAGCTGGCGGCGGACTGCTATCGGCTGGAGCTGGAGGCGGCGCTTCTGTCCCGGGAACTTTCCGGGTTCCAGATGCTGGATCTGCAGGATTACACCGGGCAGGGCACGGCGCTGGTGGGTATGCTCAACGCATTTATGGAGGAGAAGAGCCTGATCCCGAGAGAGACCTTTCGGCAGTTCTGTGCGCCGACCGTGGTGGTGGCAAAGCTTCCGAGGTTTGTCTTTCAGGACGACGAGGAGGTGGAGTGCCGGATTGCGGTGGCTTCCACGGACCCGGCCGTCTCCTTCAGGACGGTGGACTACCGCCTGACGGATGCGGGCGAAACACTGATCGAGGGGACGGCAGAGGTCTCGGGAGACGGCAGGGTGATGGAGAGCGGGATGCTGCACCTGAAGCCGTATCGGGCCCCGATCGATGCCCCGCGAAAGGTCAGGCTGCACCTTCAGCTTCGGGGGACAGAATACATGCACGATACGGATCTGATGATCTTTCCCAGGCTGGATCTGAGCATATCGAAGGATGAAATATCCGGAGGCGGATATACGCTTCCGATCGTCCATGACGTGTGTCAGGCAGAAAGGCTGTCGGAGAAAGGGAAAACATGCCTGTGTATTCCAGACTTTGAGGGAAGGGTTCCCGGCAGCTACTGCACGGATTTCTGGTGCTATCCCATGTTCCGTTCGATCTCAGAGAGCATGGGGAAGCCGGTGCCCGTAGGTACGCTCGGCTGCCTCATAGAGACGGAGCACCCGGCACTCAGAGATTTTCCGTCCCTGACCTACACCACGCCCCAGTGGTATGCGCTGATCTGCCACAGCCACTGCGAGGAGATCAACTTTTCGGAGGACAGCCCCATCGTGCAGGTGATTGACCATCCGGACCGGGCCACACCCCTGGCGCTTCTCTATGAAAAGAAGACCGCAGCGGGCAAGGTACTCGTGTGTACCGCGAGACTCTGGGAGATCGGAGACCGGACGGAGGTCAGATGGTTTGCGTGGAGCCTCATGCGGTACCTTTTGGAGGGAGGCACGGAGTGCTGAACAGAGACACCGGAGCCCAGCACGGGTTTCGGTGTTTTTGTATGCAGGGCCCATCAAAACCTACAAAAAGATCCCTATAAACGTACGAAATTTAGCACTCAACCCCTTGACGTGGATGATAATTTGACTATAATTGACCTTGATCAAAGGAGAGAGGGTCCTGAGAGGAACCGCCACCGATGATCCAGAGATTCAAATTCAGAGGCGCCCCATGAGGGCGACGACAGGAGGAACATAAGATGTTGATGCCGAGTATTTTTACTGAAAACCTTTTCGATGACTGGTTTGATTTCCCGATGGACCGTGAAATGCGGAACATGGACAGGCGGCTGTACGGTAAGCGCGCGGACCACGTCATGAAGACCGATGTGCGTGAGCACGAGGATCACTACGAGGTGGATGTGGACCTGCCGGGCTTTAAGAAGGACGAGATCAGCCTGGAGCTGAATCAGGGTTATCTGACACTGAGTGCCAGGAAGGGTCATGATGAGGACACGAAGAACAGGGAAGGCAAGGTCATCCGCCAGGAGCGGTACACCGGATCCATGCAGCGGAGCTTCTACGTAGGCGATCAGCTGACGGAGGAGGACATCCATGCAAGGTTTGAGAGCGGTGTGCTTCACCTGGAGCTTCCCAAAAATGTGAAGCGTGTACCTGAAAAGAAGACCATCTGCATTGAGGGATAAGCCGAGGCTGATGCCCGTTACCCGGATACATAAGAACAGTGAGGAGGAACGAGTGATGTTGCTGCCGAGTCTTTTTACAGAGAATCTTTTCGATGACTGGTTTGATTTCCCGATGGACCGTGAGATGCGGAACATGGACCGCCGCCTGTATGGCAAGCACGCGGACCACGTCATGAAGACCGATGTGCGGGAGCACGAGGATCACTACGAGGTGGACGTGGACCTGCCGGGCTTTAAGAAGGACGAGATCAGCCTGGAACTGAACCAGGGCTATCTGACGCTGAGTGCCAGGAAGGGCCACGATGAGGACACGAAGAACAAAGAGGGCAAGGTCATCCGCCAGGAGCGGTACACTGGGTCCATGCAGCGGAGCTTCTACGTGGGCGATCAGCTGACGGAGGAGGACATCCACGCAAGGTTTGAGAGCGGTGTGCTGCACCTGGAGCTTCCAAAGAATGTGAAGCGTGTACCTGAAAAGAAGACCATCTGCATTGAGGGATAATGCGAGAACATAAGGCAGCCAGCCCGGGATCAGTCAGGGCCGGCTGCCTTTCTGACTTTTTTTGGTCGTTTTTACAGAAATCGCTTGACAGATGGAATGACAGTGCTAGAATCTGCATCGACAACTGAACAGCCACTGAGAGCATCTTCGGGGCAGGGTGAAAATCCCTACCGGCGGTACAGCCCGCGAACTGGACAGAGGTCCAGCCGATTCGGTGAAATTCCGAAGCCGACAGTCACAGTCTGGATGAGAGAAGATCGGCAAAACGGCAGAAATGTAACTGCCGCAAACCCGCCCCAGATCAGCGAAATGCTTCGGGGGCGGGTTGATCTATTTCAGGAGGTTTTCTGTATGTCTGCACGCGAAAAAAGAAATCTGTTCTCCACTGCGAACCTGACCCGTATGGCCATTCTGGTGGCCGTCGCCTCGATCCTGTTCATGCTGGAGATCCCGGTGGTGGCATTCTACAAGCTGGATCTGAGCGACCTGCCGGTGCTGCTGGGCGCCTTCTCCATGGGCACGGTGCCCGGGATCATCATCCTGGCTCTCAAGAGCCTGATCGGTCTTCTGCACTCCTCCAGCGCGGGGGTGGGCGAGCTGGCCGACTTCCTCATGGGTGCCGCCCTGGTGGTGCCCGCGTCCCTCATCTATCACCGGGACAAGACACGGAAAAATGCTCTGATCGGCATGGCCGTCGGCACGCTGTGCATGACCGTGGCGGGCGTGATCATCAACAAATACATCATGCTGCCCTTCTACATGGGTGCCTACCACATGGACATGGACGGCATCCTTGCCTTCGCCGGCATGAACGGGGTGGACAGCGAATGGAAGCTGCTGCTTCTGATCACAGGACCCTTCAATCTGCTCAAGGGTGTTGTGCTCAGCGTGGTGACAGGGCTCATCTACAAGCCGCTCTCCCCGCTGCTGCACGAGCGTGTGCGCGGGTGAGAGCAGCATAGGAAAGAAAGGCGGAGGACAGATGGACAGGCCGATGTATACACTTCACGGACAGATCGTCCACGGCGAGGGGAACGGGCACACCGTCGGGATGCCGACGGCAAATCTCAGTCTGTCCCCGGAGGATGTCCTCCCGCCCTTTGGCGTATATGCTGCGAAGGCCGAACTGGACGGCAGATGGTATCTCGGCGTCACCAATGTGGGTTTCCGTCCGACCCTCGGTGCACTGGAGACGCCGACCGTCGAGACGCTGCTCCTGGATTTCTCGGGAGACGTGTACGGAAAGCCGATGACGCTGAAACTGTATGAATACCTGCGCCCCACCACCAGAATGCATTCCCTGGAGGAAGTGGAGCGGCAGGTGGAGAAGGATGCCCTTCGCACCAGGCAGATAGCGCGGGAGATGGATGAGGCGTCCGAGTAATCTTCACAGTGCACAGGCTCTCTGGCAGTATGAATGCTGCCGGGGAGCCTTTCTCTTTTGCGCTGCGTGTATGTTTTCTGTTTTTTTGAGGACATTCTTTCTTCCTGTAAAACGCCTGGAATCGCAGGAAACAGGCGGGTTCTGCGGCTTTTCGGGGGCGGGCGCCGAAGTTCCCCGGGCGCCGATGCGCAATTGCACGGGGGCCTGGCCGGTGATATGATCCCGCATGCTGGCGCGGCGTCAGGCGCGCAGCAGAAATGACGAGGAGAGGAAGATCAGCATATGATCCGGCAGATTTCTATTTTTGCGGAAAACAAAAAGGGCACCATGTTCATGGTGACCAATGTGCTTCAGGAGGGCGGCATCAACATGAACACCCTCGTGACCAATGACAGTGCCGAGTTCGGGATCATCCGGATGCTGGTGTCGGATACAGACAGTGCGGTGGCATGCCTGCAAAAAGCCGGCTACATGTGCCATGCGGATTTTGTGGCGGCCGCGGAGATCGGGGACGAGTGCGGCAGCCTGAACGCGCTGCTCAAGACGCTCCGGGAGGGGAACGTCAACCTTGATTATCTGTATGTGACCTACTCCAGGCTCAGCCAGCATCCGGTGGCGATCCTTCGCACCGAGGATATCGATGAGGTGGAAGCCTTCCTGAAGGGGAAGGGCTATCATATGCTGGAAAAGCTGGACTGAGATCAGGCCAGCTCTGCCAGGCGCAGGATCAGATCCCGGGTCTTTTCCCAGCCGAGGCATGGGTCGGTGATGGACTGGCCGTACACGCCGCCCCCGACCTTCTGGCAGCCGTCCTCCAGGTAGCTCTCGACCATCAGGCCCTTGACCAGATGGCGGATGTCATCGGAGAGTGCACGGCTGTGCATGACATCCTTGCAGATGCGGATCTGCTCAAGATACTTCTTTCCGGAGTTATTGTGATTGGCATCCACGATCACGGCGGGGTTCTGGAGACCGGACTGCCGGTAGAGATCCAGGAGCTCATTGAGGTTTTCGTAGTGGTAGTTTGGATGCGAGCGCCCGAAGTTATCCACGAAGCCGCGCAGGATGGCATGGGCGAGGGGATTGCCGGGGGTGTGTACCTCCCAGCTTCGGAAAATAAATTCCTGGGGACTCTGGGCCGCGGCGATGGAATTCATCATGACGGAGACATCGCCGGCGCTGGGGTTCTTCATGCCGGCCGGGACGCCAAGCCCGCTGGCCACCAGACGGTGCTCCTGGTTTTCGACAGACCGTGCCCCGACGGCCACGTAGCTCAGCAGATCGGAGAGGTAGCTGTAATTGGAGGGATAGAGCATCTCATCTGCGCAGCTGAAGCCTGTCTCGCGCAGGATCCTGGTGTGCATCTCCCGGATGGCGATGATGCCGGCCAGAAGGTCTTCCCCCTTCTCCGGGTCCGGCTGGTGCAGCATGCCCTTATACCCCACACCTTTGGTGCGGGGTTTGTTTGTATATACGCGGGGGACGATCATCAGGCGGTCCTTCACCTGGCGGAAGAGATCTGCAAGCCGTCCCATATAATCGAGCACAGCATCCTCGCGGTCCGCAGAACAGGGGCCGATGATCAGAAGAAGGCGGTCGTCCTTCCCGGTGATGATGTCTGCAATCTCCTGATCCCGCTGCTGCTTCAGCTGGCGGATCGGCTCGGTGATCGGATACTCATGAATCAGTTCGTGGGGCTGGGGCATTTTCCGAATGAATTCCATTTGCATGTGATATGGTGCTCCTCGTCTTCTGGATCAGACCCGCATCCTTTTGCGGTGTGGGCTGAAGTGGATTATATCGGTTCAGGCGGGGAGCGACAACGGGAGAACACGGAAAGAACATGGGCGGTGGGTGACATGAAAAAAGCCTTGATGACTCAAGGCTTTTTCATGTCATTCTCTCATGCGTTCAGCTTTTGCACTTCGCACGGGACGGTCTTCAGCTGCTCCAGTAGGCGTTTCTTCACGCGCAGATCCGGATTATGCTGGATCTGTATGGTGGCTGCGTCCTTCACCGCCATGGAACCCACGATGGAGATGAGCTGCAGGATGATCTGGTTCAGCGACAGCGCCAGGACGACACCAACGATCACCAGGACAATGCCGATGATGTACAGCCGCCACATCTTGAGGCGGTTGATCCGGATATCTGTATCCATGCGCTGAAGCTCCCGGTCGACGGCTGTGCGAAGGAGCGTGAGAAATCTGTCTCCGTCGGTCTCCACATCGCCTTCGAGGCAGATGACGGCCCTGGTGCGCTCCAGGAGGGGAATCTCTTCAAAGCAGGTCTTGATGTAGCTGTACAGGTCGCCGCTCAGGCGTGTGCCGGTGGGATCAAAGCGGCTGAACAGGTCGGCATGGCTTTGAAGCCGTATGCGAATGGTCTTTTTTTCCTCCATGGCGTCCCTCTCACGGCTTGATCAGGGTTTCCAGTGTTTCAAACAGGGCTTCAGGCTCCACGGGCTTACTCAGATGCGCGTTCAGTCCGGCCTGCATGCTGCGCTGCACATCCTCGTCAAACGCGTTGGCCGTCAGTGCAATGATGGGGATCTGTGCGGCATCGGGGCGATCGAGGGCACGGATGACCCGCGTCGCCTCAAGACCGTCCATCTCCGGCATGCGCATATCCATCAGGATCGCATCATAGTAGTTCTGGGGATGCTCCTTGAACATCTCCACGGCGATCCTGCCGTTTTCTGCGTGCTCCACGTGCATCTCACGCATGGCCAGTACCATCATCATAATCTCGGCATTGACGGCCACGTCCTCTGCCAGCAGCACACGGCGGTCCTTGAGGTCTGCGGTGGCGCGATCCAGCTTCACGTTCTTGATCTTGAAGGCGGAGCGGAACTCGTCCATTACAGTCCCTGCAAACAGGGGCTTGGCTGCAAAGGTATCGACACCTGCGGCTCTCGCGTCGTCCTCAATGTCCTCCCAGTTGTAGGAGGTCAGGATGATGATCGGGATGCGATCGCCCACAATGGCGCGGATCTGCCTGGTGGTTTCCAGACCGTCCATCTCCGGCATCTTCCAGTCGACCAGGATCAGGTTGTATTCCTCGCGGCGGGCATGGTGCATTCTGACCATCTCAACCGCTTCTTTTCCGGAGGTGACGGTCTCACACGTGACGCCGATCTGTCCCAGAATGACCTGGGCATGCTCGCAGGCAATCCGGTCATCATCGATCACCAGCACGTTCATTTCATTCGGCCGCAGCTCAATATCTCCGTCATCTTCCATCTGGTGATTTGCCTGACCGAAGGTAATGGTGACAGTGAAGGTGGAGCCCACATCCTTTTCGCTTTCGACCTCAATGCTGCCGTTCATGAGCTCGACGATGCTCTTGGTGATGGGCATGCCAAGACCTGTGGAGCCGTACTTGCTGGTGGCGGAGGAATCCTCCTGGGCGAAGGCATCAAAGATCCTTGGTAAAAACTCCTTCTTCATGCCGATGCCTGTATCAGAGATGGTGAAGCGCAGCGTGGCCTTGCCGTTCATGCGATTGATGTCTTCGATGATAAAGGTGACCTTGCCACCCTGGGGCGTAAACTTGACGGCATTGCCCAGGATATTGATCATGACCTGGCGCAGCTTCATGTCATCGCCGATGTAATACTCGTCAATCAGCCCTACGGTTCTGCACTCATAGTGCAGTCCCTTGTCACGGCACTGACCGCTGATGATGGTGTTGACCTGCTCCAGGGCCTTCTGGAAGGAGAATTCCTCGCTCTTGATCGACATGCGTCCGGATTCAATGCGGCTCATGTCCAGGATATTGTTGATGATGCCCAGCAGGTGATGGGCAGAGGTGCCGATCTTCTGCAGATGCTCACGTGTGTTCTCTGAGATGGTGGGATCATTCAGGGCAATATTGTCCAGGCCGATGATCGCATTCATGGGCGTTCTGATCTCGTGGCTCATGTTGGAGAGGAAGGCGGTTTTTGCCTTGCTGGCAGATTCTGCAGCGGTCAGCGCCTCCTGCAGGGCCCGGCTCTGCTCCATGCTCTTGCGGGTCTCAAGATCCACGTCCACAAAGCAGGCGCTGACGGCATGGACCAGATGATCGCTTCGCTCCTCAGGGTGCCTTACGCCGGCAAAGCGGATCTCCTCCCAGGATTCGCGCCCGCGCCGCTGTACAAGGTATCTGTGCGCGATGACCCGCTGCTCGTGCAGTCTCGCCCTGATGTTATCCGGCTGAATGAAATGCAGGAATTCTTCGCGGAATTCCTCCTTGATATTTGCGTTTGCATAGTCAGTGACAGCACGGACATACTGGAAGCGATCCCCCACATGGAAGCCGCCTTCCAGGTCCTCATGCGCCTGATAGCACACACCCTCGTTCGTATCCAGGTTCAGGTAGTAGACGCTCCAGTAGTCGGAGGCGAGGGCGGTGATCATGCGGGTCTGCTCTTTCTGTGAGAGCAGCTGATCCTGCAGCTGCAGCCGCTGCTCCATCTCCTCCTGCTTGGCGCGGTTGGCCGCATCAGCGGTCTCTTTTTCGAGGGTGAGCTTGGCATTCCTGTTTGCCTGCCGGATGGCAAAGCCAAACATGCCTGCCAGGACCAGGATGGTCAGGAGGGACTGAATGACGCTTCTTGTGATGATCCCCTGGGAGATGGTGCTGATGTTGTCGCTGATGACGCTCTCGCGGATGAGATAGGTCAGAAGCCAGTCGGTGCCCTCCACGGGCACATAGCTCAGCGTCTCCCGAATGCCGTCGTAGCTGAAGCTGACCTCGCCTCTGCGCCCGTCGGTGAAATCCCGGATCACTGCCTCATAGGAATAACCGGGCTCAAATGAGGCTTTTTTCAGCGCCTCCAGCAGGTTATCCTCCACGGCCAGTCCGCCCAGGACGGTGTTGCTCAGGGCAATGCCATCCTCCGTGTAGATGTTGCAGAAGGTTGCCCCGTCTTCCTGTACATCCATCGACACGCCCGAGAGCATCTCCCGCATGTCGATCTCCATGAAGCAGACCCTCAGCTGCGTGTCGAGAAAGGCAATGTCCACAGGCACCGCGATGATGACCTGCTTTTCTACGGTATACAGATTTTTGACGGAAATCTCGGGTTCAGAGAGGGTTCGGTAATCAAAATGGTACTGATCGATATCCGTCTGCATGCCAAGGGATGTATAGATCAGGCCATCACGGTCGACAAAGGCGAATTTCTCCAGCTTGAACAGACGCTTCATCTTCGCCTGATAGGCCTGCATGTGTTCTATGCTGCTCAGGTCGTCCTGGGTCATGAGATCCAGTGCGGTTTCGATGACATCAATCTTCTCCCGCATGTTGCCCGCCACGACCTGCTCGCGCCGGCCGGCGAGCTCGTCAAGATAAAGCAGACTGACGGACCGGACAGCTGCCTCCGTGTCAGTCCTGGCGCTTTGTCCCATCCAGATGGTGCCGAGCACGAGCACGATCAGAAGGACAATGCTTCCTGCCAGGGCAATCCCCCTGGTGCCTTTCCTGCTGCTGTTCATTGGCTGATGCCTGCCTTTCAGTGATTGTTCTGTGCGTTTTGCAAAACGCTGGTCAGTGTCTTCATCAGTATGGCTACGTCGATAGGCTTTGCAATGTGCGCCTGCATGCCGGCCTCATGGGAGGCAATCTCATCCTCCTTGAAGGCGTTGGCCGTCATGGCAAGGATCGGAATGCTGGCAAGGGCGGGATTCTCCAGTTTCCGGATCGCCCGTGTGGCCTCATACCCGTCCATGACAGGCATCTGAATATCCATGAGGACCGCATCAAAGTGTCCGGGCTGCGAGGCTGCCACCATGTCCAGGGCCACCTGGCCGTTTTCCGCCGTCTCCACAGTGAAGCCCGCCTGGGTGAGGATCATGTTGGCAATTTCCATGTTGATCATGTTATCCTCCACCAGCAGAAGACGCTTGGTGCTGAAATCAACTGTAGCTTCCTGGACTGCTTCCTCTGGAGATGCGTCCTTTTGCGCGGCGCGGATGTCGGAGTCCTTTGCCAGATTGAACTTCAGCCGGATGATGATCTGCGTCCCGGCACCGGGCGCGGTCAGGACCTCAATGTTGCCGCCCATCAGATCCACGATGCTCTTGGTGATGGACATGCCAAGGCCCGTGCCCTCCACGCCGCTGACGGTGGAGGTGCGCTCGCGCTCAAAGGCGGTGAACATCCGGTCTGCGAACTCCCGGGACATGCCGATGCCGGTATCCTGCACGCGAAGCTCGTAGGTGCTGTACCCGGTGTCTCCAGTGCCTGTTTCCATAAGGGATGCGCTGATTGTCCCGCCCTCTGGCGTAAACTTGTAGGCGTTGCTGAGAAGATTGAGCAGGACCCGGTTGAGATTCTTCCGGTCGCACCACACATAGCGGTGTTCTACCTGGCTGGTGTGTACCTGGAAATCCAGTTTTTTCTGCTTCATCTGCTCTGCAAACAGCTCCTGTATGCCGCAAAACACGTCATACAGGTCCACAAGGTACCGGAAGAGTTTCCTAGTATTGAGCAGTTTGTGAAGGATCTTCATCAATTAAAGAAATATGTGTGGGGGATTAGACGATTTCGATTGCTTGGTGGGGAGCCATTGCTCAATCCAGAACTTCC
>JAFUBA010000033.1 GCA_017460395.1 Clostridia bacterium | reverse complement strand
GACGTGTTCTCCCCGATCATTGAGCGCAACACCTCCCTGCCGGTGCAAAAGTCCCAGGTCTTCAGCACGGCGGCCAATTTCCAGACGTCGGTGGAGATCAACGTGCTGCAGGGCGAGCACCCTGTGGCAAGCGCCAACCGCTCCCTTGGGCACTTCCGTCTCAGCGGCATCAAGCGGGCAATGGCCGGCGTCCCGCAGATCGAGGTCACCTTTGCCATTGACACCAACGGCATTGTACACTTGACCGCCAGGGACAAGGGCACGGGCAATGCCCAGGACATCACGGTGTCCGGCGGCACCGGCATGAGCCAGGCGGAGATTGAGAAGGCCAAGCGGGACGCGGAGATGTACGCAGCAACCCAGAAGAGCCGGCAGGAGACGGAGGAGGCCAAGACGAAGGCGGAGGACCTTCTGCACCGGGCCCGGAAGACCCACGGCGACACCAGGAAAGAGCTGGACGAGGCCATCCACAAAACAGAGGGTGCCATGGGCCGGGACAACCTGAATGAAATCAGGGCGTGTGTGGAAGAACTGGAAAAGAAGATGCAGGAAAAGGGCATCTGGGCAGAGGGTGCCACCAACGAGGACGGTACCTACGGCGACTGACAGGGAGAGGGGGAGACGCAGGCATGTTCGGATATGTCACGATCGATCAGAAAGGGCTTGAAGACGCGTGCACGGAAGAATACAGAGCATGGTACTGCGGGCTGTGCAGGAGTCTGCGAGAAAAAAGCGGGCAGACGGGCAGGCTGTTTCTCTCCAACGACATGACTTTTCTGGCGCTGCTGCTCTCTTCGGTCTATGAACCGGACGTGCGGCGGGGCAGGGCAAACTGTCCCCTGCACCCAGCAAAGAAGCGCCCGTGGGTCAGAAGCGATGCCACCGAGTATGCAGCCGACATGAACCTGCTGCTCACCTACTACCATCTCCTGGACAATGCAAGGGATGACAACTCCTTCCGGGACCGGCAGATGGCAAAGGGCATGGAAAAGAGCATCCGGCATATCCGCGAAACGTATCCCAGGCAGTGCGCTGCGGTGGAGGGAGCCCTGGAGGAGATCCGGCAGCTGGAGGAGCAGGACAGCCGGGACATTGACGCGCTGTGCGATCTTTCCGGGAGAATGCTGGGCGAGGTCTTTGCCTGGCGCGATGACTTCTTTGCGCCGCCCCTTCGGGCCGTGGGGCATGGACTTGGCCGATTTATCTACCTGATGGATGCCTGGGAGGACCTGGAGGAGGACGTCAGGCGCGGAAGGTTCAATCCGCTCAAAGAGATGGCGTCACAAAGGGACTATGAAGCGCTGATCATGGATATGCTGACCATGATCCTCGGGGAGACGAGGCCGGCTCTGGAGGTGCTGCCGCTGGAGGAAAACCTGGACATCATAGAGAATGTATTCTATCATGGTGTGTGGACCCGCTATGCTCTGGTGCAGCAAAAAAGGGAAGCCAGACAGAAAGAAAGCGGCAAAACAAAAGAAGGCAACAAAACCCGGACGAAGGAGGGAGAAGAAGGGTGAACAATCCGTTTCAGACGCTGGGCGTTTCAGAGAGCGCAACAGAGAAGGAAATCACATCAGCCTATCACAAGCTTGCCAAGCAGTATCACCCGGACCTTCATCCCAATGATCAGAATGCCGAGAAAAAGATGAAGGAAATCAACGAGGCATATGCCGAGGCAATCCGCCTGAAAAAGAGCGGACAGACCTGGCAGAGTGCCTCTCAGTCCCAGCACCAGTCCTACGGCCAGTCCTACGGACAGAACGGGGCAAACTGGGGCGGCTACAATCCCTGGGGCCAGAGCTACCGCGGACAGCAGCAGACGCAGCAGGATCCCTTCGGCGGCTTCTGGGGCTTCGGGTTTGACCCGAGGGGGAGCTATCAGCAGCAGAGGACCACATATTCCGGAAGAGCCTCCGTCTATGACGATCCCGAGCTTCAGGCGGCCAGCGACCGGATCAGCCGCGGTCAGTATCGTGAGGCGCAGCAGGTGCTCTCCTCCATGATGAACCGTTCCGCTGCCTGGCACTATCTGAGCGCGCTGGCGAGCCAGGGACTCGGGCGGAAGATGGATGCACTCAGCCATGCACGGCAGGCCGTGCAGATGGACCCCGGCAATCAGGAGTACCAGAGCCTGCTGCGCGATCTTCAGGGCTCCGGCCAGTTCTACCGCTCCACGGGTGGCGGCGGGACCATCGGGGATGCACTGTGCCAGAATCCGTGTATGACGATTCTGGCGGTGAATGTGCTGCTCAACTGTCTGTGCGGCGGCCGCTTCATGATGTGCTGCTGAGCGGCACAGGGAGCCAATCTAATCAAGCAACAACAGCAAAAGCAAGGAGTCGGAGGAAACGATGAAAGACACACTGAAATCCTTCGGTGAAAAGATTCGACAGGGCATCATGCGCTTCATGCAGGGGCGGCACGGCGTGGATGAGATGGGCATGGCGCTGCTCATCGGCGCGATCGTCCTGTCACTTGTGGGAAGCATCACGCGCCTTGGCCTGCTCACGCTGCTGAGCATGGCGGCCTACATCTACTGCATCTACCGCCTGCTCTCCAGAAACGGTGCGGCCAGGCAGGCGGAAAACAGGCGCTACCTTCAGATCTCGGAAAAATGGAAGAAGGAGATCAAAGCCTTCTTCCTGCGCATGAAGATGCGAAAGACATACAAATACTTCCGCTGCCCGGGCTGCAAGGCCAGGATGCGGCAGAAGAGGGGCTCGGGGGAAAAGCATATCACCTGCCCAAGGTGCCATCATGAGTTCACCATGAAGGCATGAAAACAAGTGCAGCTCAGGCTGCACTTGTTTTTTAGGACTTAGCTTTGCGTGCCGGACTCAAGGGCACGCAGCTCCGCGTGGATGACGCCTGTCATGCGGGGCCAGATATAGTGAAGCATCGTGGTGATGGACTCACAGTAGTAGTTTTCCCGGTGTCCGTCCCTCTCCACCCAGTCCCGCGGGCAGCCGCCGAAGCAGAGCATTCTGGGAGGGCAGGTGCTGCATTTCTCCGGCTTTTGCATGGAGCGATGGATAAAGGAGCGCATGGTATCGGAAAACTGCAGCTCGGAAAACGGGTCCTGCACGCTGCCAAGGCGCCATGTATCCAGCGCGTAGAAGTCGCACGGATAGACGGAGCCATCCGATTCCACCACCATATAGCTGCCGCAGCGTCCGCATGCGGCACAGGTGCTCGGAGGCATGCCGAGGGACATGTGGACCAGATCGTCAAACATGCGGACGCTGGTATAGTGCCCCTCCTCCCAGTCCCGGTACCACTCATCGAAGATGCCGCACAGGAACTGTGCATACAGGTCCGGCGTGAGCGACCAGTCCATGGATCCCCTCTCTGCGTCCAGCGGGTCCAGGCAGGGGATGAACTGGAGAAAACCTGTGTGAAGGCCGGTCAGTGCCCGGTAGGTTTCCTTCGGCGCCATGGCCGTCAGGCGATTCACCACGCACAGGAGGTTGGTATCCACATGATGCGACATCAGGAGATCCAGACTTTCCCGGACACGCCCGTAGGTGCCCCTCCCGCAGGCATCGAGCCGGAGGGCATCGTGCGTTTTTTCACTGCCGTCGACGGAAAGGCCGACCAGAAAGTGATATCGCGCGAGAAAATCGGCCCACCGGTCATCCAGCTCCAGCCCGTTGGTCTGGATCGCCCACTGCACGCGGACGCCGCCTGGGTTTCGCCTGCCTGCCTCCTGAAGGAAGAATTCAAAGAAGGGAAGGCCAGCCAGCGTGGGCTCCCCGCCCTGAAAGGAAAAGGAGATCATGCCATCCGGGCCGACACTGGAAAAGGCGTTATCGATCAGTTTACTCGCGGTCCCCGGGGACATGATGCCGCTGCTGCCCATTTGGCGGCGGGCGGTCTCATCCCGGTAAAAGCAGTAGCTGCAGCGCATGTTGCAAAGGCCCGAGGCGGGCTTGATCAGGAGGGATAACTGTTTCATCTGGTGTATCCTCAAGGCTCAGCATTCGTCCCCTGCGTGTCCGCGGGAGCTTCTCCGTCAAAAGGCAGGATCACGGCCTCCGGCTCGTGGGCAAGTCGCATGAACTCCAAAAGGCGCCTTCGCATGTCAGCGCGGACAGCCGCATACGCCGGATCGCCGATCAGGTTCACGCGCTCCGCGGGGTCCTTCTTCAGGTCATAGAGCTTGTTTTCCACATATATGTCAGAGAACGCGTCCTCCATGTGGAACTCCGGGGCACGCACGGCATACTTGTAGTCGGTGGTGCGCACCGTACGGCCCGTCTCTGCCTCGCTGATCTGGGCATAGACGGCATCGGGCCATGTGTCATTCCGACCCTCCGCCAGTGCCAGCAGGGAGTGCCCACGGTAATGATCGGGGATCTGGGTGCCCGCCAGATCCAGGATTGTGGGCGGCAGATCAATCAGGCTGACCAGCTCGTGCATGGGGCCCCTGCCCATGAACGGTCCGCCCCACGCGATGAGCGGGACGTGCAGGCAGGCATCCTCGCAGGAGCGTTTGTATTCATCGTTGCGCGTGCGGAAGTGGCTCCCGTGGTCCGAGGAGTAGAGAAGGACAGTGTTGTCCTTCAGGCCCAGCTCCTCCAGCGTGTCCATCAGCTTCCCCACGTTCTGATCGAGCAGGTGGCACTGTCCCAGGTAATCCGGGTAGTTTTCTCGCCAGTCCCCGGCGGTCCCGACAAGGTCTGGTGGCACCTCGTAATCCGCAAAGCGGTGTTTGCTGTTATCGGGCCCTTCATAGCGATGATGGTCATTCTGGTGGTGCGGGTCCAGCTGGGAGATAAAGAGGAAGAAGGGCTGGTGGCTA
This sequence comes from Clostridia bacterium, assembly GCA_017460395.1. Lineage (GTDB taxonomy): Bacteria > Bacillota > Clostridia > Christensenellales > Aristaeellaceae > UBA2943. The sequence continues at coordinate 25,297 of JAFUBA010000033.1, read as the reverse complement.
TCTTTTTGTGACAGTTTATGCAGAAAATCGATGGCAAAGGCATTGATGCAGTCCACCCGATGCCCGACAAAGTCGTGGCGCTGCATGTCGCCGTCAAAGACATACCCGTTGTAGCCGTGGGATGTCACCTCCAGGGCATCGGCTGCCATCCAGTACTGGTATCCGCCCCGGCGCTGCGGCGGCACGGCGGTGTCCCGGTAGGATGCCTCGTCGTTGCTGGCCAGGTGCCACTTGCCGATGTAGGCGGTGAGATACCCGGCATCGTTCAGGCGGCGGGCCAGGGTGTCCATGTTTTCCGGGAGGATCCGGTGATTTTAGTGACAGTTCACCTCGGTGGCATACATGCCGGACTGCAGGCAGGCGCGGGCAGGACCGCACACCGGCTGGCAGGTGAAGGCGGATTCAAAGAGCGTTCCTTCCCGGGCGAGCGCATCCAGATTCGGCGTGACGGGCAGCTTCTGCCCATAACAGCCCATGGTGTCCCATCTCTGCTGGTCAGAGAAATAGAAAATGATGTTCGGCTGGGTCATGTGGTTCATCTCCCCGCAAAATCTGTGAAAAGGGAAAACCGGTTGTCTCATAGCTTGTCCCTCACACGATAGGCGATCGGGCAGCAGCTGTCAATGGACATGTGCGGTGAACATGCGCAAAAGGTGGCTGCACAGCAAAGCTGTGCAGCCACCTGGATTTATGGCTTCTGAGAAGCGTCGGCGGATCTGGCAGCCAGAAACACTGCCTCCTCCTTCACCATCTCGTCATGAAGCTGAAAAATGTTCCACCGCTTGTTGGTAGGTGTCATGACGGCCTTAAAGCGGATGCGGCAGTGCGCCTGTTTCAGCTCATCCAGGAGCGTGTCAAACTCGCGCCGGGTGAGGCCGCACATGATCATCATGGGATCTTCCATCTTTTTTTCACCGGAAGGAGGCGCCAGAAGGGTGGTGCCGTCCACGATGTCCCGCAGCGAGCAGGTGTAGACCTTCGGATCCACGCGGATCACGGTCAGGTTCAGGCGGCTGCAGAGCCGATTCAGCTCTCCCATTGTGCTCTCATCGAGCGCACAGGCAAGGACGCAGGCCATCTCAGTTCTCCCACTTCCAGCCCGCGACCTCAGGGAGATCCAGACCGTATTCATGGATGTACTGCTTGTGCTCCACCAGCTTGTCACTCATCTTCTGGTAGAGGTAGGCACCGCGGTTGCCGAGGCAGGGCAGGTATTTGATGGCTTCCTGCACCAGGTGATAGCGGTCCACCTCGTTTTGCACGCGGACATCGAAGGGTGTGGTGATGGTGCCCTCCTCCTTGTAGCCGCGCACGTGCATGAAGCGGTTGTTGTGGCGGCGGTAGGTGAGCTCGTGCACCAGGGACGCATAGCCGTGGAAGGCGAAGATGACGGGCTTGTCGCGGGTGAAGAGGATGTCATACTCTGCATCCGTCAGTCCATGAGGGTGCTCGGTGGAGGGCTGGAGCTTGAACAGGTCTACCACGTTGATAAACCGAATCTTTACCTCGGGCAGCTCGTGGTTCAGGATGGACACGGCGGCAAGGGCCTCCAGGGTGGGGGTCTCGCCGGCGCAGGCGATGACGATGTCCGGTTCCTGTCCCTGATCATTGCTGGCCCAGTCCCAGATGCCGATGCCCTGCGTGCAGTGCTTCACGGCCTCGGGCATGGAGAGCCACTGGGGACGGGGATGCTTGGAGGCAACGATCACGTTGACATAGTTGCGGGAGCGGATGCAGTGGTCAAAGCAGCTCAGGAGGCAGTTGGCATCCGGGGGCAGATACAGGCGCACCACGTCGGCCTTCTTATTGGCGATGTGGTCCATGAAGCCCGGGTCCTGGTGGGTGAAGCCGTTGTGGTCCTGCTGCCAGACCGTGGATGCCATGATCAGGTTCAGGGAGGCGATCTCCTCCCTCCAGGGCAGCTGGTTGCAGACCTTGAGCCACTTGGCGTGCTGGGCGGCCATGGAGTCGATGATGCGCGCGAAGGCCTCATAGGTGGCAAAGAAGCCGTGGCGTCCGGTGAGCAGGTAACCCTCCAGCCAGCCCTCGCACATGTGCTCGGAGAGCATGGAGTCCATGACCCGACCGTCGGCGGCCAGGTGGTCATCTTCCTGGGTCATCGGTGCGTTCCAGTCACGGTTCTGCACATCGAAGACGGCATTCAGACGGTTGGAGTTGGTCTCATCCGGCCCGAAGATGCGGAAGTTCCTGGCATCCCGGTTGAGCACGAAGATATCGCGGACAAACTTGCCAAGCTCCGTCATGTCCTGGCCTTCCGTCTCGCCGTGGCCTTCTACCGGGAAGGCATAGTCGCGGAAGTCCGGCAGACGTAGGTCGCGCAGCAGCAGGCCGCCGTTTCCGTGCGGATTGGCACCGATGCGGCGGTTTCCCTCGGGGGCGAGGGCACGGATCTCGGGGAGCAGACGGCCGTTTTCGTCAAAGAGCTCCTCGGGGTGATAGGAGCGGAGCCAGTCTTCCAGGATTTTCAGGTGTTCCTCCGGATTGGCCATGGAGATGGGCACCTGGTGGGCGAGGAAGTTGCCCTCGATCCGCTGCCCGTCCACCACCTTGGGGCCGGTCCAGCCCTTGGGTGTGCGCAGAACGATCATGGGCCAGACGGGGCGGGTGGTGTCGCCGGTGGACCTTGCGTGAGCCTGGATGGCCTGGATGCGCTCGATCACCTGGTCCATGGTCTCAGCCATCTTCCGGTGCATCTCCATGGGCTCCTCGCCCTCCACAAAGAAGGGTTCCCAGCCGCAGCCGTGGAAGAAGTCCACCAGCTCCTGGTGCGTCATGCGGGCAAAGATGGTGGGGTTGGCGATCTTGTAGCCGTTGAGATGGAGGATGGGCAGCACGGCACCGTCCTGGACAGGATTGAGGAACTTGTTGGACTGCCAGGAGGTGGCAAGCGGGCCGGTCTCCGCCTCGCCGTCGCCCACCGTCACGGCGGCGATCAGGTCAGGGTTGTCGAAGACCGCACCGAAGGCGTGGGCGATGCCATAGCCGAGCTCACCGCCCTCGTTGATGGAACCGGGGGTCTCGGGGGCACAATGGGAGGGCACGCCGCCGGGAAAGGAGAACTGCTTGAAGAGTTTGGCCATGCCGCTCTCGTCCTCGGAAATGTTGGGATAGACCTCGGAGTAGGTGCCGTCGAGGTAGTCGTTGGCAATGTAGAAATTGCCGCCGTGGCCGGGACCGGAGAGCAGGATCATGTCAAGATCATACCGCTTGATGGCGCGGTTGAGGTGGACGAAGACAAAGTTCTGTCCGGGCACCGTGCCCCAGTGGCCCACGATCTTCTTCTTGATCATGTCCAGCGTGAGCGGCTCTTTGAGGAGCGGGTTTCTCAGCAGATAGAGCTGGCCTGCCGACAGGTAGTTGGCAGCGCGCCACCACTGGTTCATGCGCGCCAGCAGTTCATCTGTGATGGGTCCCTTTTCGGGACAGGCAGGGGTGGGATTCTCTGGAAGGTTTGCCATGGTTATCCTCCTCTTTGATGAAAACTTGGATTGTTATGCCCAAAAGTGGAATTCAGGTGAGTGCGAGTTCAGATGAGGCTCAGAGACTTCAGTGCGAGTTCAATGCCGTCCTCCATGACCTTGCCCGTCACATGGGTGCAGGCCTCTTTCACATCCTCCGGTGCGTGCCCCATACAGACAGATGTGCCGGCGTGCCGGAGCATCGGGAGATCGTTGTTGCTGTCACCGAAGGCGATGCAGTCGCGGAGCGTGAAGCCCGTATGCTTCAGGATCAGATCCATGCCGGTCGCTTTGCTGAATCCCGTCGGTACGCCCTCCCATGCGCCGTATTTTCCGCCTCTCCCGATGCATGTGAAGGCACCGTGCAGTCGCTCCTCCAGGGCCTTCATCACGCCAGGATCCCTGGCATAGGCGTAGAACTTTGTGAAGGTGAAGTCTGCATCAGACGTGTTTCCTTCGAGGCCGTGCCGCCTTGCATCCTCCCGGATGTAGCAGAGCTCCTCGTTGACGGGGAGAGCATCGTCGAAGGAAATCTTCCGGTCGCCCTCATAGGCGCAGGGCAGCTGAAAGGAGCGAAAGACGGAGACTGCTTCCAGTGCCTGCTCCCGCGAAAGCTCTCTCTCCAGAAGAACATGACCGTGCAGCGTCACATATGTGCCGCAGCCGCAGACCATGCCGTCAAAGGGCAATTGATACAGCCGCTCATCCACAAAGCAGGGTGTTCTGCCGGTATTGAGAAAGAGGAGATGCCCCTTCTCGTGGGCTGAGCGGAGAGATCTCAGCGCGCTCTCTGGCAGAAGATGCGTCTTCAGATCAATCAGTGTTCCGTCAATATCGAAAAACAGCAGCATATCTTGTCCCTGTCCCTTAAACTTGTGGTGCCGAAAGTGCGATAACCCCCGGCAGTATAGCACAAAGGAGGCACCCGCGGAAGGCAGGAAGATCAGACAGAAAGCAGAATATCTATAATTTCATGTGCACTTTTGCACTCTGGATTTTTCAGGACCCAGGCAGCAGATGACCGCACGTGTGTCCGGCACTCCGGCCAGTTTTGGGAGGGAAACGCATGATCTATGTCACCTCAGACCTGCACGGCTATCCGCTGGCAGATTTTCAGAAGCTTCTTCGCGGCGCAGATTTTTCAGACGAGGATGAGCTGATCATCCTCGGCGATGTGATCGACCGCGGGGAGGAGAGCGTGGCACTCCTCATGTGGGCGCTGGGTACGAAAAATGTCAGGATGCTGCTGGGCAACCATGAGGACATGATGCTCCAGTGCCGCTTTGCGTATATGCCGCCCTTTCGGGAGGGGAATGCCTATGAGGAAGTGCAGCTGAACCGATGGATGAGAAACGGCGGCGGGGTGACGCTGGAGGGCCTCCAGAAGATGGCCAGATGGTCCGCGGAGGCGACCGAAGAAATCGTGGAGAAGGTACAGGCACTCAAGCTTTATGAGGTTGTCTATGCGGGCGAGCAGCGTTTTCTTCTGTGCCACGCAGGCCTCGGGCATTATTCTCCGCTCAGACAGATGGGCGAGTATACGAAGGAAGACCTGATCTGGTACCGGCCGGGGCTTCATGACAGGTGGGACGAAAGCACCACGGTGATCTTCGGGCATACGCCCACAGGTTACTACGGGGAAGAATATCAGGGCAGGATGCTGCGGGGGAACGGATGGATCGATATTGATACAGGCGCCGCCATGGGTGGACATCCCATGCTGCTGCGTCTCAATGACCTGGTGCCGTTCTATGTGGATTAAACAGGGGGAAGGGTCATGATGGAAATATGGACAGAGGCGGATGATGAGGCGGAGGAGCTGCTTTCAGAGTGCCTGGACGTGCCCTCCGACGGGCGGCGGCTGGATGTCTTTCTTGCAGAAAAAAGCGGCCTGACGCGCTCACGCATTCAGAAGCTTCTGGAGGAAGGTCAGGTGCTGGTGGACGGAAAGGCGGCCACAAAGGCCGGAATGAAGCCGCCAAAGGGCGCGCAGGTTCATCTGACCATACCCGCACCGAGGCCTTCCGTGCCGGAGCCTCAGGACATCCCCCTTCAGATTCTCTACGAGGATGAGGATCTTGCGGTGGTGGTGAAGCCGTGCGGTATGGTGGTCCACCCGGCACCCGGCAATGAGGATGGCACGCTGGTCAACGCGCTGCTCTATCACCTGTCATCTCTCAGCGGCATCGGCGGTGAGATCCGGCCCGGGATCGTCCACAGGCTGGACAAGGATACGTCGGGGCTGTTGCTTGTGGCAAAACATGACAGAAGCCAGGTGTTTCTCTCGGAGGAACTGAAGGCAAGACGCATGGAAAAGCACTATCTGGCCATGGTGGAAGGTCACATGAAGGAAGCATCCGGCCGGATCGAGGCAGCCATCGGGAGAAGCAAAACGGACCGCAAGAAGATGGCCCTGGATCCCCAGGGACGGGAGGCCATCACCGAGTGGAAGGTGCTGGGCCGCGGCAGGAGCGCGGATCTTCTGGATGTACACATCCTGACGGGCCGGACCCATCAGATCCGGGTGCACATGAAGAGCGTGGGGCATCCGGTCTGCGGGGATGTGATCTATGGGACGGAGAAGGGGACGAAGGTCCCGCGGCTCATGCTGCATGCATGGAAGCTGGATTTCACGCACCCCTCGAGCGGGGAGCGAATGCACATGGTCTGCCCTCCTCCGCAGGAGATGACAGAGACGATCTCAAAGCAGGGGATTGTGCTATCGGAGGATGGGACGGACACCCGGGAGGAATCGTAAAATGGAGAAAAAGCAGCTGGCCCTTGAGGTGATTGAGCGGCTCCGGGAGGCCTACCCGGAGTCGGTGTGCACGCTGGAGTATGATGATGCATGGAAGCTGCTGGTGTCGGTGCGCCTGGCGGCCCAGTGCACGGATGCCAGGGTGAATGTGGTGGTACAGGAACTCTACAAGGTGTACCCCACCAAGGAGGCACTGGCCGAGGCGAAGGTGGAGGACATTGAGCGGATCGTGCACCCCTGCGGCCTTGGCAACAGCAAGGCCAGGGACATCTCGGCCTGCATGAAGATGCTGGTGCACGAGATGAACGGGCGCGTGCCGGACACGATGGAGGAGCTCCTGAAACTGCCGGGTGTCGGCAGGAAGAGCGCGAACCTGGTGCTGGGGGACGTGTTCGGGAAGCCGGCCATTGTGACGGACACCCACTGCATCCGCCTGTCCAACCGCATCGGTCTTGTGCACCAGGTGAAGGAGCCGCAGAAGGTGGAAAAGGAGCTGTGGAAGATCGTGCCGCCGGAGGAGGGCAACATGCTCTGCCACAGAATGGTGGAGCATGGCAGGGAAGTGTGCACGGCAAGGACGCATCCGTACTGCGACAGATGCGTTTTGAGTGATATCTGCGAAAAGAACCTGTAGCACAAAGAAGGAGGCAGAGATGACGATCAGGCTGTACGATCAGGATGCATATATGACGCGCTTTGAGGCCACTGTGCTTTCCTGCACGCAGGAGAGCAAGGGGTGGATCGCAGAACTGGACCGGACGGCCTTCTTCCCGGAGGGCGGAGGGCAGGGTGCGGACCACGGAAGGCTCGGAGAAGCGCAGGTCCTGGATGTCCACGAAAAGAGCGGGCATGTGCTCCACACCCTGGACAGGCCGCTGAATGTGGGGGAGAAGGTGCAGGGCGAAATCGACTGGGCCAGGCGCTTTTCCATGATGCAGCAGCACACGGGGGAGCATATCTTTTCCGGGCTCACCTGCAGGCGGTTTTCCTGTGACAATGTGGGCTTTCACATCGGGAGCGAGATGGTCACCATGGACTTTAACTGCCGTATGACCTGGGATGATGTGATGGAGACCGAGCGCTTGGCCAATGAGATCGTATGGAAAAATGTCCCGGTGAAGGCCTGGTACCCGTCCCCGGAGGAGCTTTCAGAAATCTCCTATCGCAGCAAGAAGGAGATCGACGGTGACCTTCGGATCGTCTCGATCGAGGGTGCGGACACGTGTGCCTGCTGCGGGACACATGTGTCCCGCACCGGGAGCGTCGGTCAGATCAAGGTGCTGGACCTGATGAACTACAAAAGCGGCGTCAGGGTGTCCATCCTGTGCGGCGCCCGGGCCCTGGAGGCCGAAAACGGGCTGCTGCTGGAAAACAGGGCCGTCAGCCATGCACTGTCTGCCAAGCCCGGGACCCTTGAAGTGAGCGTGCAGCGCATCCTGCAGGAGCGGGACCAGCTGCGGCACCAGATCCAGGAGATGGCGGAGGCGGAACTGGAGCGGCAGATCACATGCCAGGCATCTCGGGACATTCGGTGTGTATGGGTCCGCGGCCTTTCATCAGCGTCCCTCCGGCACGCAGCGGGCAGGGCTGCGAAAGGCGCCAGGGCCGGCATCGTGCTGACAGGGGATGACAGGGTCCAGGTCGCCCTTTCCTCTGAATGCATGGACGTGCGGCCGCTTGGTCAGAAGCTGTTTGAACACTTTGGCGGCAAGGGCGGCGGCGGAAAAGACATGGTGCAGGGCAGCTGGCCGGGACAGATGGACGAGGAGGGGGCAGCGCTTGTCCAGTCCCTGGTACAGTCGTATCTTTCTGCCGTAGAAGCCACGTAAAAAGTGTGGTACAATTTCGCCAGACGAGGCAATACCTCCAAAAAGAAAGGCACGATGCATATGAAAATGACATTTCGCTGGTACGGCAGTGCCATAGATCCGATCCCCCTCAGGTATGTCAAGCAGATCCCCGGCATGACCGGCCTCATGGGCCTTCTGGACAAGCCTGCGGGCGTGGACTGGCCCGAGGATGAGTTCAAGGCCCTCAGGAAGGAAGTCAATGAGGCTGGGCTTGAAATTGAGGTCATCGAGTCCGTCAATGTCCACGAGGACATCAAGATGGGCCTGCCCTCGAGGGATGAGTACATTCAGAACTACATCTCCACCATCCGGATGCTGGCAAGAAACGGCGTGAAGGTCATCGTGTACAACTTCATGCCTGTCTTCGACTGGCTGCGCACGGACCTGGCGAGGGTCATCCCGGAGGACGGCAGCAACAGCCTGTACTTTGACGAGAAGGACCTGGGCGAGATGGGCCCGCTGGAGATCGTGCGCAAGACTGCCGAGGACAGCCACGGCTTCACCCTGCCCGGCTGGGAGCCCGAGCGTCTGGCGCTGCTGGAGCAGACCCTCAAGCAGTACGAGAACATCGGCCCCGACGACCTTCGGCGCAACTTCAAGTACTTCCTCGACGCCGTGATTCCGGTCTGCGAGGAAGTCGGCGTGCGCATGGCCTGCCACCCGGACGATCCTGCATGGCCCATCTTCGGTCTTCCCAGGATCACCCACAGCCAGGACGACTTTGACAGGATGGTGCAGCTCCACGACAGTCCCGCCAACACCCTGTGCCTGTGCACCGGCTCCCTTGGCAGCAACCCGGACAATGACATTCCTGCCATCATCCGGCACTTTGGTGAGATGGACCGGATCGGCGCCATGCACGTGCGCAACGTGAAGTACCTTGGGTTCCATCACTTCCGCGAGGCGGCGCATCTGTCCTCCACGGGCGATCTGGATCTCTACGAGATCGTGAAGGCGATCTATGAGACCTGCCCCGACACCTACATCCGCCCGGACCACGGAAGGATGATCTGGGACGAGCAGGGACGGCCGGGCTATGGCCTGTATGACCGGGCACTCGGTGCTGCGTACATTCAGGGTCTGTGGGAAGCCATCGACAAGGAACAGAGAAAGTGAATCAGAAAGCGAAGGGACAGGCAAAATGAAGCTGAACTATGAGGGACTGAAGGACAGGGCAGCATGGGAAAAGGCCGGAATTGCCCTGCCGAAGACGGACTGGGCACAGATGGCGGAAAAGACCGAGAAGCAGCCCGTCTGGGTGCACTTTGGCGCGGGCAACATTTTCCGCGGGTTCATCGCAGGACTTCAGCAGAAACTGCTGGATGAGGGCCTGCAGGAAAGCGGCATTGTGGCTGCGGAGACCTTCGACTATGAGATCATCGACCGGATCTATGAGCCCCACGACAGCATGACCCTGATGGTCTCCCTGCTCCCGGACGGATCCACCCGCAGGGAAGTGATTGCGTCCATTGCAAAGGGCGTAAAGGCAGACAGCAAAGATGTGTCTGCCTGGGCAGAGCTGAAGCGCATCTTTGCATGCGAAAGTCTTCAGATGGTGTCCTTCACCATCACGGAAAAGGGCTATGCTCTGCGCGATGTCGCAGGTCAGCTGATGCCCGTAGTGCTTTCTGACATGGCAGATGGCCCGGACCACGCAAGGCATGCCATGAGCATCGTGGCCGCGCTGCTCTACCACCGGTATCTGCAGGGCGGGGCGCCCCTGGCCGTGGTTTCCATGGATAACTGCTCCCACAACGGAGAGAAGCTTCGCGCCAGCGTGGTCGAGATGGCCAGGGCATGGTGCGAAAAGGGCTTTGTGACGCCCGGCTTTGTGGAATGGGTTGAGGATGAAGAGAAGGTATCCTTCCCCTGGAGCATGATCGACAAGATCACACCGAGACCCTCGGAGAGCGTGCTTGAGCAGCTGAAGACCCTCGGATGCGAGGATATGGACGTGGTGGTGACCCAGCGCCATACCTGGATTGCACCCTTTGTCAACGCAGAGGTGCCGCAGTATCTGGTGGTGGAGGACCGCTTCCCCAATGGACGGCCGCCGCTGGAAAAGGCCGGAGTGTACATGACCGACAGGGATACCGTGAACATGACCGAGCGGATGAAGGTCACCACCTGCCTCAATCCCCTGCATACCGCCATGTCCGTGTTCGGGTGTCTGCTGGGCTATCAGAAGATCTCCGACGAGATGCAGGATGCGGACATCCGTGCCCTGATTGAGCGGATCGGTTACACGGAGGGTCTGCCGGTGGTCACGGATCCCGGCATTCTCAGCCCGAAGGCATTCATTGATGAGGTCGTGCAGGAGCGTCTGCCGAACCCCTTCATGCCCGATACGCCCCAGAGGATCTGCACGGATACCAGTCAGAAGATTCCGGTGCGCTTCGGCGAGACGCTCAAAAGCTATGCCGCAAGCGATACGCTGAACCCTGCGAATCTCGTGGCAATCCCCCTGGCCCTGGCCGGATGGCTCCGGTACCTTGTGGGCGTGGATGACGAGGGCAGGGAAATGCCGATCTCCCCGGATCCTATGCTGGAACAGCTGCAGGCACAGCTTCAGGGTGTCACCTTCGGGCAGCCCGGGAGTGTGGGCACAAAGCTCCAGCCGATTCTGGAAAATCCCATCATCTTCGGCCTCAGCCTGAAGGATGCGGGACTGGACCAGAAGGTGACAGGACTCTTCCGGGAAATGCTGAAGGAAAAGGGCAGCGTCAGGAAGGTATTGCATGAGACGCTGGCAGGTGCCTGAAGAAATTGACTTGACGGCAGTATGAAAAAGCAGGGGCTCAGAGAAAACTCTGAACCCCTGCTTTCAGGTCTGCTGTAATCGTTCGAGGTGAGAAACATGGAATACCGTGAAGTCTGGACCAGGGACGGAAAGCCCACCGGCAGGGTCGTGGAAAAGCACAGGGACAAGCAGCCGGGGGAATACTTCCGGCACGTCATTGTGATTCTGAAGACCCAGGACAGCCCTGCACCCGGGACCGGAGAGGGACGCTATATCGTGCAGCAGAGGTCCCTGAAGGCGCGCTACTACGCCGGAAAATGGGATGTTACGGGTGGCGGGGTTCAGGCAGGAGAAGGGCTGGAAGAGACGGCCTGCCGCGAGGTACAGGAAGAGCTTGGCCTTTCGGTCACACAGTCCGATCTTCATCCGGCATTCAGCTATCGGGTGGACTTTGTGGACGGCTCCGGCTTTCTGATCACGGTGTTTGCCTGCAGGGCAGAGGTGCCGCCGGAGGGCTGTGACTTCAACCGCTGGGAAGTTAACGACGTCAGAACCGTGCCCTTCTCGGAATTCTGCTTCCATGTCCTTGATCACAATGACGACACATTCAGGCAAGGTCTTGAGACCATAGAAAAGGTGCTTTGATCGGGTCCTGCGTTCAGGCGTAGACGCCAATGTGCCGCATCTGTGGCTCGCCGCGGCTGTCGGTGACGCGCAGACGGATTCCTTCAGCCTCGGCAGAAAGCCGTACAATCTTGCCGGACCCGACGGTGGTGCCGTGGAAGACCTCTGCCCACGTACCGTCCGACAGGATATCCAGGGAAAACTGCTCGATCCGCTGGGAGCACTCGATGGCCTCCTGCAGAAAGATCAGGCGGATGCGCTTTTTGCAGGACCATGTGGCAGTGCAGGTGCCCTCGGGAAGAGCCAGCACGCGATTCTCTGAACACAGAAGGTTCTCTGCGGATCCATCTCCGCCCGGCACCTGGAGTTTGCAGTCGGATGATGCCAGGAGGTTTTCGCGGAACCAGTCCCGAAGGGTATTCCCCATCTCCTGAAGGCGCTCCATATCCTCCTTTTGAATCAGACCATCCCTGTTTGGGGGCACGTTCAGGAGGAAGGTGGCGTTTCCGCCGACGGAGCGCTCATACACGGAGAGCAGCTCCTCAAGGGTTTTGACCTTTGCATTTTCCGCTTCGTGCCAGAACCAGCCGGGCCGGATGGAGGTGTTGACCTCAGCAGGGTACCAGATCAGGTCCGGTTCGTTTCTGAGAATGTCACGGCTGCCAAGATCCAGGTCCTGCGCCCGGATCGGCCGGGCACGGAAGGCATCGTCGTCCTGCTGCTGGCTCTTTGCCTGAATCTTCTCCGTATCTCTGGTGCGAAGCGGCACCACGCTCCACTCACTGGGGCGCGTCTGACCTGCCTCGTTGCCGCACCAGCGCACGTCCGGTCCGCACACGCTGATGCAGGCGGAGGGCTGAAGGCGCCGGACAGTTTCATAGTAGCGGTCCCAGTCATAGACCTGCTTTTTCCCGTTTGGCCCCTCGCCGCAGGCACCGTCAAACCAGACGGAGAAGATCTCACCGTACCCCGTCAGCAGCTCTTCGAGCTGAGAGACGAAGTAGTCATCGTAAGGCTTCCCCTGACCATAGAGCTGACTGTGTCGGTCCCAGGGAGAGAGATAGACGCCAAAGGCAAGGCCGGCATCATGGCATGCATCCGAAACCTCACGGACGACGTCGCCGTGCCCGCCCCGAAAGGGGGAGGAAGCCACCGAGTGATCCGTGAAGCGTGACGGCCAGAGACAGAAGCCATCGTGATGCTTGCAGGTGAGAATCAGACCGCGCATGCCGGCCGACTTGAGGGCGGAAACCCACTGGCGGGCGTCCAGGGAGGTAGGGTGAAACACAGAGGGAGAGTCCGTTCCGTCTCCCCATTCCCGGTCCGTGAAGGTATTCACGGTAAAGTGAATGAAACCGTAGAATTGTAGGCGCGAATGCTTCAGCTGACGCGGGGAGGGGGTGACGCGGATGAGCCGCGCATCATCCGGTACCGTGTGCCAGAACGTGCTCATTTGAATATCTCTCCAATCGGGGCAAGGCGGAAAACTGTCCCTTATACTTTGAACCGCGGCCATCTTATGCGGAAGTGCAGGGTATGTCAATCACACAGAAAGGCAGAAGTACCGACAAAAATCAACGAAAAAAACTCGAAAAATCGGGAAAGAACCTCTTTACAAAAGTGTGCCGGGGTGATATCATACATAACTGTTGAGGGGCATTAGCGCAGCTGGTAGCGCACAACACTGGCAGTGTTGGGGTCAGCGGTTCGAATCCGCTATGCTCCATGAGGCTGAAACCTGTTGATATATAAGGGTTTCAGCTTTTTCTATGTTTTCCACAACCCCCAAATCCAACGTTACTTTTGAGGGATTGGGACTTGTTTTGGGACTTGCAACAAATGAAACAAATGAAATTGCAGGTTTTGATAGAAAAAACGTCAGATTCAAGGGTATTCGTACGAAAAAAATCGCAATATTTGAGAAGCTTTTTGGGCCCCTGGGAAGGCCTGGAAGAAAAAACAATCAAAATACAATCCAGTACAATAAAAAAACAATCCACCCCTGCAAGAGGGGTGGAACGTATCTGAGACTGACTTTAGGGACATCTGATCGGGGATCATGACTGATACTGTGTTGCAACGCATTAATGAAATCTGTGATTGAGATGCTGTAGAAAAATATGGAGGATCATGATGGTTAACAACGATGCAATTGTCAGTATAGTCTCAAAGATTACAGAACACGAGTCTGCGCCTTGTAAAAAAACGCTCCAAAAGATAGTTTTTCTTATCGAAGCAAAACAAGTCGATCTTGGCTGTGATTATGGCATTCATTTCTATGGGCCATATAGTGCGGATTTGGATTTTGCTGTGCGAGAATTATGTGATGAGGGTGTCCTGAAAATCGATTATACACCAACCGAGCATTTCATTTCTGTTGCAGACTCTTCAATGGTAGGGAACTATTCAGATCAAACGGTTGATCAGGTGATCGGCACTTTTGGCAAAGAGTCTGTCAGCGAGCTTGAATTGATTGCAACTGCTCTCTATGTGTACATGAGTGTAAAGGACAAAGAGAAGATCAAAGCAGGAGTACTCAAAATAAAAGGATCGAAATACGCAGATACAAGAATTGATGCGGCGATTGAGAAACTGATGAATAGCGGGTACATCTCGGCGTAGAGAATCATGCGTAAGGTGTCCGACCTGACTTCTACATTCGGCGATGGCAGTTTTGGTAATGTTCAGAATTCAGTGCTGTCTTGCTCCCTAATGTGATCGGAAGATATCAAGCAGTTTTGTTTGCTCTCGGATGATCAGTCGTCACTGCGGTGACGGGTGACGGGGACTCTGAAACGTTGCAATCTCTTCCATGTGCAGAAGGTGGATGGTACTTTTTCAGGTCCAATTGTTGCATGTTTGCTCTCCCGGATTCAGGAATCAATCAAAGACGCGGATCTGGCCATACTCGACCAGTTCCGCGTCTTTTGAAATACAATATCAGTTCCCCGTTCTCTCAAGCACGGCATCGTCGATCTTGCCCCAGGCACCTGTGCCATGGCATACCACATACACGCCGCAGGTGACTTCGCTGCCGGAGGGAACATGAATGTCCGGAACCTCCATGGTATCCCACTTGTTCCAGGACGTAATTTGTCCGCTCGCTCTGCCGGCTTCCACGCCGTCCACCAGGACATATGCATAGCATTCGTAGTCCCCGGCGTCACCGCCCATGATGGAGATGCTGAAGCGGTAGGTACCCTCTGGGCAGTTTGTGACGGCCTGCGAGAGGGTGAAGCCGACAGCGTCGGACTTGGACGAGTAGAAGTGATAGTGCCTGTTCCCACTCAGAGAGTCGGTCTTCTTCTCCTCGGCGTACAGCTGCTCCGTGCCGCCGAAGTTATCCGCAGTCCACATGCTGTCATCGCTCTCCTCGAAGGAGGGATTGAGCAGATAGTTGAAGTTGACAAGGCGGAGCGTCATCTGTGCCATCATGCCGACATCCGTCATGCCGCTGACCTCATAGGAGGCAGGTCCGGCAGCTTTCATGGCATCGAAATCCAGGTCCTCCCACGTGACCGGCAGTGACGTGCGGCTTCCATCGTTCATGATGGCGTCAACGTGATCGGGAAGTGTGATCTCACCTGCGATATCTGCATCCACCAGAAGGTGCTCAATGGATTCCGGGCGCAGCTCGACTTCGTTGCCGGTCCGCATCAGCAGGAAGGTCTTCAGGCTTTCCAGGGCATGGCCATCAAAATCGAACAGGGTCTGATTGTCACAGGCACTGCCGCCGTAATAGACGCCGGCGTCGTCCGGATCATAGATCCCTGCATAGCTGGATGCCCAGCCGGATCCATACCTTTCCCATTTGAGACTGTTTTCCTCCCGGCTCACTCTGCCGACAGGGACCCATGCGCCTTCCCACCAGCATACGCCGATGCCGCCGATATCGCACATAGCCTGCGTCACACTGGAGAGAGCCAGCGCCTGCCCCTGCACGGAAATGGGATAGGGCACCTCATAGCCGCCGCCCTCGCCGATGCTGTTGCCGCTGAAATCGCCGTCCTCCAGCGTCCAGGCATAGGACATTTCGGCGACCATGACGTCTTTTCCATAGGTCGTCCTGATCTCGCTCAGCACGCTCTTCAGGTTTTCGATGGATCCGTGCCACCAGGGGTAATAGCTGGTGGCAAAGATGTCATAGTCAAGATCATAGTAGGCCAGCTTGGACGCCCAGGACAGGTAGTTTTCTGCGTTCTCCGGATTGGCAAAATGTACTGCTACCTTCGCCTCCGGGCAGACCTCCCGCACGGCACGGCTCCCGGCCTTCATGAGGTGGTGGACAATGTTCATCCAGATCTTTTCGCCGCAGAACCTGCCGTTGGTTTCATTGCCGATCTGCACGATCGCGATGTCGGCACCCGTCTCACGAAGCTGCTGGAGACTGTCCAGCGTGTACTCATAGAGCGCCTGTGCCTTGTCCTTGATGGCCATGCCCTCCCAGGCCCTGGGCGTCATCTGTTTGGACGGATCGGCCCAGAAGTCCGAGTAGTGGAAATCAACCATCAGGGAGAGACCGTACTGCTGCGCCCTGCGGGCGATGTCCAGGGCGGTGGTCAGGTCATTGTTGCCCCCGCCAAAGCCGTGCCCCTCAGCGTCATATGGATCATTCCAGATGCGCACACGGATCAGGTTGATACCGTTTTCAGACAGCAGGGCAAACAGATCCCGCTCCCGCCCGTCAAAATCGTAGTAGTGGACGCCGGATGCTTCCTCGGCAAGCACGGAGGAGACATCCATGCCAAGATAAAAACCGTCATGGAGCCCCTCAATCTTTGGAACGAAGAGACTGGAGGATGGAAGATCCGAGGCCTGTCCCGGGTGCGAGAGGGAGAGGGCAATGAGAAAGATCAATGTCCAGAAAAGCAGATGCCTCCGCATGTGTGTCAGCTCCTTTGCGTCCAGAATCGAGGGCGGTGAGGTTGTCATTCACTGGATTTTGGCAGCGCGCCGAGCTTTTTGAGGGCATCAAGTGCTGCAGCCTTTTCCGCGTCTTTCTTGCTGCGCCCCTGACCGCGGCCAAGCTCCCGGTTGCCACGCCGTGCGACGGCCACATACCTTGGATCATGGGCAGGCCCTGAGACGGAGATGATTTCATACTCCGGCGGATCCCCGCCGTCTTTCTGCAGGTGTTCCTGAAGAAGACTCTTGCTGTCCTGCATGGGGCGCACGACCTGCTCGGGACGGGGCCAGAAGGTCCGGACGATCTTCTGTGCCTCCGGGTATCCGCCATCGAGATAGACGGCAGCCAGCACGGCCTCCATGGCGTCGCACAGGACGCTGGGCTTCTCGCGTCCGCCGGTCATCTCCTCGCCGTGATCCAGAATCAGATAGTCACCGAGATGGAGCGTGTGGGCCACCTGGCTGAGGGCAGTTTCGCAGACGAGCAGCGCCCGGTAGTGCGTCATGTCGCCCTCGGCATCGCGGGGATGGGTAAGATAGAGCTGTTCGGTAATGATCAGCTGCAGAACAGCATCGCCCAGGAACTCCAGGCGCTGGTTGTCCTCTGCCTTCCCCATGGAGGGATGGGTCAGCGCCATGCGCAGAAGATTTGCGTCCTGAAACTGATAATGCAGCCGCTCCATGAATGCCTTCAGAGAGGTCTGAAGAGGTGTATCGGTTGTCATGGATTCCATATCCTTTCGAATCGTTCAGGAAAGTGAGGTCATATCCAAAAACAAAAAAGCAACACCTCTCATGCAATCGCTCCGGCCGGGGCCGGAGCGATCGAATGAAAGGGCTGCGCGGGATTACTGATGGGCCTCGATATAATCGACCACATCGCCCACGGTCTTCATCTTCATGATCTGATCGTCCTCGACGATGATCCCGAAGTTGTCCTCCAGAGCCATGATCATGACCATGATGTTGGCGCTGTCAGCACCCAGGTCGTTGATCAGGCTGGACTCGCGGGTAATCTTGCTCTCGTCCACCTTCAGCTGTTCCGCGATCATGGCGCGCACAGTTTCAAACATAGCAGTTTTCCTCCTGTCAATCTATATGCAGCCCGCATGGTGCGGGGTACTGCCTTAAGTTTCTGCCAGCGAGCTTTCAAGCGCTCTGGCGATGGTGCCGTTGACGTCTGCCTCGATCATCTTGCGGCACTGGCGGATGGCACAGGCGATGGCATGGCCGTTGCTGGAGCCGTGTGCCTTGACGACGGCACCCTGCACGCCCAGAAGGGGAGCACCGCCAACCTCGGAATAGTCCATGGCCTTCTTGACCCGGCCGAAGGCGGGCTTGGCCAGCAGGGCACCGAGCTTGGAGCGGGTGTCAGCCATCAGTTCACCCTTGATAATGCCAAGGAGGGACTTGGCGACACCCTCCATGAACTTGAGCACCAGATTGCCGCAGAAACCGTCGCACACAAGCACGTCGGCCGCGTCATTGGTGATCTCGCGGGCTTCCACGTTCCCCACAAAGTGATAAGGCGCCTTCTCCATCATGGGATAGACGGCCTTGACCAGGGCATTGCCCTTGTCGGTTTCCACGCCGATATTGATCAGACCCACCCTCGGGGTTTCCACGCCCATGACACCGTGCATGTAGGCGTCACCCATCAGGCCGAACTGATACAGATAATCCGGCTTGCAGTCCACGTTGGCACCGCAGTCGATGAGCAGGGAGCCGATGCCCTTGCCGGTGGGCAGGATCGGGGCCAGGGCAGGCCGCTCAATGCCGGGAATGCGGCCAAGGCGGAACATGCCGCCGGCCAGTACAGCACCGGTGGATCCGGCGGACACAAACCCGTCCACCTCATGGTTTTTCAGCTGCAGCATGCCGATGACGGTGGCGGACTTTTTCTTGGTCCTCACGCCCATGACCGGACTTTCGTCGTTGGTGATGACCTCCGGTGCATCCACCAGGGTGATCCTGCTGCGGACATCGTCGCATTCCTTCAAAAGCGGCTCCACCTTCGGCAGATCACCGGCCAGTGAGATCTCAAGATCGGGGAACATTCTCAGCGCTTCCACAGCGCCTTCCACAGTACACTTGGGGGCATCGTCGCCGCCCATGGCATCAAGAAAGATCCGCATGTTAGCCTCCCGTTCAGGATAGTTCCAAACAAAATATCGTGTTACTCGCTCTCTGACTCCAGCTGTTCCCAGGTCTCATAGAGGGCGAGGATCTCGTCTTTTTTCTTCTGATAGTCCCGGCTGATTTCCTGCGCTTTCTCCGGATCCTGCCAGATGTCCGGATCGGACAGGCGCGCTTCCAGCTCTGCCGCTTCCTTCTCGGCCTTTGCAACCGCGGCCTCCGCGTCCCGAAGCGCGGTCTGCCTGGCCTTCTGGCGCTGCATTTCCTCCCGGGTCTTCTTCTTCTCCTTGTCCAGCTGGGTCTTTGTGACCACATTCCCGGTTCCGTCCGGCGCCATCTGACGGTTGATCTTCTCCAGATAGTCGTCGTAGTTGCCAAGGTACTCCCGGATCTGTCCGTCCTCCAGCACTGCCACTCTCGTGGCAAAGCGGTTGATGAAATAGCGGTCATGGGAGATGGCAAGGATCGTGCCCGGGAAATCCTCAAGGGCCTTTTCCAGAACCTCCCTGGAATCCATGTCCAGGTGGTTCGTGGGCTCGTCCAGCAGCAGAAGATTATCCTGGTGCAGCATGAGCTTTGTCAGGGCCACCCGCCCTTTTTCGCCGCCAGAGAGCGTGGAGATGGGCATCAGGACGTCATCCCCTGTAAACAGGAACATGCCAAGGGCACCGCGGACCTCGGTCTGATCGAGCCTGCGGAAGTCGTCCCATACTTCGTCCAGCACGGTCTTTTCATCGTGCAGGAAGGCCTGGTGCTGGTCATAATAGCCAAGATCCACGCCGGATCCGAAGCGCACAAGCCCGTCGTCCGGCTTTTCCTGTCCCGTGATCAGCTTGAGGAGGGTGGACTTTCCGGTACCGTTGTCGCCGATCAGGGCGACGCGGTCTCCAGATCTCAGGTGCATGGACACGCCCTCAAAGAGTGTGCGGCTGTCAAACCCTTTTTTCAGGTTCTCCAGCATCAGCACATCCTCGCCGGTGCGCCGCCTGCACTGGAAGCGGAAATGAATGGCATGCTCATCGGTCGGCTTTTCCAGCCGCTCGATCTTTTCCAGCCGCTTTTCCCGGCTTTCCGCGGCCCGGATGGATTTTTCCCGGTTGAAGGAGCGATAGCGCTCAATGATGGCTTCCTGACGCTCGATCTCCTTCTGCTGAAGGGCCCAGGTCTTCATGCGCACCTCAAAGCGCTCGGCGCGCTGGGAGGCATACTCGGTGTAATTGCCGGTGTAGGTCTCGACCCGACCGAAGAGCAGCTCCGCCATGTGGTCACACACATGGTCCATGAAGTAGCGGTCGTGGGAGATGATGAGCACAGCCCCCCGGTAGGTGGACAGGTACTCCTCCAGCCAGGAGATGCTCTTGAGGTCCAAATGGTTGGTGGGTTCGTCCAGGAGCAGCAGGTCCGGCTCCTGAAGGAGCATCCTGCCCAGGCACAGCCTTGTGCGCTCGCCGCCGGAGAGCAGCTCTACGCGCTGGGTCTGCTGTTGCTTTGTAAAGCCAAGGCCCGCCAGGACGCCCTGGACCGTGCTCTTCCAGCCATAGCCGTTTCTGTCTTCAAACTCGCGCGTCAGCTGATCGTAGCGGCTGCCGAGACGGCGGAGGGTCTCATCATCCGTGGCATCCCCCATCTCGTGCTCGAGGCGGCGAAGGTCCTGTTCCATTCTGACTACCGGCTCGAAGATGCTCTCCATCTCTTCCAGCACGGTCCGCCCCTGCGTGACATCGCCCTGCTGGGCGAGGTATCCGAGGCGCAGCCCCTTCTGCATGGAGATGGTGCCGCTGTCCTGGTGCTCCACCCCCGCGATGATCTTCATCAGGGTGGATTTGCCGGAGCCGTTGACGCCCACAAGACCCAGCCGCTGGCCGGTCTGCAGCGTCAGGGAGGCACCGCGCAGCACTTCATTGGTGCCAAAGCTTTTTCTGATCTCCTGAAGGGAGAGAATGATCATAGGCAGTACCTCCTTTCCGTGGGTTTTCTCATCTTATGCCCTCTCCAGCATCGCGATGCGGCGGGGCGATATCTCATAGACATTGCCGATACGGTCCTGCCAGGCAAGGTCCAAATGGAAGTCCTCGCCCTCCCGCATGCCTTCCAGCTCGGCGCACGTCCTGCTGGTTTCAAGTGCAAGCTGGGGCCGGTTGTTTTCCTCCGAGAGATGGGAGAGCACAAAATGTGTGGTGCCCTTTTCTGCCAGGTGGACCAGGGCGTCTGCACACTGCTGATTGCTCAGATGGCCCTTGCGGGAGAGGATCCTGGCCTTGAGACGCTCCGTGTACTTTTCGTTGGCCCGAAGAAGATCCGGGTCGTGATTGCTCTCAAGGAAGATCAGGTCCGTACCCTCAAGCAGGGACAGGTGATCCTGGGTGACATAGCCCAGGTCTGTGGCGATGGCGACACTGGTGGTGCCTGCATAGAACCGGAAGCCCACAGGCTCCAGGGCATCATGGGAGGTGCGAAAGGGCAGAACACCGAGGGAACCGAGATAGAAATCGCACGCAGGGTCAAAAACGCGCCTGAGGCCATCGGGAAAGGCACCGCATCTGTCGCCGATCCCCTCCCAGGTGCCGGCGGTGGCATAGACGGGCAGATGATATCTTCTGCTCATGACGCCCACGCCGTGCCTGTGGTCGATGTGCTCATGGGTGACAAGGATCGCTGTCAGTTCCTCCGGGTCCACCCCGATAAAGCGCAGGGCCTCAGCGGTCTGCTTCCCGCTGCCTCCGCAGTCCACCAGAATCTTGTCCCGGCCACAGGCGACCAGAATGGAGTTCCCTCGGCTGCCGGAGTAGAGGGCGCAGGTGTGTAAGATGTTTTCGCTCACGCTCAGCCTCACAGATCCAGATGTTTGGCGACCTGCTCCTCCTTGGGCGGAGGCGTCATGTAGTCGGGCCCGAAGAGAATGGTCAGTACCTCGTCCCATTTTTTGGGAATCAGCACCTGAATCCCCTCAAAGGAGGCATGGATCTTCTCCTCAAACTGCTCAGGGTGCCAGATGTGCATCATCAGCTGAAACGCACCGTTGGACATGCAAAGATCGTTGCCCTCATGACAGCAGGTGGAAATCTTCTCATAGCGCTTCGTTTTCCACTCAGTGGAAAAGGGAAGGCCAATCATGTGCGTCACACGCAGAAGCAGACGGTTTTTGAAGGAGAAGCGGGAATAATCCACGTTTCTCTTGAGCATGCCCTGAAGAAGGTGCAGCCGCAAAAACCACCATTTCCGGCGGAACGTCCCCTCCGGTACATGGTCCAGAATGAACAGGTCCGTGAAGGCCAGAGCCTTTGCGGGATCGTGGTTCATGACGCGGGGTGTCCAGGTGTTGAGATAGGTCAGCTCAAACTGAGGGTCGCACTCTCTGGGGTAAACCTCCCGAAAGCGCGTAAACGCCTCCCTTGTCATGAGCAGGTCCACATCGTCATCCCAGGGGATGAATCCCTTGTGGCGCACAGTGCCAAGGAGCGAACCGCACATCATGTTGTAGGGAATGTCATGCCGCTCACACACGGAGACAATATCTTTCAGCTGCAGAAGAAGCTCTGCGTGAATGTCCTGAAGACTCAGGGAATTCGTGTTTCTCTCGTCCAAATGATGCACACTTTCTGAAATGCAGTTGGATGCAGTTTCCGTTTGTCCGCTTTTTTATTTTCCGAGGCTCGTCAGCACCTGCTGGTAGACGCCCTCGGCACTCAGACCGTAGGAGGCGCGCAGGTACTGCTGGCTGCCGACGATGGTCGAATAGATGTCCGGCATGCCGAGACGGTGCAGTTTACAGGGTAGACCTGTCCCTGAGAGCACCTCGGCCACGGCGCTGCCAAAGCCGCCCACCACGGTGTGCTCCTCGAGGGTGAAGACATGCTCAAAGCGCTCAAAGAGCTGAAGCAGTGTCTCCTCGTCCAGGGGCTTGACGCAGGGAAAGGACAGCAGCTCTGTGCTGATTCCCTTGCGGTCGAGAAGGACAGAGGCCTGAAGGGCCTCGGTCAGGATGCCGCCGGTGGAGAGGATGCACACATCCTTTCCCTCCCGAAGCTGTATGGCCTTTGGCTGCTGCCATTGGATGGGCCCCTCGTGAATGTGGGGCTCATTGCCCCGGCCGAGCCTCAGATAGCAGGTGCCGGGCTGGGAGAGCATGACCGGGACCACCGCTTCCGTTTCCCATGGATCGCCGGGGGCGTAGACGGTGACGCCGGGCAGGGCCCGCATGATGGCGATGTCCTCGGTGGCATGGTGGCTCATGCCGAGACTCCCGTACACAAAGCCGCCGCCCACACACACGATCTTGACATCCGCATCGTGGTAGGCACAGTCGTTGCGGATCTGCTCAAGGCAGCGAAGGGTCGGGAAGTTTCCGATGGAGTATACCAGGACGGTTCTGCCGGTCCTTGCCAGGCCTGCCGCCGTGGAGACCATGGCCTGCTCTGCAATGCCGCAGTTGATGAACTGATCCGGATAAGTCTCCCAGAAGGGCTTGAGCACTCCGAATCCCAGGTCGCCAGTGAGCAGCACAATCCTGGGATTCTCCTGGGCCTTGCGCATCAGAACCCGAACAAAAGCATCTCTCATGGCCTGTGCGCCTCCAGTTCCCGTCTGGCCGCCTCATACTCCTCGCCCTGAGGGGTCCTGTAGTGCCAGAGAATGTCGTTTTCCATGAAGGACACACCCTTGCCCTTGACAGTGTCCGCGATGATGATGGACGGGCTGCCGCGGTGGGATTTGCAGGCATGGAAAGCCGCTTCCAGGGCGTCTGTGTCATGCCCGTCCACGCGCAGCACGTGCCAGCCAAAGTCGCGCCACTTCTGGTCAAAGGGTTCCAGCTTCAGGGTGTTCTCGCAAAAGTCCAGCGACTGCATGTGGTTGTGGTCCACCACAGCGATCAGATGATCGAGGCCGAAGTGCCCCGCCTGCAGGGCGGATTCCCACACAGAGCCCTCATCGCACTCCCCGTCGCCCAGTACCACATAGGTGTACCAGTCCTCGTGGTCCATGCGGGCACCGAGGGCCAGTCCGCAGCCCACCGGCAGTCCATGTCCCAGGGAACCGGTGGAAAATTCTACGCCGCGCACGCCTCTGTGGGAGACATGTCCCGAGAGGTGAGAACCATCTGCATAGTGGTACCGAAGCGCTTCCACAGGGAAAAAGCCTCGCTCTGCAAGGCTTGCATACACGGCGGCGCCTGCATGGCCCTTGGAGAGAATCAGACGGTCCCGCTCCGGCCAGTCCGGCCGATGAGGATCCACGTGAAGGACCCTGGCGTAGAGGACCGCCATAATCTCTGCCACCGAGAAGATCGAAGCGATATGACTGCCGCGGCTCAGATGCGTCATCTCAAGCCCGTGCCTTCTGATCAGCCAGGCGAGCACCCGGGGATCGGACGTATCGATGGGGGTGTGCGTGTCATCGAATGCAGCGTGAACCCACTGCGTGTAGGTTTTACCTTCTCTGTACTCCAAGATGGGATCACCTGCCTCTTTTCGCAAATCAGTTTCTCCACCATTTTCCAATCAGATTGCACGCGCAGATGCGATGAATCATCACGTGCGATGCTTCGCTGCCATGCCCCGGGCTTTCCCGAAGACACCCATGAGGGTCTCAAAAAAGAGCTGAAGATCCAGCCGGAACGACTGTGTCTTTGCATACTCCACCCTCAGGCGGTTTTTTTCCGGCAGCATGTATTTTTCATAGTTGCCCACCGGATCCTCCGGCCCCAGGATCTCATCCTGGGCGATGAACACGATGGAGGACCTGTCGGTGATGCCGGGGCGCACCCAGAGAATGCACTCCTCGTCCTTTGTATACTGCATGGTATACAAAAGAAGCTCGGGCCTCGGACCCACAAAGGACATGTCGCCCTTCAGGATATTGATCAGCTGCGGGAGCTCATCGAGCTTCAGGCGGCGCATCAGGCGGCCGGCCCTTGTCACCCGGCTGTCCCCCAGGGCGGTGGTGCCGCCGGTGCGGTCGCTGCCCACGGCCATGGAGCGGAACTTGAAGATCCGGAAGGTCCGGTTGTGATAGCCGCCCCGCGGCGCCTTGTAGAGCACGGGCCCGGGGGAATCCAGTTTCACCCACAGGGCCATGGGCAGCATGATGACGGACGAGGGGATCAGAAGGATCAGCGCCAGGAGAAAATCCAGGATGCGCTTGATGACCTTACTGTAGAAGGGGTGGGAGAGCGGGCCGTCCCAGACGGGCAGGGACTCAGGATGCTGAACTGCCCTGTCCACCTCTTTCAGGACCTGGGCGCGGCGCTCGTCCATCCTTCGGCGCTCCTCGGGATCAATGGGCGGCAGCACGGTGCCGGGGACAAGGCGGATCTCAGACATTGCCGTCCATCTCCTGCACCTTCATGAGCAGATCGCTGAACTGCTCCAGCTCGTCCCTGGAATAGTATTCCAGGACGATGCGGCCCTTCTGCTCGCTGCCCCTGAGGGTTGCCTTGACGCCGAGCGTCTCGCGGATGCGCCCTTCCAGCTCGGACAGCTCCACGGACAGTTCCCTTCCTTTGGGTTTCTGTGCGGGATCATCTGTCTGGCCTGTCCTGCGGGAGGCGGCCAGCTTTTCCAGCTGGCGGACGCTGTAGCCCTGCTCCACGGTCTCCCTGGCCAGAGCGATCTGGGCCTTCTCGTCGTCGATGCCGGCCAGCACCCGCGCATGGCCTGCCGAGAGCACATCCTGACGCACCAGCTCCGAGATTTCCTCAGGGAGGGTCAGAAGGCGCAGGAGATTTGCCACGGTGGGCCGGCTCTTGGCCAGGCGGCGGGCGACCTCCTCCTGCGTATAGCTGCAGCGGTCCATGAGGGCACGGATG
>JAFUBA010000005.1 GCA_017460395.1 Clostridia bacterium | reverse complement strand
GAGCAGGGCCTTCTCGTTCAGGCGCAGCCAGAGGGGACAGAGGAGCGAGGGATCCAGGAGTGCAAGGTACCCATCCAGAAGCGGTGCCTGGATATCGCGTGCAAGGGGCGCGGACACGGTGATAAGATCCCGCGCGATCTGCACCTGAAGCAGCCGGTGTACAGTGTAGTCCCGGCACTGAAGAGTCCAGGCGATGGCCGAGCGAACGGCCCCAAGGTCAAAGAAGGCGGGAGATGAGGGATCGCCCCGGGTGAGGCAGGCGACCTCGTCCATCACCTTCGGGAGGGCCGTGAGTACCGGCAGAGGGGTGCGCTGTCCGCGGGCTGCCTGCGCTTCTCTCACGCGGATCGTGACGGCCGGTTCGGACAGCAGGTGGCCAAGGCGGCCGGGGCGCCCGATGAGCAGGAGGCCCTCGAGGGTGGGAGCGGGAAGGGCGAGGCCGAGGGCGGCGTCAAAGTCGCTGTCCTGAAGGCGCAGCCGCGCATCGCGCATGAGGCGCTTTGAGAGGGATGTTCGAAGCAGTGTTCTGCAGGCCCCATCCAGATCGGCCTGCCTGGCGCCTGGAAAGGACGAAGGCGAGGGCGATGAGGGAAGGAGCGGGTAAAGAAGAAAATGTCCGTCCGTGCCCCGAAGGCGCCGGTAGCAGGCACCGCCGGTCGTGGCAACGGGCACGGGAGAAGCCGGCACGCGCACGCACAGGATCTCATAGGGCATGTGCACGAGGGCGGCCTGGACCCGAAGTGGCGGCATGGTGGAGCGGAGAATCTTCTCCTCCACGCGGTCACAGGCATCGGGGGACAGGCAGCCGGCATCCGGGCGTGTAGGACGCCTTTCCCGGTCCAGGCCCAGATACACCTGGCCCCCTCCGCTGTTTGCGAGGGCCACCGCGTGGCGGAGGAGCTCCTCGAGCGCGTCGGCGCTGCCGGGCAGGAGACAGATGTGCTCCGTCTCCTCCTCCGGGAGCAGCTGAAGGATGTATCTTAAGCTGTCCTGCGGAGCGTAACCAGCGGGCATGGCCGCACCTCACTTTCTGCATGCAGGCGGTGTCATGAATCATAGATCGAGGAAGCGAGGGCGCTGCGGGCTGCCAGGATGTACTTTGCCTGGTCCAGGGGATCCACGCTCATGCGGGGCATGGTGGGCAGCTGCCCGTCCGGGAAGGCGGGGCAGGGCTCGTAGCCGTGCAGGCGGATGCTCATGCTCCCCCGGCCGCTGGTGATAGAGGCCAGATCATTCGGGTAATTCATGGAGGTGGCGGCGGGCACGAGGGCGGTGAGAATCACGCGGTCATCGTCCGTCTCGGTGTCCGTTACGCTGCCGCGCATGGTGCTGATGTCGCTCATGATCCTGCCGACGGATTCTGCGGGCACAAAGAAGCGGCAGAGCAAAATGGGCTCCAGGAGCACGCTGCCCCCGCGCTGCAGCCCGTCCTGGATGGCCATGGGCGTGGCGACGATGAAGTCGAGGGGATGCGTGTGGAACTGATGGTCGCTCCCGTCCACCAGCGTGATGTCCAGGTCTGTGACCTGCCACCCGAGCCGTCCCTGGCGCAGCGCGGTGGGCAGGGCCTGCTGCACCTGGTGCTGGTAGCGCTCCTGAATGGTCCTGTGGGGGACGAGGGAGCGATAGGTGATTCCGCTGCCACGCGCTCCGGGCTTCAGGATGAATTTCAGCACGGCCCAGCAGGGCTTTGGCATGGTGTAGGCGACAAACCCTGCCGTCTCCCGGGCAATCGTCTCCCGGTAGATGACCGTGGGGTGGCGGAGCGTGGCAGGGATGCCGTAGGTTTCCCTCAGATCCTCTAAGACGATCTCGCCCTGGATGGGGCCCATCATGCTCAGGTGCATCTCGCCGCTCTGGGCAAGGTATCTTGCCTGCAGGAGGGGATCTTCCAGCGTCATCTTTTCGCATGCGCTTCTCAGGGCATTCAGGTCCTCCGCCCTGTCCGGCACCACCTGCATGGTGTAGATGGGCTGGCGTAGGTCCCCGCTCTCCACGGCGCGGTGCTCCGGCGCCTGGCCCAGGACCTGACCGATCCTGGCGTCCGGAAGGCCGAAGACGACGGCGATCTCCCCTGCGCGCATGAGCCCCAGGTCCTCCCCGTCCAGGGAGCGGATCTGGGAGATCTTCTTGTCCACCACCTGCGTTTCACCCGGCAGCTGAGAAGGGGCTGGGAGGGTGACGGCGGAGCGGTTGGTGAGCATCCCGCCGAAGAGGCGGACCAGGACGCCCCGGCCGAGCACGCGGTCCTGGAGGGACCCGAAGACGATGCCGGAGAGGTCCGGGAGGCTTTCGGGCGGGGGCAGGAGATCCACCATGGCGTCCAGCAGCTCCTCCACGCCCCTGCCGCGGAGGGCCGAGCCCGTGAGCACGGGGAAGAGGCGGCCCGCCGCCACGTGCATGCGAAGGCGCGAGCGGAGGAAATCGCCCTCTGGCACCTCCCCCTCCATGTACATTTCCAGGATCTCATCGTCCACCTGGCTGAGGGCGTCCAGGAGCGCGTCGTCCGGCGCCGGATGGCCGGATGTGTTCTGAAGGAAAAAAGCACCCTGCGACAGGCGCCGCCTGACCTGAGAAAGCGTGCGCTCCGCGTCCGCCCCCTCCCGGTCCATCTTGTTGATGAACAGGATCACCGGCAGGTGCTGCCGGCAAAGTGCCTGAAAGAGGAGCTCGGTCTGCGGCTGGACGCCCTCCATGCCGCTCAGCACCAGTACGGCGCTGTCCATGGCCCAGAGGGAGCGCTCGATCTCCGAGGAAAAGTCCACATGGCCGGGGGTGTCCACCAGGTTCACCCCGGTGCCCTTCCAGGTGAAGGAGGTGCAGGTGGCCTTCACGGAGATGCCGCGCCGCCGCTCCACGGGCAGCAGGTCCGTGTGGGCGCTCCCGGCATCCACCGAGCCCATCTCG
>JAFUBA010000004.1 GCA_017460395.1 Clostridia bacterium | reverse complement strand
CACGGAGCCGGCACCAAAGCCCATGGATCTGCCGGTGGCGATCTGGTGGGCACCCGCGTTGCTGGTCATGACAATGATCGTGTTCTTAAAGGACACAACCCTGCCCGCGTTGTCAGTCAGACGCCCGTCCTCCAGGATCTGCAGAAGGATGTTGAACACATCCGGGTGCGCCTTTTCGATCTCATCCAGCAGCACCACGGAATAGGGCTTACGGCGGACTGCCTCGGTCAGCTGGCCGCCTTCCTCATAGCCCACATATCCGGGCGCAGCGCCCGTGAGGCGGGAGGTGGTGAACTTTTCCATATACTCGGACATGTCCACCCGGATCACCGAGTTCTCATCCCCGAACATGGCCTCACCCAGTGCCTTGCACAGTTCCGTCTTGCCCACACCGGTCGGACCCAGCAGCAGGAACGAGCCGATGGGGCGCTTCGGGTCCTTGAGACCCGCCCTGGCCCGCCGGATCGCCTTTGCAATGGCGCTGACCGCCTCGTCCTGCCCGACGATCCGCCGGTGCAGCGTGTCCTCGAGGTGCAGAAGCTTCTCCGCCTCCGTCTCGGTCATCCGGCTCACCGGGATCCCGGTCCAGCTGGCCACAATCTGGGCGATGTCGTCCTCTGTGACCGCCTGGTTTTCCGCGGCGTGCCGCGTCTCCTGCCAGGCCTTCTTTGTCTCCTCCATCTCGCTTCTGAGCTGCCGCTCCTCGTCCCGCAAGACTGCGGCCCGCTCAAAGTCCATGTGCATGGCAGCATCCTTTTTCTCGATGGCGATGCTCTCCAGCCGCTTCTCCTTTTCCCTCAGGTCCGGCGGGGCCGTGAAGCCGCGGATGCGCACCCGGCTGGCCGCCTCGTCCATCAGGTCGATGGCCTTGTCCGGCAGGAATCGGTCGGAGATGTAGCGGTCGGAGAGCTGGACGGCCGCATCCACCGCCTCGTCGAGGATTTTCAGGTGATGATGCTCCTCATATCGGCTCCTCAGGCCCATCAGGATGTCCCTGGCCTCATCGGCTGTGGGCTCACTCACATTCACGGGCTGGAACCTGCGCTCCAGGGCTGCATCCTTCTCAAAATGCTTGCGGTACTCATCCAGCGTGGTCGCACCGATGCACTGGATCTCGCCCCTTGCAAGCGCCGGCTTCAGGATGTTGGCAGCGTCCAGGGAGCCCTCGGCATTGCCTGCGCCCACAATGGTATGAATCTCATCGATAAACAGGATCACATTGGCCCGCTTGAGTTCGTCGATGCATTTCTTGAGCCGCTCTTCAAACTCGCCCCTGTACTTGGTGCCGGCCACCAGCGATCCCATGTCCATGGAGAGGATGCGCTTTCCGGAAAGGAGCTCCGGAATGGCACCGGAGGCGATCCGCTGTGCCAGGCCTTCCACCACGGCGCTCTTGCCCACGCCGGGCTCACCGATCAGGACGGGGTTATTCTTGGTTCTGCGGATCAGGATCTGCACGATCCGCTGGATCTCCATGTCCCGCCCGATCACCGGGTCCAGCGCCTGATCTTCCGCCACCTTCGTCAGGTCCCGGCAGTATCGGTTCAGGTTCGGCGTGTTGACATTCTGGGGAGACGGCTGCTGTGGGGCATTGCCTCTCGGTCCCTGCCCGCCTCCGCCGGACACCGGGCCCTGCATCATGCTCCCGCGCATGACCTCTTCCTTGTTCCTTGAAAAGGTCGACAGCTGCGACATGGCAAGCGGTGCGATGAGCCCCTTATCCTTGATGACGCGTTTGACGGTCTCGGTCGGGCTCTGCAAAAGTGCCATCCACAGATGCACAGGGAAAACCATGGAATACCCATGACTCTGAGCATGGGACATGGCGTGGTTCATGATGATCTGCACCCTCGGTGACACGGAAATCTGAAACGGTGTCCCCTCCGCTGCCGCCATGGGCTCTCCCGCGTAGGACGTGATCAAATCCTTCACACTGTCATGGTCCAGTTTGCCGGAAATCTCCGCAGATGGAATCTCATCCGCGCTAAGCAGTCCCAGCAGCAGATGCTCCGGTTCCACCTGCTCTGAGTACATGTCTGCTGCCTCCCGCACAGCGTGATCCAGCACTTCCTTGCAATCCTTGCTGATTCGCATATTCAAATCGCGTATCCTCCTGTGGCCATCCGAGGCCTGCCTGTATCGCTACTTCTCCATCTTTCGCATTCTTTCCCTGACAAGCTCTGCCCGAAACTCGTCCTCTGCCACATCGCCTTCTGTGTGGTTCTCCTCTGTCTGGCGCTCAGCCATCGTGGCCTTCAGGTGCCACTCCTGCATCGGATAGAGCAGGCTGTCCACCTGCTTTTCATCAAGCGGCAGCAGGCGGCATCTTGCACCCATGCGAAGGCCGGACCAGTGGTGCAGGAATTCTGCAAAGGACATCAGCCTCGCCTCCCTGAGGATCGCATAGGAGCGGAAGATGCTGTCCTCCACCTGTGCTCTCTTCTCCTTAAGGAGCTTATCCGTCAGCACATCTTCGATCCGTGAGAGCTGCTGGGCTACCTGCTCGAGGCGCATCATGAGCGTCTCCTCATCCCGGCCGAGGCTCGTGACGTTTTCCAGTCTGTAGATATGTGCGGGGGCCTTCCCATCTACGCCCATCACGCTCAGGATCCGAAGGCGCGCCTTTGCCACGATCTGCCCGATCTGGCCCATCTTGTTGCACTGCACGAGGGCCGGCAGGTGCACATTCGCCTCGAGGCGCATCCCCGTACCGCACAGCATCGGACTGCTGCTCAGGTATCCGAAGGTTTCATCATAGGCAAAGCTTTCTTCTGTCTGAAGCGCCTTCTCCATCTGGTAGCATTTCTCCGCGTTCTCGGAAAACCTCAGGCCCTGCGAGGCGCTGTGAATGATGACATGGTCCCTGTCGTTCAGATTGACATGCAGACTGTCCCCGTCACAAAGGAGCAGGGCGGCCTTCGGATTCGGGACGGGATCCTGTCGGAGCACCCGGTCCTCCCGAAGAATGTTTTTCTGTACCCGGCTCATGTGTACAAGGGGGATCAGGTCAAAATGCGTGTGATGCGCCGCCTCATAGGCCATGGCACCCTTTTCTGCCAGCTCCAGGACATGATCCGCGTTCTCCGGGTGCGGCTCCGTGTTAAAGGGCAGTCCGGCATAGTTTCTGTAGAGCATGACGCGGCTGCTCATGATATTGCCGGCATGTATTTCTTCAAAAGGCAACCTCATCCGCTCCTTCCTCCTGGTCCATGAGCCGGATCAGGTCGCGAAGGCGTGCCGCCTCCTCATAGTCCTCCTGCTGCACGGCAGACTGCATTTTTCGTGTCAGCTCCAGCCGCTCTGCTTTCCAGGCAGTCTTCTGCTCGCTGTCTCCGGGTCTGCGTCCCACATGATGCGTATCCTCCTGGTGCTTGCGCATGAAGACGTCCAGCGCACCCCGAAACACTGTATAACACTTCGGGCACCCGAGAATCCCGCCTGTCCTGAAGGCAGACAGGGTCATGCCGCAATCCGGGCAGACGTTTTCCCCTGGGATGCCTGACTGATTCAGCCGTTCAAACCCCATGTGTGTTCCTTTCTGGTCTGTATCCTGCAGAATTGCTTACGCAAGATCCTGTCCGGAGACTGCGCCCTCATCCTTTTTCTCTCTTGCCACCGAGATCAGCATGCTCTTGAGGGTTTTTGCCCGGATCATATCCTTCATGGCATCCGGGATCGGAATGGACAGGGCCTGGGAGGAGACGGCCGCCCGCATGATCTTCCCTTCGCAGGGAGTGATCACCTTTTCGCTCTCCAGCTGTCCGATCAGCTTGTTGGTCTCCTGCTCCGTCAGACTGTCCCCGATACGCTCGCTGATGAGATATCGGATCTTGGAGCCCTCCTGCATGACCCGGACAATGCGGATATAGCCGCCGCCCCCGCGCCTGGACTCGATGACGTACCCGTCATCGAGTGTGAAGCGGGTGGCCAGCACATAATTGATCTGGCTCGGTGCACACTTAAAGTAGTCCGCCAGTTCATTTCTCTTCAGTTCCACCGTATGCTCTTCCTGGGCGAGCATGGTTTTAATAAAGCTTTCTATGGTATCACTCAGTCGCATGATCATCCTCGATTCTTATTCGCTGACTTTCTTTGACCATGTGCTATTATACAACGATCGCACCAGGAATCAAGGGGGCAGGAAAATCCAAAAAGTCACAGACCCGCAGAAGGTCTGTGACGGTATTTATCGCTCTTCTCTGAAATAGGGAACACCCAGGCTCTGGGGCGGCTGATTCTCGCGCTTGTTGCGCATGGAGGTCAGGATCAGCACCACGATGGTCACCACATAGGGCAGCATCTTGTACAGCTCCTTCACGGCCAGGTTCATGCCGGAGGGAATGTACATGTGCAGGATGTACAGACCGCCGAAGAGGATGGAGGCGCCCACGCCCACATTCGGCCGCCAGATGGTGAAGATGACCAGGGCGATGGCCAGCCACCCGCGGTCGCCGAAGGCGTCCGAGGCCCAGATGCCTTTGGTGTAGTCCATGATGTAATACAGTCCGCCAAGGCCCGCGATCATGCTGCCCACGCACGTGGACACATACTTGTACCTGGCCACGTTGATGCCGGCCGCATCCGCTGTGTTGGGGCTCTCGCCCACGGCTCTAAGATGCAGACCTACGCGGGTGTGCTGGAAGATGTAGCTCATCACAATGGCAATGATGACGCCAAGGTAGGCCAGGAACCCGTAGGACAGGAAGAGTTTTCCGAACCACCCCGCCGTGGACGCGTCCACGATGGACCTGCTGAAAAAGCTGCTGGTGCCGCTGAGCACGATGGCGGGCACGGCACTGCCGGAGAGCTTGATGAGCGAGCCGCCGAAGAAATTGCCGATGCCCACGCCGAAGGTGGTCAGGGCAAGGCCGGCCACGTTCTGATTGGCCCTGAGGGTCACGGTCAGGAAGCAGTAGAGAAAGCCCATGAGGAAGGAGCCGCACAGGGAGCAGGCCATGGGGATCCCGATGGCGAGAAATGCGTTCATATCGGGCCCCGCGCTCTGCTCATAGAAGAAGGCACCGATGACACCGCAGATGGCACCCACGTACATGATGCCCGGGATTCCAAGGTTCAGATTGCCGCTCTTCTCCGTCAGCGTCTCCCCCGTGGAGCCCAAAAGCAGCGGCGTCCCCTGCATGACCGCACGGGGAAAGAGGGAGATGAAAAAGGATACAAGGTTTGAAAGAAAATTACCCACGTGTCACGCCCTCCTTCTGCCTGTTTGCCTGGCCCTCATGGTGCCGGAAGCTGATTTTGTAGAAGATGAAGAACTCACTGCCGATGATGAAGAACAGGATGATGCCCGTCAGAATATCCGCAAAGGAGGAGGACAGGCCGAAGTTGGTGGCGATCTGCCCGGCACCGCGCTCGAGGATCACCAGGAGCATGGAGGACACGATCATCCAGATGGGATTGAACTTGGCAAGCCAGCTCACCATGACCGCCGTAAAGCCGCGGCCCGCCGTGATGGTTGTGGTCAGGGTGTGCTCCGTGCCGCCCACCAGGAGAAACCCTGCCAGTCCGCACACGGCGCCGGACAGGAGCATCGTGCGCACGATGACCTTCTCCACCTTGATGCCCACATAGTGGGCCGTCCGCTCGCTCTCGCCCACCACAGAAATCTCAAACCCGTGCTTTGAGAAGTTCAGGTAGAAATACATGACAAACACCAGCACCACCACGATCAGGACGTTCAGCATATACTTCTGCCCGCCGATCACCGGGAGCCAGCCGATCTCGCTCTGCTGGTTGATGATGCCGATCTTCCCGGCACCCTTGGGCACCTCCCAGAGGATGACGAAGTAGGCGACCAGCTGGGTTGCGATGTAGTTCATCATGAGGGTAAAGAGCGTCTCATTGGTCTGCCACCTGGCCTTGAAAAAGGCCGGGATGGCGCCCCAGATGGCGCCGGCCAGAAGGCTGGACACGAGCATGCACACGATGACCAGCCAGTTCGGAAAGACATTTCGAAGAAGGATCATGCAGGCGGCAGATGCCAGGGCACCCATCAGGGCCTGGCCCTCGCCGCCGATATTCCAGAATCGCATCCGGAAGGCGGGGGTCACGGCCAGGGAGATGCACAGGAGGATCGCCATATTCTGCAATGTCATCCAGACCTTGCGCGTCGTCCCGAAGGCGCCGTTGATGATCGTCGTATAGATGGCGATCGGGTTTTCGCCGGTCACCAGGATGCTCAGTCCGGCACAGAGAATCAGGGCCAGCACCACCGCACACAGGCGGATCGCCCATACGGCATACCAGGGCAGCATGGCCCGCTTGCTTACATGGAACAGTGGCTCGCGCTTGGTGTCAGTCATGCGTATCTCCTTTTTTCTCCGTCTCTTCCTCTAATCCGCCCACGCGCGTCATGAGGAGGCCGACCTCCTCCTTGGTGGCACGCTTGCCGTCGAGAATGCCGCTCACCTTTCCGCCGCACAGAACCAGGATTCTGTCGCTCAGCTCCACCAGCACGTCCAGGTCCTCGCCCACATAGATCACGGCCACGCCCTGTTCCTTCTGGCGGTTGATGAGGTCATAGATGGTATAGGAGGAATTGATGTCCAGTCCGCGCACCGCATAGGCCGTGAGCAGGACCGTGGGCGCCGATGTAATCTCGCGCCCCACCAGCACCTTCTGGACGTTGCCGCCCGACAGCTGACGCACCGCGGTCCCAAGGCCTGGCGTGGAAACCTCCAGGTCCTCCACCACATGCTGCGCCACCTCGCGGGGCTTCTTGCGGTCGGTGAAGGGGGAATGTCCCTGGCGGAAGGAGCGGAGCATCATGTTGTCCGTCAGGTCCATGCTGCCGACCAGGCCCATGCCCAGTCGGTCCTCCGGTACAAAGGAGAGGGCGACACCCATCTGCTGGATCTCCAGGGGATCCTTCCCGATGAGCTCCTCCTCCTCGCCGCTGTCCTCAATGTATCTGACGCTCCCCTTCTCCGTCACCTGAAGACCCGCGATGGCCTCCAGAAGCTCCTTCTGCCCGGAGCCGGAGATGCCGGCAATGCCCAGGATCTCCCCGCTGTTGGCCGTGAAGGTCACGTGGTCCAGCCGCACGATCCCCTCCTCGTTTCTGACCGTCAGGTCCTCCACCTTCAGGCGGGGTTTCACATCGTGGGGCAGCGGCCGCTGGATATTGAGGGAGACGGTGTGACCGACCATCAGGTTGGTCATCTCCTCCGCCGTGGTTTCGATGGTCTTCCTTTCCCCGATGTACTCGCCCTTTCGAAGGATCGCGACCCGGTCGGACAGCGCCAGCACCTCATTCATCTTGTGGGTGATGATGACGATGGCCTTCCCGTCGTTTCGCATGTTTCGAAGCACGGTGAAGAGTCGATCCGCCTCCTGCGGCGTCAGGACGGCCGTGGGCTCATCCAGGATCAGGATGTCCGCCCCGCGGTAGAGGACCTTCACGATCTCCACCGTCTGCTTCTGGCTCACGGACATGTCGTAGATCTTCTGGTTCGGATCCACGTCGAAGCCGTAGGCGTCGCAGATCTCGCGGATCTTCCGCGCGGCCTCCTTCAGATCCAGGCGCCCCTTGAGACCGAGGACGATGTTCTCCGCAGCCGTCAGCACATCCACCAGCTTGAAATGCTGATGGATCATGCCAATGCCAAGGTCAAAGGCATCCTTCGGGGATGCGATGACGGCTTCCTTCCCGTCAATGAGGATCTCGCCCTCATCCGGATAGTAAATGCCGGAGAGCATATTCATCAGCGTCGTCTTTCCACTGCCGTTTTCCCCCAGAAGGGCCAGAATTTCTCCCCGGTACAGTTCCATGGATACGTCTTTGTTTGCCTGCACATGGCCAAAGCGCTTGGATACGTTTCGGATGCTGACAGCCGGAACCCGATTTTCCATGGCAATATTCTCCTTTGGAATTTGAATCTTCGTGAACAGCCAAAGTCAGAGCAGCCCGCGTCTGCCTTGCCCTTGGCTGTCCGCACAGCCCTAAAAATGGGCAGAGCCCTGATCGCTTAAGACCAGGGCTCTTGCACTTTCACGCTTCTCAGAACGCGGTGTCCAGAAGCTTGATGCCATCGATCTGCACGTCGAAATAGGGAGCAGAGCGATATTCGGACTCATGGAAGTAACCATCGGAGATCACTTCGGTATCGGCAGTGTAAGCTTCGTCGGTATCCACATCGGCCACATAGCTGTCAAGCTTGTTGCCGCCCACGGTGAAGGTGTCGGTGGCGAAAACCTTCAGAGCGCCGCTCTCGAAAGCAGCCTTGGCCTCTGCGATGGCAGCATCGGTGCCCTCGGCGGCCACAGCAGCATTCACATCGGTGAGTTCCACGCTGCCGGTGGCGATGGTGCCGGTCCAGTCAGCTGCGATCTCCTCGCCCTTCTCCAGGCAGTCGATCACATAGCGATAGTAGGGCGCCCAGTTGATGCGGGAGGACACGATGAAGGTGTTGGGGCCGGCATCGATGGTGGAGCCATTGTAGGACACGTTGGGTACGCCGGCAGCCTCGCAGGTGGAGGGAGCGCCGAGAGAGTCAGCATGCTGGGAGATCAGGACGCAGCCGTCATCGATCAGCTTCTGAGCGCCTTCGGCTTCAGCGGACAGATCATACCAGGAACCGGTGAAGGTCACTTCCATGGTAGCCTCGGGCACCACGGACTTGGCGCCGAGATAGAAGGAGGTGTAACCGGAAATCACCTCAGCATAGGTGAAGGCGCCCACATAGCCCATCTTGGCCTGATCGGCGGTGATCTTACCGGAGTCGATCATTTCCTTGAGCTTCATGCCGGCAGCCACACCGGCCAGGTAACGGCCTTCATAGATGGCAGCAAAGGCGTTGTGATAGTTGCTGAGGCCCTCGGTGTGAGCGCGGGTACCGGTGGCATGGCAGAATTCCACTTCCGGCACTTCCTTGGCAGCCTGAATCATGTAGGGTTCATGGCCGAAGGAGTCAGCAAAGATGACGTTGCAGCCAGCGTCCACCAGGTCCATGGCAGCTTCGTAGCACTCCTGGCCTTCCGGGACACCCACTTTCTTGACCAGCTCAATGCCCAGATCTTCGCAGACCTCGTCGATGGCCTTCATGAAGTTCAGGTCATAGGTGGACTGCTCATCGTGCAGGAAGATGAAGCCGATCTTCAGGTTTTCCTTCGCCACGGGGCCGGCGGCCAGCGCAGACACGCAGGAGAGGCACAGAGCCAGGGTCAGGATCAGAGCAACGATTTTCTTCATGATTTCGTCTCCTCTATTGAATTTGGATATGAATGGGGGTACAGGTTGGATAGAGAAAAAAAGAAAACCATACTGCCGGAAACGTCAAAAAGCCGAACATTTCCAGGTCAGCAGGGCTGATTTTACACGAAAACACGAAAATTACAACCCTCGTATGCGGCAATTTTCACTTTTTTTCGCCGGTCGCCGGTTTTTCCGTTATCCTGATGGTTCCCGCCGGGAAAGGCTGGAAAATCCTGGAAATCAGTTGCCTGTGTATTCAAAGGCCCGGGCAGAGCCCGGGCCGGATATGTTTTTCTGTATGTTTCATCAGGAAAGAAGCGCCAGGAGCTCGTCCTTGCTCAGGCTCATGAGACTCTCGCCGCCACCCTCCAGAATGGCCTCGGCCAGGTCCTGCTTCGCCTCCTGCAGCTCCAGGATCTTTTCCTCGATGCTGCCCTTGGTGATCAGCTTGTAGACCGTCACCTGCCTGGTCTGGCCGATGCGGTGAGCACGGTCGGTGGCCTGGTTCTGGGCCGCCAGGTTCCACCACGGGTCATAGTGGATGACCACGTCTGCACCCGTGAGGTTCAGGCCCGTGCCGCCGGCCTTCAGGGACACCAGGAACACCGGGACATCCCCCTCGTTGAACTCGTGCACCATGGCCAGGCGCTTTTCCTTTGGCGTGGATCCGGTGATCTTGAAGTACTCGATGCCATTGGCCGCCAGGTCCTTTTCCAGAAGCTCCAGCATGGAGGTGAACTGAGAGAAGATCAGCATCCTGTGGCCGCCGTCCATGGCGCTCTGCACAAGCTCCATGCACGCCTCCCGCTTGGCACTCTTCCCCTTGTAATTCTCAAAGACAAGGGATGGATCGCAGCAGATCTGCCGGATGCGCATGAGCTCTGCCAGGACCTTGATCTTGTCCTCTCCGCTGTTGCTCCCCTCCGCGATCACCTGTCGCATGTGGACCACCTGGGCATCGTAGAGCTTCTGCTGTTCGTCATCGAGCCTGGCATAGCGCACTTCCTCGAGCTTGGCCGGCAGGTCCTTGAGCACGTCCATCTTGCGGCGGCGCAGGATAAAGGGGCTGACGGTCTTTTTCAGCTTCTCCGTCGCATCCGGATCCTTCATCTTCGCAATGGGCGTTTCGTAGATTCTGGCAAAGTCATCGTAGGAGTACAGGAACCCGGGCATCAGGAAGTCGAAGATGGACCAGAGCTCTGCCAGGCGGTTTTCAATCGGCGTACCGGTGAGCGCATAGCGGTGATCCGCCCTTATGATCTTCACAGCCTTTGTGACCGCCGCCCGCTGGTTTTTGATGTTCTGTGCCTCGTCCAGGACGCAGGCATGGAAGTGCAGCCCGTCATACTCTGCGGCATCCCTCGTGGCCAGGGCATAGGAGGTGATGTACACGTCCGCGAGGCCGCCCGCCTCCTTGGTGACGGACAGATCCTCCCCCTCACTGACCGAGACAGTCAGAGCGGACTTTTTCGCCATGGGCAGGGACCGGTTCGGGTTCTTCGGGGGCCTGCCGCGGCGCTTCGGCACGGGAGCTGCAGGTGCCGTGGCCTCATCGCCCACCTGCGCGGGCTCTGTGAGTGCGCCCTTCACGGCCTTCTTTGCGGAAGCCGGGAGGGCCTTTCCGCCCCTGAGGCGGGCAAACTGTTCGCGGCGGGAGGCAAGACCGCCGGCCAGCGTCTCCACCTTCAGTTCGGGTGCGAAGCGGTGAATCTCCTCCTGCCAGTTGTACACCAGCGAGGCAGGGCAGATGACAAGAGACGGAAGCTTCACGTCATTTTCCTTGTCTGCCTGGAAGATCGAGATCATCTGCAGGGTCTTGCCAAGGCCCATCTCGTCTGCCAGGATGCCGCCAAAGCCCGATTCCTCCAGGGTCCTGAGCCACTTGTAGCCGAAGACCTGGTAGGGCCGCATGATGCTTTCCAGGGACGAGGGAACCTCAAAGTCCGCATCCTTGATGGTCTTAAAATTCTTGATGATCGCCCTGTATGTCCGGTCGCGGGTGGTGGCCAGATTGTCATGCTCCTCCAGCATCCGGTCAAGGTACAGTGCCCTGTAGAGCGGCAGGTGGGCCTTTTTCCTGATCACGTCCAGGGGCTCAAGGTCCATGGCCCTGAGCAGCTGGTCCACCTCCTGCAGCTCGTCGCTCTCCCCCAGGTCCACATAGTCGCCGGACTTGAGCTTGTAGAAGCGCTTTTTCTTTTTGTAGGAATCGAGGATGTTCAGGAGATCCTCGGGCGACACATCCTCCGATGACAGCGACAGGTCCATGATGCCGCTGCTGACCGACACACCCACCGTGACCTTCGGAACCCTGCGGATCTTCCGCCTGCGGAAGGCCTCTGTGCCCTGCACGGTGCCGTATTTTTCCAGCGTTGCGATGCCATCGACGAGAAAATCGTAGAATGCATCGTCATCCATGTTATCGCGGAAAAAAAGATGCGCCTTGGAATCATACTGCCCAAAAAAGCCGCCCACCACGCGCAGGACACGGTTTTCCTGGGACACATCCCGGTATCCCTTCGTGGTATTGACCCTGGGCTCCATCACATAGATCTTGTCTTCATATTTCACCTTGCCCTGCATGGTGAGCCTGGACGCATCCGTCAGATCCAGCATGAAGGTAAACTTGGGCTCCGGCGGCAGGAAGCTCTCCGCCTCCTCGGCGGCATCGTCGTCCACGATCACGCAGGGATTCTCGGCAAGGGACGGCAGAACCCTGTAATAGTACTCCTGCAGCCGGTTCATACCCACCTGGAAGCGGAAAAATCCGGAGCTTTCCGCCACCTTCACAAAGGGCGCAATCGCCCGCGCCTCGTCCTGGGTGATCTTGGACAGATGATCACTGGAGAGCCTGTACTCGTCCTGGGTCCCGTGGATGGTGACCGGGATCGTGCCGGACACGTTCACGCCCACAAAATTCCCCATGGCATCCGTGATCTTCTGGGAGCGGATGCGCACCTTCAGGGGCGTGTGGCCCACGAACAGTTTCGATTCATTTCTCGTGGACATATCCTGGTAATCGCAGGATGTGCCCTCCGCATAGTCGTAGAACTTGTCGAGGGTAGGGCCGTTCAGCTGCATCTGATAGCTGACCTTCAGGTAATCCCCGCCGTAGCCATAGCCGTAGTAATTCCTGCGGTTCAGCCGTTCGTTGACGTCCTTGACCTCACCGACGGTGCGCATCACAAATTCCATCCACTTGGATGTCTCATCCGTGAAGTCTTCCCGTGCAAAATCCAGCGTTTCCTTGGTGGAGGCCGTAAACTGGCCGTGGCTGAGATAGTCAGACACAAAATCCTGGAGCTTTTTGAGGATCAGGAGCTTTTTGCCCACATGACCCACCCTGAAGGTCAGGATGGCATTGCCTTCCTCATTGAGGGTGATCTTCGGGGCAATCACGAGGTTTTTCTTTACAGGCTCCTTATCTTCCTTTTTCTTTTCCACCACCTGCGTGTTCTCCTCAAGGGAGGAAAAGAACATCTCGGCCTTCCTGTCTGTCTGGTCCTGCAGCCGCTCCGAGGCAGCCCGCGCGCACATGCCCTTCATCAGCTGCAGCATGTGCTGGCATGCAAGTCCGCGCGCCTGCGCGGGACGATCGCAGGAGCAGTTCATCATCGTGACCGTCTTTGGTCCGAGGTTGACAGCGGTAGAATAAGAGCCAAGTTTATCCTCGGAATACAGCGTGCCGCTGAGCGTCTTGCTGCCATCCCGTCCGATGTTGATGGTCACCGTCGGTTCGTGGTATCTCGCCGACTCCTTCCAGAGCGTCCGGAAGTATTCATTGGTATGCACATCACCCAGTGCGGTTTTCACATCGAAAAAGGTGGGGCCCTTCGACTGTGGGACATCCTCCATGAGAGAGTATACGCTCATCTCCCGGTCGTGTGTTTTCTCCCATACAGCCTCCCGGCGAAGACGCTCCTTTTCCTTTTCTACCATTTCCACACGATTCCGCCACTCATACTCCGGCTCCCGGAGCGTGATCTTCCCGTTCTTGCTCTCCCAGGCTTTCAGCATGACTGCAATGTGGGTGCAGACCTGGGAGCTGCGGAACTTTGCGCAGGAGCAGGAGAATGAGGCATCCCGCCAGGTAGAATGGAAGGATCTTGGCACACTGTAGAGATGCGCGGTGGTACCGCCCGAAAAAACGGTGTCCACGCCGCGCCAGGAGTTAAGATACCTGGTCATTTTTGGCGCTTTTGGCCCCTCTGCCTCCTTCAGAATCTCATCCGGAATCATGTCGCGCCATTCCAGCGTTTTGGTCTTTCTTTCCAGGGACTGGTGAATATCAATGGCCAACGCTCTGCTTCCTTTCTATATGAAACATCTATACGAAACATCTATATGAACCAGTGGCTTGTGCCAGCAAAAGGTCTCAGAATCTGCCCTTCCCCAAAATATCGGGGCATCATGGGGACAGGACAACAATATCATATGACGCGTCTAAAAAGCAATGAGTGCCGACCTTGACGGACGGCGGTGGAAGAATACAATGCTCCATGCGACGCATGACGCAGGTAACTCCATAAAAACCCCAGAGGAGGTGTGTGCGCATGTCAGAGGCATCGCAGAAACTTACGAAAAACGAAAATTCCAAGGGCCAAACGCCCTCGGAAAAAAACCTGAAAAAGCAGCTGCGGCGCGAGGAAAAGGTACTCAAAAAGGCCAAAGAGCGTGAAGATAAGCAGCTCCATCACGAGGCGAAGGCTCAGGAGAAGGCGGACAGGAAGGCCGACGCGCAGTGGGAAAAACAGCAGCGGATGGAGGAAAAGCACGCAAGCCCCGCCTACCGCGCAAAGCAGGAAAAGAAGGCGAGGATGCGAAAGAAGAACGAACCGCCCAGGCGCTCCATCCTCGAGGAGGTGGGCAATGCCGTCACCCACGGGGTCGGTGCCCTGATGAGCATCATCGGGCTGGTGCTTCTGCTCCTCAGGTCCGACACGCCCCTCAAGCGCTTTGCCGCCATCCTCTACAGCACATGTCTCATTCTTCTCTACCTGATGAGCTGTCTCTACCACGCCTTCCCCGCCGGCACGACGGTCAAGCGGCTGTGGCGAAGGTTCGACTATTCCTCCATCTACCTGCTCATCGGCGGGACCTTCGCCCCGATCTTCCTGGTCTGGTGGCAGAGTCCCCTGGCTCTTCCCCTCTTTCTCGTCCAGTGGGTGCTCATCATCCTCGGCGTGACCATCATCGGCGTCTTCGGCCCCGCCACCCTCAAGGCCGTGCATACGGCGATGTACATCATCATGGGCTGGAGCGCGCTCCTGTTTCTGCCGGACATGGTGAGAGACAGCATGCCGCTCTTTCTCCTGATTCTCTCCGGCGGCATCTTCTACACCCT
>JAFUBA010000032.1 GCA_017460395.1 Clostridia bacterium | reverse complement strand
TCGGCATCTTCTCCAGCATGGCCACCTTGACGTCGCGGTTGTCGTCGTTGATGAGCTCACCGGCAACCCGCAGCCACTTGCCGCCCTCAAAGGCGCAGATCTCGGCCTTGGGGTTTGCACTGAGCTGCCTGGACACGGGCTACACTTTGCCGGTCTGGATGTACAGCTTTCCATCATAGAGAAGGGCGGTGCCAAACGGCCGCACCCTGGGCTGATCACCTTCTACGGTCGCCAGATAATACGTCTTTGCCGCATCAAGGAACTGTGCGACTTTTTCAATTCCGCTCATGGTTCAGGACCTCCTGTGTGGTTCGTAGAATTCAGATTAACGATTGTATCAAATTTAATTGCTTACAATCGATACATATATTGTAATCATATGGCTTCCCTGTGGCAATACATTCCTGAAAAGAAAAGCACATAAAAGGCACAAAATGAGAGAAAGAGCGTGATTTCTCTCATTTTGTGCCTCTGTCTGGATCTTCATGCTCTGGCATTCAGTGCCTGCTCGATGCGGTTCAGTGTGCCGAAGAAGCGGTGGGTGGCGACGGCAGGACCCATCAGGGGAAGACCGAAGATGTTCCAGCCGAACATGTGCCACCAGGAGGTGTAGTGTCCGGGGAGGCCAAGTGAGATTGCCTTCTCTTTCAGCTCCTCCGAGATCCTGGCCATCCAGATCAGCGGATAGATGAAGAGTGTCGGAATGCCGAGAAGATAGGCCTTCCAGTAATGCATCAGCGGATGGCCGAGGATGGTTTCCAGTTCCTTTTGCAGTCCGCCAAAGGGCATGTAGAAAAGAAAGAAGAGACCGGCGGTAAAAAAGTCGATGAACCCGAGGAGAAAGCCAGGACGGCGGGTGTGCTCAAATGGTGGCATGACGGGAAGCTCCTTTGCGCTTTGACATGGGACGATGTGGCAGGTATACTGCCCCCTGCTGCGCAGTTCAAAGAGCTGGCAGCAAAACCAGAGAAAGATTTGTAAATTGCAGATGAAGATTCTGTTTGTGGTCAACAATGCCTATGTCTCAGGGAACGGTCTGTCTGCCTCCTGCCAGAGAACGGTGAGGTACCTGCGGGAGGCCGGCGAGGATGTGCGCATCCTGTCCGGTGCCTGCGAGGGCGCCGAGAAGCCGGACTATGTCCTGGAGGGAATGACGGTCCCGGTCTTTGATGGACTGATCCGGAAGCAGGGCTATTCGTTTGCCAAAAAGGACGATGAGGTGATCGAGGAGGCCGTCCGGTGGGCAGATCTTGTACACCTTGAGGAGCCCTTTGACCTGCAGATCCGCACATGTACCATCGCAAAGCG
The DNA here is from genome assembly GCA_017460395.1 of Clostridia bacterium. Taxonomy (GTDB): domain Bacteria; phylum Bacillota; class Clostridia; order Christensenellales; family Aristaeellaceae; genus UBA2943. Next base: position 453 of record JAFUBA010000032.1, on the reverse strand, counting down.
GGAGCATAAGCCGGTCACGGCCACCTATCATCTGCATCCGGAGAACCTGTTCTCCTCCATTCATCTCGGCCACAGCCTCTACCTCAACGGGAGCACCATGCTGGTGTGGCTGGAAACGGTCTTTAACAGATGCCTGTATGTGCAGTGTCCCACAGAGAATGTCAGGGAGAGGCTGGAAAAGTGGCACTGCAGGGCAGAGCTCAGGGTCATCTCCAACGGCATGCCGCCGAGGGAGAGGCTGGAGGATGCATTTGTCCCCTGCCCGGTGCACAAGGAAGAGGGAACCTATCTTCTCGTGTCCACGGGACGGTACTCCGTGGAGAAGGACCAGATCACGCTGCTGCACGCCATGCGACACAGCCACTATGCGGACAGGATTCAGCTGGTGCTGGCCGGCCGCGGCCCCCACGAGGCAGCCTTGAGGCGGGAGGCGGAGGCGCTGGTGAGCGAAGG
>JAFUBA010000031.1 GCA_017460395.1 Clostridia bacterium | reverse complement strand
CCTTATATAAACTGAGGACAAAACAGAAGCGCTCATGGTTATTCATGAACACTCCGCGTATTATACCGCGCGGCGTATTCTGGCGCAAGCAAGCGATGCGTCCAAACAGGCCAAAATAGAGAGAAAAAACAGACGGAAAACGGGCAGTGGAGAAAGATTCACGATTCCTTCACATTTGCGTTGTCCAGTGATGAACAGTCGAGAAGAGGATAAGCTCTGCTGGTGACCTTTACACCCGCAGAATATGTCACAGATGTATCGGACGGGACAGGGAAAGGTGATATAATGCACGTATGATGACCGAATGGCAAAGCAATGTATCATGAGATAACAGGACAGCGAAAAGGAGAACCTATGCAAAGAGATATACAGTCATCCGTGGACGAACGGGTGGATGAATTACTGGACATGATGACGCTCGAAGAGATGATCCTCCAGACAGATCAGTATTTCAGCCCGGACTTCATGAGAGGAACTGGCCATGGCGAGACACGGGCGCTGGATATGGAACGCGTCCGTGAGACGCTGAAGGGCAACAGCGTGGGCAGCATCCAGGCCAGGGGCATGACGCCGGAGGAGACCAATGCGCTGCAGCGGTACGCGGTGGAGGAAACCCGCCTTGGTATTCCCATCCTGTTTTCGGAGGAGGCGCTGCACGGGCTTTGCCACCGGGATGCGACCGTCTTTCCGCAGCAGATTGGCCTTGCTGCTACGTTTGATCCGGAGCTTGGCAGAAAGATGGGGCGTGCCATCGGGACGGAAACAAGGGCACTTGGCATTCACGAGACCTACAGCCCGGTCATGGATCTCATACGGGATCCCAGATACGGTCGGACGGAGGAGACATACGGTGAGGATACCTGTCTCAGTGCTTCCTTTGCCCAGGAGGTCGTCACAGGCATGCAGGGCAGGGACCTGTCGGATCCGGATGCCATTGCTGCCGAGCCCAAACACTATGCCGGGTACGGTGCCCCGGTGGGCGGACTGAACTGTGCACCCTGCGCCATGGGCAGGCACGAGGTCTTCTCCGACTGTCTCCCGGTTTTTGAGGCGGCCGTCAAAGAAGCGGGTGCGGTGGACATCATGTGCTCCTACAATTCTATCGACGGCGTGCCGGTCTCTGCAGACCATGAGCTTCTGACGGAAGTGCTGAGGGAAAAATGGGGCATGCGCGGCTTTGTGCGCTCGGATCTGACGGCGGTGGAGCGCCTGTATGACAACCATTACCTGGCAAAGACTCGCAAAGAGGCCATGGCCATGGGCCTGGAGGCAGGTGTGGACCTGCAACTCTATGACTTTCCCCATGAGGAGTGGCAGACAGGGCTGCGGGAGCTGGTGGAAAGCGGACGGCTGGACCGGGAGGTCATCCGAAGGGCATGTGGAAGGGTCCTGAAGGTAAAATTCCTGCTGGGTCTCTTCGAGCACCCCTATGTGGACGAGCAGCTGCATTTACGCGCAGTACATACGCCCGAGCACCGCACGCTTGCAAGGCAGATCGCACGGGAGACCATCACGCTGCTCAAGAATGAAGGGAATCTGCTACCGCTGAGGAAGGACGTGAAGACGCTGGCTGTCCTGGGCCCGGGTGCCGGACAGGCGATGCTGGGGGACTATACCGCGGGCGGAAAGTCGGGCATCAGCATTCTGGAGGGTATTCGGGAGATGGTGTCAGATGACACCGAGATCCTCTATGATGAAGGCTGTCATTTCCTGGGTGATCAGTGCATCCCCTTCTCTCAGCACGTGCTTCTGGACGAGGAAGGAAAACCCGGTCTCACGGGGCGGTACTATCACGGACGGGAAATGGCAGGGGAGCCGGTGGTGACGCGATGTGATCCCCGGATCCATTTCAACTGGATCATGAACAAGGCCCATCCGGATCTGGATGCCTACTGCTTTTCTGTCGTCTGGACGGGCATGCTGGTGCCGGATGAAACCATGCAGGGCTGGATCGGGTTCGGTGGACAGGACAGTGCAAGACTGTATGTGGATGGAAAGCTGACCGTGGACGCCTGGGGCGAGGGAGAAAGAGAGCGGATGGTACCTTTTGCCTTTGAAAAAGGACGGTCCTATGCCCTCCGGATCGAGTTCACCAATGACCGCCGCGGTGCGCGAGTGGAGTTCGGGTACTGCCGGCACAGGGAGGACTTTACGGCCGCCGTGGAGCTCGCCAAAAAGGCCGACCTTGCCATCGTGTGCCTCGGGGATGACGAGAGCACCAGCGGGGAGAATCTCGACCGCGTGAGTCTGGACCTGCCGGGCCATCAGCTGGACTTTCTGAAGGCTGTCCATGCGACCGGCACGCCCGTGGTCCTGGTGCTACAGACGGGACGGCCGGTCAGTGCCGTCTGGGAACAGCAGCACGTGCCTGCCATCCTGGAGGCCTGGTTCCCCGGTGAGGAGGGCGCACATGCCGTCGCGGAAGTCCTCTTTGGGGACGTATCACCGTCCGGTCACCTGCCCATTACCTTTCCGAGGCACGTGGGACAGATCCCCTGCCACTATACCCGCAGGCCGGGCGGCGGCATGCGGTATGTGGAGATGGACTGGCTGCCGCTCTATCCCTTCGGGCATGGCCTGAGCTACACGAGCTTCTGCTTTTGCGAGCTGCAGCTTTCGCAGGACCGGGTGAAGGCCGGGGAGAGCGTGAAGGCATCGATCCTCGTGACCAACACAGGGACGCGGGAAGGGACGGCGGTGCCGCAGCTATACATACGGGACATGGTGTCATCCACCGTGAAGCCCCTGATGGCTCTCTGTGCCTTTCAGAGGGTTTCCCTGCAGCCGGGGGAGAGCAGACGGGTGACGCTCGAGATCTCTCCAAAGGCCATGCGAACCCTGGACAGGCAGTACCACTGGAGCGTGGAGCCCGGAGAGTTCCGGGTGATCCTGGCCTATGATGCGGAGCACCCCATCGAGTGGAGGAGCTTTCACGTGACAGACGCGGCAGAGGATGCCCCAACACCATGAACACGATGGAAAGGAGAAGATTATGACACCAAGGATCGTGATCTGCCTGGTTCTCCTCCGGGATGGTGCCTTGCAACTGCATCCCTTGCAGAACCCATCCTGGTGGGGTCCTGGAAGATATACCAGGGGGACGGTGCGCTGCCGCGGCGATGGATGAGGCCATTGTGACGCCAGTCGCACTTCTGGGCACGCAGGTGGTTGCAGGCGTCAGCGACTGTATCCTGGCGCAGGTGACACCGGCGCCGGATGCCGATCCGTTGTGGAAACTCATTTACATCTATGTGGACCTGAGGGGAACGTCCGGGTGACCTGCATGACGGAGATCCCGCTTGGGAGCCCCGAGACCGCTTTCCCAGCAGAGCCATAAGACTTCAAAGACATCAGAGAAGAGAGAGGAATCAAAGCATGCGTGAATACAAGCTGGTCTACCTGAACAAAGGACTTTCTGCCACCCATGCAAAGGATATCGAGAAGGCCGAGAACAAGATCAACGAGATGGCGGAGCAGGGATGGATCCTGCAGCAGATCGCGACACCTTCAGACGGGCTCGGCGTGATGGTCGGTGTCTTCTACAGGGAGCGAAATCTCTGAACATGAGAGGCGCATCCGAATGTGTGAGATCCGGATGCGCCTTTCTCTGTTTGCAGTTTGTCTGATGCTTATGAGACCACGTCGACGGCAAGGGGCATGGACTGGAGTGTTCTGAGCTGATAGTGTTTTTTCATGAATCCGTCCAGGTTGCCGAATTCACTGACCGTAATTTCTGGAATGGCAAGCCTTCTCATGCATGCCACCAGGATGGAGATACCATGTACGATGATGTCCGCCCTGTTTGGCTGCAGGCCAGGCAGCTGCAGGCGGTCCTCCACGCTCATCGACGAGAGAATGGCCAGCTCCTGCTCGACCCGCTCCAGCGGAAGACGTGTCCCGTGCATGTTGGTACGGTCTGTCCACGGGACGCCCAGGACCATGGCACCGAGGGTCGTGAACGTGCCGCCGGTGCCATACCAGGTCTTCGGCATTTCAAAGGGCGGAAGCTGTGCCAGTTTCTGCGCAAGGATCTGGTCGGCCCGCTCCACGATTCCCGCCACCACAGCGGGTAGGACAGGCGTTTTCGGCACGGGAATCTCGCGGAACAGCCGGACGGCGCCCAACTGGCAGGAGAATGCACAGGCAAGCGACGGCCCTTCCCCGCATACAATCTCCGTGGAACCGCCGCCGATATCGATGACGCCGCAGTATCCTTCGCCCGTGGCACCTAAAAAGGAGAGGGAGGCTTCCTCCTCGCCGGAACACACATGCAGCTCAAGTCCGGCAGATTCAAGCAGCATGGCGCGGAGCTCGTCCTGATTGGATGCATCCCGCGTGGCGGAGGTGGCGAACAGAAGGATCTCTCCGGCACCTTCATTCCTTGCGATTTCGGCCATTTTGGTCACGGACCGGACGGTGGTGTCCATGGCATCCCGCTGGAGGCGCTTTTCTGCATCCAGCCCGGCAAAGAGCCTCGTGCCCTCCCGCTCTCTCAGAAGCCTTGTCCCGGTGTCTCCCTGCACCTGAGCAATCAGCATTCTCACAGAATTGGATCCGATACCGATGACTGCGCTTTTCAAGCTTCCCACCCTTTCTATCATTCCCACAGTGCGCAAAGAGCAACCCGCAAAAGCGGGTTGCTCCCTTTTATTCATTGTTAATCAGAGCCATCTCATTGAGCAGATTCTGAGTTTCCTCCTCGGTATATCTGTCCAGCTCCTCCGGATTTGTGACGACAAAGCGTATTTCACCCTGCTTGACATACTCATAGTCAGAGCGGGCGATTGCCTCGATGCTGGCCTTGGAATCCAGGTTTTCCAGCCTCTCGGATAGTTCATTGTGCTCGCTTTCCACCAAAGAGAGCCGCTGCATCAGGTCGGTCTTCTCGCTTTGCAGTTCATGAAGTTTGCGCGTGACCGCACTGACCTGCAGGATGCTCAGGCAGATGACGAAAACCAGGACGAGGGCAGCCCAGGTCCAGGTGATCTTCCTGTGCCACAGTTTTCGCAACTTCTCGAACATGTTGTCCTCCTGACTGTTGTACCGTCGTATAATAAAGGGGATTGCCATAAGTCATTCTTCATGGAAGACGGGTTTTCCTGCCGCATCGCCTTCCTGCCCGTGCGCCTTGTCCCAGGCATCCATGACCATGTCGAGGCAGGCGAACCACTTTGCATTGTGTTCCGTCTCCCACAGGACGCTTTCCGCCACCGTGTGCTGTAATTCTGCCAGGCGAAGGAAGTCGCCCTTTTCAAGGCAGCGCTCCATGGCAGAGCGGAGGGCCTGCGGTTCGGATGTCTCCAGGGCCAGCGCCTCAAGGTATGAGCGGCAGGAGCGCAGAAGCGAGGGAATATCCGTATCGTACTCTTCCTCCACCAGAATCTTTTCCAGCTTCTCCAGCTTTCGCACGGCATCCTCCGGGGGCAGACCGCATTCGTACTGGGTGATTACCCAGAGCCAGCATTCGGCCATGCGGTCCCAGTTGTCCATCGCACTCCCGCCGGTGAAGATCATCTCCCCCTTGTCGAGGGTAAAGTCGGAGGATGCCTTCTGTGCCACCAGAAGGATCCTGGAGGCGTGATTGTGCAGACTCAGCCATTCGTGCTGCTGAAACGGCGAGGGAGAATCATAGGAAAAGCAGGCAGTCCAAAGGCCACAGTCGTGGGGCTGCACCTTCATATGGCAGGTGCCGGGGATGGCGCTGCCAAAGCGCATCTCGGCGATCATCTCATAGAGGAATGTGTCGCCGGGATCGCCGTCCTCCCGGGCACGCATCTGCACCATCTCAAGAAGATCGGAAAGAGACAGATGCGGGAGCTCGTCCTCGTCCGGAAGATAGCCGCAGTTGTCCAGCATGTGGATGAGCACATGCCGGATGTCCTGCTCAGAGCCGACGGCGCATCCGCGCGATTTGTAAAGGTTTGCCATGGGTCACCTCCAGGTGATATCGGGATATGGCGGTCTACAGCAGGCTGAACATGGACAGCTGGCTGGTCTCGTCCATCCCGTTCAGGGAGCCATGATTTCGCAAAAGGTCCAGAGCACTCTGTCCCACGTGGGCCCGCTCCTTCAGATCCTCCACGGAGATGAACGGGCCGTTTTTTCGTGCATCCACGATCGGCTGCGCGACAGACTCGCCAAGACCGCTGAGGGAGGTAAAGGGGCAGCGCAGATTGCCGTCCTCGATCTGAAACCGGCTCACGTCGCTCTTGTACAGGTCCACAGGCAGAAAGCGGATACCGCGCATGTACATTTCAAGGACAATTTCCAGCACGGTAATAGAATCCTTTTCCCTGGCGGTCGGCTTTTCCAGCTCCTTCAGTTCCCGGATCTTCTGCCGGCATTCATCGGGCTCAAGAAGCATGGTGCTGGCATCGAACCCGTCGCCGCGCACGGTGAAGTAGCTGCAGTAATAGGCCATGGGATAGTGGAGCTTGAACCAGGCCACGCGAAGACTCATGGTCACGTAGGCCACGGCGTGCCCCTTGGGGAACATGTACTGGATCTTGCGGCAGGAGTCCATGAACCACTCGGGCACATGGTGCTCCTCCATCGCCTTGACCATGTCCGGTTTCAGGCCCTTGCCCTTTCGAACAGATTCCATCGTGGAGAAGGAGACCTTGGGCGGCACACCCATGCCGATGAGGTAGTTCATGATGTCATCACGGCAGCACAGACACTCGGAGAGCGTGGCGGTGCCGCTCTGGATCAGGTCCTGGGCGTTGCCGAGCCACACGTCCGTCCCGTGGCTGAGACCGGAGATGCGCAGGAGCTCCTCCATGGTGCTGGGCGTGGTATCGTCCAGCATCCCGCGCACGAATTCTGTGCCGAATTCGGGCACACCGAAGGTACCGGTGTTGCAGAGAATGTCCTGCTCGGAGATGCCAAGGGCATCGGGCGAGTGGAAGAGGGATCTGACACCCCAGTCGTCCAGGGGCACATCCTTGAAGTTGATCCCCGTCAGTTCCTCCAGCATGTGCATCATGGTAGGGTCATCATGGCCGAGACAGTCCAGCTTCACGAGGATGTCGTGCATGGAGTTGAAGTCAAAATGGGTCGTGGTAAAGTCGCTGCCCAGGTCGTCCGCGGGATGCTGGACGGCCGTAAACTGATAGATCTCATACTCCTTGGGCACCACGACCATGCCGCCGGGGTGCTGGCCGGTGGTACGCTTGACGCCCACGCAGCCCAGCGCCAGGCGCTGCTTTTCTGCATTGTTGACCGTCATCTTGCGCTCTTCCATGTAGTGGGCCACATACCCCAGGGCGGTCTTTTCCGCCAGGGTGCCGATGGTCCCAGCACGGAACACGTGGTCGCTCCCGAAGAGCTCCTCCACGTGATGGTGGGCGCGGTTCTGGTATTCGCCCGAGAAGTTCAGGTCGATATCCGGCACCTTGTCGCCTTCAAAGCCGAGGAAGACCTCAAAGGGGATATCGAACCCGTCCTTGGTCAGGGGCCTTCCGCAGATGGGGCAGTCCCTGTCCGGCAGGTCCACGCCCACGTGGTATTTCTTCAGGTCTACATCGAAAAAGCCGCGGTGACAGAAGGAGCAGCGGTAATGGGGCGGGAGCGCGTTGACCTCGGTGATGCCGCACAGGCGGGCCACCAGGGAGGAACCGACGCTGCCGCGGCTGCCCACAAGATACCCGTCCTCGAGGGACTTGGACACGAGGCGCTCGGCGATATTGTACAGGGTGCAGTACCCGTAGCCCACGATGGACCTGAGCTCCTTCTGGATGCGGGCCATGACCAGGGGCGGGAGGGGATTGCCGTACATCTTCCTGGCTTCATTCCAGGTCATATTCTGAATGTTGTCCGCGGCATCCGGCCACAGGGGCTGGAAGGTGTCCTCGTTCTTCGGGTGCTTGGGGAACAGGCGCAGCTCCTGCACGCGCTCTGCGATCATGCGGGGATTATCGATCACGACCTCATGGCACTTTTTTTCGCCGAGATAGGAAAACTCCTCCAGCATCTCTTCTGTCGTTTTAAAGTACAGGGGTGCCTGGTGGTCGCAGTCCTCAAAGTGCAGATATGACTGGATGATGGATCTGTTGATGGCGTTGTGCGGGTCCAGGAAGTGGACATCGCCGGTGGCAACCACCGGCTTTCCGATCTCCTCCCCGAGCCGCACGATCTTCCGGTTGATCTCCTGCAGCTCCTGGACGTCCTTGACGGAGCCGTTTCTGATCATGAAGGCATTGTTGCCCACCGGCTGGATCTCCAGGTAATCGTAGAAGGAGGCGATCTGCTTGACGGTCTCCCAGTCGGCGCCTTCAAAGACTGCCCGGTAAAGTTCTCCCGCCTCGCAGGCACTGCCGAGAATGAGACCTTCCCGGTACTTCTCGATCAGGTGGCGGGGCATGTGGGGCCGACGGTGGAAGTAGTCCAGGTGACTGATGCTCACCAGCCGGTTCAGGTTCACCAGACCCTCCTGGGTCGCAGCCAGAAGGATGATGTGCCAGCTGTCGCCGATGGTGTTGCCCTCAAGGGTGTTGAGGGAGGCAAGAGTCGTGAGCCCCTGCTCTTTGACCTTTTTGTACATGATGGCCAGACATTCTGCGGTGGCAGTGGCGTCATGCACGGCGCGGTGCGCATTTTTCAGCTGTACGCCCAGCTGCTTGCACACGGTCATCAGCTTGTGGTTGCGAAAATCCGGGTAGAGCTTTCGGGCAAGGGTCAGCGTGTCCAGCACGGGCCCCTGAAAGGTGAGCCCCAGACGCCTCAGCTCTGCGCGCAGAAGGGAAGCGTCAAATTTAGCATTATGCGCGGCGATGGGGTCGGAGCCGATGAACTCCATGAGCTTTGGAATGGCGGTCTCCGCACTCTCCTTGTCTGCCACCATCTGATCGGTGATGCCCGTCTTGTCCTGAACCACGCGGGGGATCGGCATGTGCGGGTTCACAAGCAGTGACAGCGAGTCCTCGATTTCGCCCCCGCGAAGCCTGACGGCACCGATCTCCATAACCCGGCAGACATTGGTGTTCAGGCCGGTGCTCTCAAAGTCCAGCACCACGATGGCATCATCCAGGGACCTGTCTGTCGCGTTTTCCACCACGGGCCGGTCGTCTGTCAGATAGCCCTCACAGCCGGGGATCAGCTTGATCTTCCCCTTGGCCGCGCGGAAGGCGGCAGGGAAGGACTGGAGTACTCCGTGGTCCGTGATGGCCACGGCCGGGTGCCCCCATTCGACGGCGCGGCCGATGAGGTCCTCCGCGGAGGAGAGACCGTCGAGGGTGGACATGTTGGTGTGCATGTGAAGCTCGATGCGCTTCTCTTCGCTTTTGTCCTCCCGCCGGATCTTTTCCATCGGGACCATGTCGCGCACACGGATGGTCAGCTCCCTGGAAAAGGTGTCCCAGCTGCACTCGCCGCGAAGACGGACGTTGACGCCCACCTGGATGCGGTCCACCTTGTCCTGGACGGCCTTGCGCTCCTCCTCGGTGATGGGCACCTGATCCTCACTGCTCCTGCGAAAGCCGGAGTCCTTTCTGTAGCGAAGAAAGGCCTTGCACAGCACGGAGGAGGTATAGTCGGTGACGGAGAAGGAGACCAGAAGGATCTCGCCGCCGCGAAGCTCCTTTGTCTCCATGGCAAAGATGTCGCCCTGCACGGTCACAAGACCGCTCTCGGAGGTCAGGTCCCGGATGACCATCGGGTGCTCGGAGACGGATCTGCCGAGGATCGGTCCCCCGTCCGTGCGGTCCGTCATGGACGGCTGGAGAGGATCTTTCTTCTGCCGCGGCTTCTTCGCAGGATCCCTGGCGGCTGCGCTCTTTTCGGAGGCACCCTTCTCTGGCGCGCTTTCGTTCTTTGCAGTCTCCTTCTTTGCGGGCTTCTCCTCCATGCCCTTGCTCTGGAGGGCCTCCGCGTGCAGCAGCTTCATCTCCGTGCGCGTGTAGGCATGCTCCAGGGCCTTCTGCTGCTCGAGGCGGATTTCCTCCAGGCGCTTTTCCTGATCGCCCTGCACGGCCAGCTCCACCTGGCACTCCAAGGCGAAGATGTCCGTCACAGCCTGCCTCAGGCGCCCCTGCACATTCTGGCGTCCCATGTATTCCATGGAAAAGCTGTCCGGAAAGGTGAGGGTGATCAGATGCCCCTGGCAGCGCCAGTCGATGCGGTCCACAAAGGGCCGGGCGGAAGGGTAGTTGCGGCGGAGAAAATCCACCAGCACTTGCTTGTAGTCCTGAATATTTTTGAGAAAGTCATCGCCAAGCTCCGGGCTCACCACCCGAAGGGCCAGAGGAAGCTTGGGAAAGGCGTTCCTCAGGAGCGTTTCCATGGCCAGAAACAGTTTTTCGTCCACCAGCGTCCTGCTGTGGAAGGTGATGTAGGCCTTGTGCTCCTGCTTCATGTAGACGACCTGCGGCGTGTCCAGCTGCCCCTTGAGGGCCGGGAGCTCCGTGGAGATCTGGGAGAGCAGTTCCGGATAGGTCATGGTTTCTCCTTTCTGCCAGGGAAGCGCCGCGCGCGGGACGTATTCACGTACGCATCTT
>JAFUBA010000030.1 GCA_017460395.1 Clostridia bacterium | reverse complement strand
GTGAGCATGATCACGGGATACTTGCCCTGCGCAGACTGGTACTTTTCGCCGCACGTCCAGATCTTCTTGTCCGCAAAGTACCTGGATGTATCCTCCCCGGTTTTTTCGAAGAATGTCTTGATCGTATTGATCGCCAGCGTCTTGCCGAAACGGCGCGGCCGTGTAAACAGAGTCACCTTGTGATGGTCATCCATTAAGTCCCTGATCAGGAGGGTCTTGTCCACATAGTAGCATTCACTGGAAACTTCAATATATGACGTGTTCCCGATCGACACCGGAAGAAGAGTCTGATGCTCTTCTGTATCTTCCGGCATCGCTATCCCTGCCTTCCTCATATACTGATGCACGGACTCCACCGGAATCTGCCATTTATTCCCTGAACAATATGCTCCGGGGAGTCTCCCTTGACCGCAAAGCCCTGCAACCCGGCGTCCGGTCATGTGAAGCAGCTTCGCAGCCTCTGCCGTTCCCATGCATCTGATTTCCATATACGCTGCCTCCCTCCGGATGTATCATAGCACGTATCGATATTTTCCCGAAGCTTCCTGCTCATTGTGTTGAATCTTTCCGTTGTCAGGCAGGCAGGAAACAGAAATGCCCGGCGGTCATCTCTTGCCAGGCATACAACTGAATCACTGAATCTATCGTCCCTCTATATATGGCTCTCTTATCAGTGGTTATGATAGCTGTAATCGGCGTACCCATTATATCAACAGAGAATCGATCAAATAACCAAATGAGTTTCAATTTGTCAAACACAGATTTGATAAAACTCACATGTCCTACTTGGAACGCCTTATCACATCCTGTTTTCTGTGAAGCCTTGTAACCATGCGGATATCTCCACTTTTTTCGAGATAATTCCCCAAAACACAATATTTATTCTGTGTTTTGGGGAATTATCTCGAAGATTTGACAGATAATTCCCCAAAGTTGTATAATTTTCATGGATTTCACCATGGGTTCAATCATTTTGAGCAGGGAGGCGTGGCTGGATATCCAGTCGTTTCACATGATCGGCAGAGAAAAAGAACGTCAAATCATTCTCGACTGCATGAATAGCGGACGTCCAGAATTTATAGCAGTATACGGGCGCAGGCGGGTTGGCAAAACATTTTTGATCAAAGAGTATTTTCAGGAGCATTTTGCTTTCTATGCTACAGGGGTTCCAAGGACGAACACACGGAACCAGCTGAAGTTCTTCAGGGAAGCGCTGATTCAATATGGCGATGATACCAAGACCATCCCATCTGATTGGGCGGAAGCGTTTCAACGTTTGCGCAAGGTATTATCTCTGCCTACAGTTTACAGAGATTATGAGAACGGACGTCGGGTTGTTTTCCTGGATGAGCTGCCATGGATGGATACAGCAAAGTCCGATTTTAAGAGCGCTTTGGACTATTTCTGGAACAGCTGGGCATCCACTCAAAAGGATCTGGTCCTTATCGTGTGTGGATCCGCAACATCCTGGGTGATCAGCAACCTCATCCGGGATACCGGGGGATTTTATCATCGGATCACAAGGCAAATTTATCTTGCTCCTTTTGATCTGAGGGAGTGCGAGATGCTGCTCAAGTCCAATGGTCATCAGCTGACGCGAAAGCAGGTGATTGAGTGCTATATGATCTTCGGCGGAATTCCTCATTACCTGAATTACCTCAGGCCGCAATTCAGCCTTGCTCAAAACATCGATCTGCTTTTCTTTCAGGAGAATGCGCCGCTTCGATATGAATATGATCAGCTTTTTTCGTCGCTCTTCAGAAATGCACAGAATTATGTAAGTATTGTCGAAACACTTGCGTCCAAAAAGAGTGGAATGACCAGGGCAGAGCTGCTCAAAGTGGAGAAAATGCCCCAGGGAAAAGATTTGACGAAATGCCTGGATGAACTGGAGCAATGTGGCTTCATCCGAAAGTATTCAGCTGTTTCAAAAGACTCTACCGGCTACATCTTTCAATTGATCGATTCCCTGACTCTTTTTCATCTGACATGGCTGCAGAATCAGAAGATTGATTCATGGATGAACCACATGGGTACTCCCGCCTATTACAATTGGTGTGGACTTGCGTTTGAGCGTGTATGTCTTCTTCATTCACGACAGATCAAAAATGTACTTGGAATCTTTGGTATCAGCAGCCATGAGTATTCCTGGCATAGCAAAAAATCTGAGCCAGGCGCGCAAATTGATTTGCTGATTGACCGAAAGGATGACGTCATCAATATCTGTGAAATAAAGTATTCCGAAGGAAAATATGCCATCAGTGCTTCTGAGGAAGAAGCACTGATCCGCAGAAGAGAAGTTTTCCGAGCGGAAACAAAATCGCATAAGGCAATTCAGATCACGATGATCACCTTGAATGGTTTAGAGAAAAACGAGCATCGCCATATCATCTCCAATGAAATCATTTCTGATCAGCTTTTTCATGAGTTACCCTGATTGTTCGTGCTGGCATATTTCTGCAGAAGCTTTCACTGGCAAGAAATGCGCCATGCCCGAGCACAAACAAAGCTTCCCGTCAGAAACCACCTGGCGGGAAGCTGTCTTCATATCGCGGCACCATGCCTGCCCGAGATGAAATATTCAGGCACCTTTTGCATACGCTCCGAGGATGCTGAGACTCTCCTTCGGCGTCCTCTCCATGGTTTCCCGGTTGACCGCCATGAGCCCGAAGGTCATGGAAAAGCCTTTCTGCCACTCAAAGTTGTCCATCAGGCTCCAGTGGCAGTAGCCCTTCACGGGAATGCCGTCGGCAACACATTTCTCCACGCCATCCAGCGCCCGGCGGATGAACTCGACCCGGCGGCTGTCATCCGAGGTGGCAATGCCATTTTCGGTGACGATCAAATCACCCTTGAAATCCGCATACACCTTGCGGATCACATGCTCCAGTGCCTCTGGGTAGAACTCATACTCCATCTGGGTCAGTTCCGCCCCCTCCGGGCAGGGAAGCTGCCCCTGCGGACCATACTGGGTGCGGGTGTAGTTCTGCACGCCCAGAAAATCATCCCCCTGGATATAGGGAAGATAGTGGCGGAATTCCTCCTCCCAGGCATCCTCTGCATACTTTTCGCCGCCGGGCAGGGCCTGCAGATCGTGAAGGGACAGGGTGATCCCCACCCGGATCCCGGGACAGATCTCATGGATGGCTTCCTTTGCCGCCCTGTGGGCCCGAAATACCAGCTCGTCTCCCTGCGGCGTTCTGGATGACACGAAGATCTGCGGATTCGGCGTCCCGAACACCTGTGCATTCTCCTGGGCCGCATACTTCATGTTCTCCATCATCTTTTCAAAGTTCATGCCCACCTGCACGGTGCCTTCGGCCTTTTTCGCACTCTTCGCCTGTTCTGCCATGAGGCGGAAGCGTCGGGAGATGGCCGCCAGCTGAAGGCCCATGTTTGCCTCGTTGATGGTGCAGATATATCTGAGGTCCGCCCCCAGCTGCTCTGTGACAAAGGCTGCATATCGCCTGAAATCCTCGACGGTGCTCTCCGCCTCCCAGCCGCCCTTTCGGATCAGCCACACAGGGCTCGTAAAGTGCATGAGGGTCACGATGGGCTCAAGACCGTTTTCCCTGCAGCAGGCGATCACCTTCCTGTAGTGCTCGACCGCCTCCGCGTCAAACTGCCCTTCCTCCGGCTCGATCCGTGCCCACTCGATAGAAAACCGGTAGCAGTTCAGTCCCGCCTGTGCCATCAGACGGATGTCTTCCTCATAACGGTTGTAATGATCGCACGCCATGCCGCTGGGCTCGGTGAAGCTGCTGTGGGGGAGCTGCTCCTGGGCCCAGTAATCGCTGTGAATGTTATTGCCCTCCACCTGATGGGCGGCGGTGGACGCGCCGATCAGGAATCCTTCGGGAAATGCCATGCTGCTCTCCTCCTTACAGTTTCACGCAGGTTCCTTCCGTGATGCCGCACTCATTGAACGCGTCCACCCGGACATAATATTCCCGTCCCTTCACAAGCGCCCCGACACGCTTTTCTCCATGTTCAAAGACCATGTAGCTGTGGTACAGCTTTTCCGGGGTTTCGCCAAAGAGAATGTTGTAGCCAAGCGTATTTTCCTGTCCCTGAATGTTCACCAGCATGTCCAGATCTCCGCGTCTCAGGGCGGTGAATCCGGGCACGGCAGGCTTTTCCCCATCGCCGAGGCCAAATACCCTCAGGCCCGAGATGCAGGGCTTCTGCCCATAGGGCACCTCCATCTGGGACAGGCGCAGGTAGCGGGCGTCAAACCCTTCCTCCCGAACGACCAGGTCGTGGGAAAGGTCGGTTTCCGCTCGGGATTTGTCCTCGATCACGTACCAGGTTTCGCCATCCAGGGAGCCTTCCAGCTTCCAGCGGGTCTTCAGGTCCCGCTCCTCGATGTAGCGGGCCTGGGTGCCGGGGCGGATCTCACCGGGGCAGGGAATGTCGATCCTGTCATCGGCAAAATTGACCTGCGCCGCATGGACCTGAAACGCTCTGCCAAGGTCCACCTGCAGCCATTCGTCTTTGCTGTTTGTAGCTGCCTGCCACCAGGTCTGTACGTTCTCTTCCGTGGCTTTTCGAGGTTCACGGCCTTCCGTCCACGAGGAAGCGCAGGCGTCTTTTCCGGCGCTCAGCAGCATCCAGGCGGGATTGCGCCAGGGATCCTGCCGCAGCCCCGATACCGACATGGGCCAGTCTCCGTAGCGCTGGTTGCAGTACATCTCCCCGTCCGCATCAAAGCCCGCCGGCCACAGGCCCACCCGGCGCTCAAAGTCATGGTTCACGCTGATGCGCATGGTGGAGGTGTGCCACCAGTTGCCCTGCCTATCCTGCATGGTGCTGCCGTGACCCGCACCGGGCAGGAATCCGCCGGGATGATAGGAGTAGGGATTGTTCCTTGCCAGGGTGAATGGTCCCAGGGGACTGTCGCTGACATACACGCCGTCGGAGTAGGTGTTATACTGCGCGCCGGGGCAGGCATACTGCAGATAATATTTCCCGCCGTGCCTGTCCATCCAGGCTCCCTCGATATAGGGGCGTTTGGTAAACATACCCCGGATCATCGGCTTCAGATGCGCCGGGAGCTGGCTTTCCGGCACGGCGTTGTGCTGGAAGAACGCCTGGTACTTCTGCTCCACCTCTTCCTCGCTGGCAGGCAGGGTACTGTTATCCTCGCCGATGCGCTCATAGCCGATCTCGTAGGGATGCCCTTCGATCAGCACCCGCTTTTCGCCCAGGGGCTGCATGGTGTCGGGATCCAGCTCCACACCCCAGATGGGCGTCTGGTTGGAGCAGCCCCAGTAGAAATACACCCGCCCGTCGTCGTCCACAAACAGGTTTGGATCCCAGAAAGGGAAGGACCCGGGCACCTTTTCATAGGGACCGTGCAGGATATCCTTCGTCCGCCAGCGGTCGCAGTCTGCGTCGTTTTTCGATGCGCACAGCCATACCCAGCCGTCCTTCACCCGCACGTCCGGGGCGTAATCGTACAGGGGCAGCTCCTCCGGCAGGCGATGGTTTTCCCACTTTGCCAGATCGTCCGACACCCACACGCCCAGGGTCATGGAGGCAAAGATGTAATACCGGTCCTCATAACAGATCATGGAAGGATCGGCAGCCTCCCTGCAGATCTGTATCTGCCCGTGCCGCCGGGGATCCGCGTTGAACTGGTAGCGATAGTCGATGTTGATGGGATTACAGTAATACTTCATAGTGATGCTCTCCCTCTGTGAGATGGTGTGTTTCACCACCGGGCAGCGTGAGTTCTGCCTTGCATGGCACGGTGAAATCGAACAGGAGCCGCTTCCCCTCATAGCGCCAGCTGCTCACAATGGTGCCGGCAGGAGAATGCCATTCAGCCCGGGCATGCCCCAGTGAGGCGGACGGCTGCGGCCGAAGGGTGAGCTTTCCCTCGCTGAGCCTGATGCCGCACACACCGTCAAACAGCCAGCCGGACACGGCGCCATACGAATAATGATTCAGGGAATCGTGCACCGTGCCATCCGGCCGCACGCCGTCCCAGGTTTCCCAGATGGTGGTGGCACCCTTTTTGACGGCATAGAGCCAGGAAGGGCACTCCTCCTGGAGCAGCAGCTTATAGGCAGTTTCCACATGCCCGTGATCTGCCAGCACCCGGCAGAGGTCGGGGGTCGACAGGAAGCCGGTGTTGAGATGGTATCCGTTTTGCAAAACGAGCCTGTCCAGATCGTCTGCCGCTTTTTGCGCTTCGTCACCCGTCAGAAGGCCGAAGGCAATGGGTCGCACATAATCGCACTGGCGGGAGGATTCGATTTTTCCATCCCGGGTGCAGGTGAAGCGCCAGGCCCTGCGGATGTTCTCGGCAAGGCCCGCGAACCTCTCTGCGTCCCCGTCATGCCCCAGGATGCGGGCGATACTGGAGAGCAGGGAAGCGGACTTGAAGTAATAGGCCGTGGCCACCTCCGGCACACCCTCTATGGCGTTTTTGCGCATGGCCAGCATGTTATCCACATCCGGCTCGCACCATTCGCCGAAATGGAAGCCCTGATCCATCAGGTATTCCTTCCAGGGATTGTCTTCGTTCTGGGGCCGGGTCTTTTTCGCCCTTTCTTCGCAGAAGGAAAGCCAGCGGGTCATCATGGCGTAGTTTTCTTCCAGGATCTCTTTTTTGCCGTACGCCTGATAGAGTGCCCATGGCACCAGAATGCAGGCATCACCCCAGCCCGCGCTTCCCTGGAGCATCAGGGCGATCTGATCCCGCTTATCGTTGATGGGTGCAATATTGGCGATGAGTCCGTCGTCCGCCTGGGCCAGGCGGCATTCGCCCAGCCATTTGCGGAGCACGGGATAGCAGTCCATCAGGTACACGGCAGTGGGAGCAAACACGCCCGCGTCACCAGTCCAGCCGGCCCGCTCCCGGGTGGGGCAGTCGGTGGGAATATCGCAGAAATTGGAGCGCATGCTCCAGAGGCTGTTCTGAAACAGCCGGTTCACATCGGCATTTCCGCACTCAAAACGGCCCACCTGCGGCATTTTGGAATACACGGCAATGGCCGTGAAGGAGGCGTCCGTCAGGTCAATGTCCGTTTCTACCTTTGCGTAGCGGAAACCGAAAAGGGCAAAGCTTGGCTTGTATTCGTTCAGCCCGTCCCTGCAGATGTATTCGATCTTCTGCGGGATGCCGCCGCTTTTGTTGCGCTCGCCGGGTTCAAAATTGCTCTGGGTGAAGTTGCCGTTTTCATCCAGCGTTTCCCCGTGCCAGAGGGTCATTTTCTGCCCGGCCTTTGCCATCACCCTCAGTTCTGTATAGCCCGCCAGATTCTGGCCGAAGTCGATGACGGTTTCGCCGTTCGGGGTGGTGATCAATTTGCCGGGAAACCTCTCCTGCTCTGCAATGGCCACACTCTCCGTGGGGGCGAGGTTGTCACAGCCAAAGTCCCGCACCGTGACGCCATGCCAGCCGTTCAGGGATTCCATGCGGGCATCGTAATGCTCGCCGATCTCCAGATCATTTTCCCGGATGGGACCCTGCTGGGTGGCTTCCCAGCCCTCATCGCTGCACAGCGCGGGCACGCCGTCCGTTTCCAGCTGGCACAGGAGGGCAAGATCAGAGCCATAATAGTTCCGCAGTCCGTCAATGCCCACGCCGCCCCGGTACCAGCCGTCTCCCAGGATGACGGAGATCTCATTTTCACCGGCTTTCAGCAAATGGGATACGTCATAGCACTGCACCGTCAGCCGCCTGTGATAGTCCCCTGTACCGGGGGCCAGCACGAAATCACCCACGCGCTGACCGTTGATGAATGCGGCATACAGCCCGTGGCAGGTCATGTACAGGTAAGCGTTTTCCGCACTTTCCACGGTGAAGTAGCGGCGCAGATACGATGCAGGCTGTTTGGTTTCCGGGTCATGAGGAAGTTCCGGGTCGATCCATTTTGCCAGCCATTTTGCAGGCAAATGATCGATCATGCAGTTCAAACCTTTTTCCATGCGAATACCTCATCTGTCCGTACAGATCCATTCATCTTCATCTAACCTTTTGGAATTTGTCATGGCGCTGCTGTACCTATTCGGGCCATGAGAGATCATAGGCCTGTTCGTTCGGCGGATTCCCCTGAAAGCTTACACGCCATACCGTGGTGCCTTCTCCTGCATACAGTTCTTCGATCGCCGCGATTTTTGTTCGATCCAGGTTACATGCAGGCCGCGCATACGTATTCATGGAAAACATGGATTTTGCATTGACTGGATAATCCATCACGGCACCAAATGAGAACACGAAACCCACATCCAATGGAAAAGACGGGGTATGCGGAGAACGCAGCCAGTAACCGGCAGCCTCCCCCTTGAACAGAGCAGTACGGGCATTCTGATCCGTAAATCCATAAGCTTCATTTGTGATTTCCTCCGCCGAAAGAAGAAATACTGTATCGCCATTCAAAATGCTCTCGGATGCGGAAAAATCAACAGATGCATTGAATAGGGGTATGCCAGAGGACGGAATGGATATTTCACTGTCAGATTTTGCAGTTGACAGCAGGGCCTGCTGTTCTCCGTCTCTCAGAAAACGAGCAGGAAATTCCGCACACCATTGCTGAATATCGCTGCCCTGGTAATCGTTGCTCCCAGGATGTTCCTGAGCAAAAGCTTCTCCGCGGTCACCAAAAGAAACCGTCACATCGCCTATGTCGCGGAACAGTAAAAGCGCTCCCTGATCATTGCCGATCAGATTCAGGGAAACAACAAAGATCCCATCCTCACCGGTATTCGTATGATCCGGGTCAAGAACCAGCCATTGCCCATCGAAACCACTTGCCTCATCTGGTGTGCCAAAGCACAGGATATCCCCTGCTTTGATCTGGAAGGACGGTGTTTCAGCGAATGCGAGTGGCATACAGGCAAACGGCAACAACATCCACAGAGCACATACGCTCAGAATCAACCGTTTTATTCTCATTCTCCAGATCTTCCTTTTTATTGATTCATCTCATTCGGCTTCATTGATTCAGCCATTCGGCGCTCTTCTCCAGGCTCTTGATGGGATCCCTGTCGATCCAGTTTTTATGGCTTTCCAGCACGATGGCCTGGATGCCATTGTGAAGGGCAATCTCCTTCAACCCGTCCAGGTCCATATTGCCCGTACCCAGTTCCATGCTGTCACATTTCAGGATGGGGGTCATGGCAGGGCCAGTCTGGCGGCTGCCGCGGTCGGTGACATGCCACAGCTTCATGCGGCCTCCCAGGCGGCGCATCCAGTCCTTCGCGTCCGCCCCGCCGTCCGTGAACCAGTAGCTGTCAAACTCGAAGTTCACCAGCTCCGGGTCCGTATCGGAGAGCAGGATATCATACGCGCGAAGCCCCGGCTTCACCTGCAGAAGCTCCACGTTATGATTGTGGTAGAGCAAAGAGAGATTTTCCTTTTTCAGGGTTTCCCCCGCCCGGTTCAGCCGCTGTGCCAGTTCCCTGACCGCTTTTTCGTCGCCGTAGTCAAACCGGTACATGCCGGTGATGACCACCGTGTCCGTCTGAAACCCCTTCGCTTCCTCCGCCACCCTGTCCGCCTCACGCTCCAGACTGCCAAGGTCGGCATGCAGACTGATCACGCTCAGCCCGGCTTCCTCCACGAGCGATTTCCAGTTGAGCTTTCCTCCGCTCCCCGTGGGCATTCCGGCGGCCTTCGTCATCACGCGCACCAGGAAAGGGGTGGGGTGGATCATGAAACGATTGAGCTCAAGGCCGTCGTAACCGGCGGCCTTGATGCTCCTGAGGGTCATGCGGGCAGCCGCTTCGCTGCCCGTCACCGTGCCCAGCATGATCTGCTGTACTGCTTTTTTTATTCCTGCGCTCTTCATTTCTTTATTCCCTGCAAAACCCGGTTCAGGCCCCGGATGCTTTCCTCGTCGGCTCCCGCCTGCTTGAGCAGGCTGACCATGGTGATGCGGCTCATCATACGCTGGAGAGCGGGATTATCCTTCACCGATTCAGCCACATCGCCCCGCGCTGCCGTGAATCTGGCCATCATCTGCTCCACGATCGGACCTGCCTGGGGATGGGCGCGGATTTCGCCCAGCGTGTCGTTGATAGAGAAGCAGGAGGGATCCAGCTCGCCCGCGTCAAAC
Organism: Clostridia bacterium; assembly: GCA_017460395.1. GTDB lineage: Bacteria > Bacillota > Clostridia > Christensenellales > Aristaeellaceae > UBA2943. Next base: position 1,062 of record JAFUBA010000030.1, on the reverse strand, counting down.
CAGTTGGTGACAGCTGCGGCAGCCTTATTATAGACATAGCTCGCATCCGGCTCGCTGACCCGGCGGACGCACATGGTATCTGTGGCGTCGCCTGCTTCGGCTCTGATCATGTGCTCGCCAAGCAGCGGAACGCGGAAGCGGAAGACGGTCCTGCCTTCCTGCGTTTCCATCCGGGTCCCATCCACATACAGGGTCACGGCCGGCTGATTGGAGTATACCTTGATTTCGGTTTCCGTGACCGCCCGGTTCTGATACCGCTTGCCGCACAGGTGCACGAAGGGCTCCTGCCTGTTCCAGGCTGCCTTGTACAGATAGAAGGCATCCTTGCGCAAGCTGCGGTCAAAGGTGACCTGACCCTTCTGGTTTTCCCCGTGTTTGCCGCCCTCGTCCCGGCCGTCGGCCGCGAAGTCAAACAGGTTCCATACATGAGTGGCCCAGAGGTAGGGCCTTTCCTCGATCATGCGCAGCATGTGCTCATGATACAGTGCCTGATAATCCTCGGTATAATCGCCCTTTTCGGGGTGCTCTGCATGATAGGCCGGGTTGGCGTCCGCGCCGTATTCGGAAAAACCGATCACCCGGTCCGGGTACCTGGCGTGGTATTCATCAAAGAATTCGTCGTTCTGGGAAAGCTCACCCAGGTACCAGCCGAAGTACAGGTTATAGCTGTTGATGTCCGGGATCTCCAGGATGGGGCTGTCGGTTTCCAGCATGAACACGTTGGCCATGGTGGTGAGCCTTGTCCCGTCCATACGGTGGCATAGATCATTCAGCAGCCGGTGATTTTCCAGCAGATCATCGTTCACCGCGCTGGCGGCGGTAATCTCATTGGACAGGCCCCAGACAGCAATGGAAGGGTGATTATAGCACTGGGTGATCAGCTCCCGCATCTGGGAGAGGGTATTTTCCCGGCCGTTTTTCATGTGCATGGTGATATAGGGGATTTCCGCCCACACCACGATGCCGTTTTCGTCGCACAGGTCATAGAATTCCTGAGCGTGCTGATAATGGGCCAGGCGCAGGGTGTTGGCGCCGATTTCCCGGATGATGGCCATGTCCGCC
>JAFUBA010000029.1 GCA_017460395.1 Clostridia bacterium | reverse complement strand
CTCTTCTGTCCATTCAGGCCGTCATCTTCCGCCCCGATGAGCCCTTCACCTGGGCCAGCGGTATCAAAAGCCCCATCTACTGTGACAACCGCCTGACCCTCACCGCCCCCGAGGTCCGTCTTCAGGTGGAGGAAGGGCTCGCGGAGATCGTGCGCGAGGAGTACCCGGATGCCCAGGTCCTCATGGGCACCTCCACCGCCGGCATCGCCCACGCGGCCATTGCGGGACACCTGCTGGGGCTGCCCATGGGCTATGTGCGCTCCGGCCACAAGGACCACGGGCGCCAGAACCAGATTGAGGGGCGCCTGGAACAGGGCCAGAAAGTCGTGGTCATCGAGGACCTCATCTCCACCGGCGGGAGCGTGCTGGACGTGGTGGATGTGCTGCGCGAGGCGGGTGCTGAGGTCCTCGGCATTGCCTCCATCTTCACCTATCAGATGAAAAAAAGCTTTGAGCGCCTGGAGGAGCACAAGGTCCGCAATGTCTCCCTGACGCATTTCGACGCCATGTGCGAGGCGGCCGCCGCGGAGAACTACATCCGCGCGGAGGACATCCGCCGCCTCAAGGCCTTCCGCGACAACCCGTCCGATGAGAGCTGGATCGGAGGCTGATGCGCATGCGCCACCTGATCGATATTCAGGATCTCTCCCTGACGGAGATCGATGACCTGATCCTGACGGCCGAAAGCATCATGGCAGACCCCGCTGCCTATGCCAGGAAGTGCGAAGGAAAAAAGCTGGCCACCCTCTTCTATGAGCCTTCCACCCGCACGAGGCTGAGCTTTGAGGCGGCCATGTACGAGCTGGGCGGGCACGTCCTTGGCTTCGCGGACGCCAAGTCCTCCTCCGTCTCCAAGGGCGAGAGCCTGCAGGATACGGCCAAGATCGTGTCCTTCTATGCAGACCTCATGGCCATCCGCCACCCGAGGGACGGCGCTGCCCTGGCTGCCGCCATGAAAAGCGACGTGCCGGTCATCAATGCAGGTGACGGGGAACATGACCATCCGACCCAGACCCTGACGGACCTGCTCACCATTCACCGGGAGATGGGTCACCTCGGCAATCTCACGGTGGGCGTGTGCGGCGATCTCAAATATGGCCGGACCGTGCACTCTCTCCTCGCCGCCCTCTCCCGCTATCCGGACATGAACTTTGTCCTGATTGCCCCGGAGGAACTGCAGGTGCCTGGGTACGTGCTGGAGATGATGGAAAAGAGAAATCAGCCCTTCCGGATGGAAGCCGACCTTGAAAAGGCACTTCCGGACCTGGACATTCTCTACATGACCCGAATCCAGCGCGAGCGCTTTCCGGACGAGGCCACTTATGAGCGTCTCAAGGACAGCTACAACCTGACCCGCCCCATGATGGACCTGTGCCGGGAGCACATGGCGGTCATGCATCCCCTGCCCCGGGTCACCGAGATCGATCCGCAGGTGGACGACGATCCCAGAGCAGCCTATTTCCGGCAGGCATGCAATGGAAAATACATACGCATGGCGCTGATTTTGAAGCTCCTTGAACAGAAATCCTTTCCCTTCCAGCTGCTCCCCCCGGACTGTGTCCCCCTGGCCGGGCGCCACTGCCCGAACCCCCGCTGCATTACCCGCTCTGAAAGTAATCTCGCCCTCTATGTTTCCTCCTCACAAAACGGGAGCAGATGCATATTCTGCGATACAAAGATCTGAAATCATGACGAAAACAGCCGGATGTCCGCATCAATCGCGGTCATCCGGCTG
>JAFUBA010000028.1 GCA_017460395.1 Clostridia bacterium | reverse complement strand
AGATCGGAGACAGGCGCTCCTCATCACTCCTTCGCCTCCAGCTGCAGGAGCTGCTCCTCATGTGCAACCGCTTCTGCGAGGGGGACTTCCTGGAGAACGCGCCGGCCAGGATCATCACGACCGACAAGCCCATCCTGGAGGCCGCACGCTTTATCGCCGCCCACTACATGGACGACATCAGCACGTCGGACATTGCAAAGGCCGCAGGCTTCAGCCCCAACTACTTTACGCGCAAGTTCCGGGAGGCCACGGGCATCGGCGTACATGACTATCTGGTCTTCATCCGGCTCCAGCATGCGGCCCTGGAACTTGTGTCCACGACAGACTCCGTCACGGACATCGCCCTTCGGTGCGGCTTTTCCGACGGCAACTATTTCAAGGATGCCTTCAAGAAAAAGTACGGTGTCACCCCGCGCGCCTACAGGAAGCGGACCTCCCCCGAGGAGACGGCAAATGTCGGGACATAATTTTTACTTGCAAAAGGAGCGCCGTGCATCATGATCGAACTTCGAAAGCTGTCCCCGGAGGACGGCCGGGACATTTATGAGATGCTGCAGAAATTCCCGAAGGATGAAAACGGTCTGATCAACCATGTCTGCGGCATGACATTTTCGGAATTCAGGGAATGGCTTCGCATCAAGCAGACGGAGTCTGAACAGACGGGCCTGGTGGATGGCTGGAAGGTACCTTCCACAACCTACTGGCTTTATGTCAATGGCACGCCTGTCGGATTTGGAAACGTCAGAAGCTTTCTGACAGATGCGCTGCGAAAAGTCGGCGGTCATATCGGTTACGGCATCGTGCCGGAGCATCGCGGAAAAGGGTATGGCAAGGCGCTTCTGAAACTGCTGCTCGAGAAAGCGCATGAAGCCGGTATCGAGAAGGCCCTTCTGACCATCCGCTCCGACAATCTGCCATCTCAGGCAGTCGCGCTTGCCTGCGGCGGCGTCATCACGGAAAAAACGGATGAACGTGTGTGGGTCTGGATCAGCACTGCACCCGTGTGATCCAGACAGGGTATATCGGTATAGTGCCAGTCCCTGTACTAGCAGCACAAAAGCGGCGTGATTGAACTCACGCCGCTTTTGTGCTTGTCCAGATGGCTGCCTCTGCTCATGAGAGCAGGATGTCCTTTTCGCGGTTCAGGCGGAAGGCCACGGAACGCTTCAGATACTCCAGATACTCCTCGTCGCGGCACATGGCCTTGCCGGGCGTGTCGGAGAGCTTGGCCACCGGGCGTCCGTTCACGGTCTGCAGCTTGATGACGATGTTCAGCGCCTCCTCGCAGGTGTCGTTGGACACGAAGGTCCCGATGCCAAAGGAGATCTTCACCCTGTCATGGAAGCGGTTGTAGAGCTCCTGGGCCCGGTCAAAGTCCAGGCTGTCGCTGAAAAGAAGGGTTTTGCTTTTCGGGTCCACGCCGTACTTTTCATAGTGGGCAATCAGCTTTTCACCCCAGGCATACGGATCGCCGCTGTCGTGACGCACGCCGGAGAAGTTGTTGACCATGGCCCGGTTGAAGTCCATGAGGAACAGGTCCGTCGTGATCGTGTCCGTCAGGGCCGTGCCGTTGTCGCCCCGGTACTCGTTGTACCAGTCCTCCATGGCATAGTGGTTGGTGTAGGCCAGGGGAATCGAGTCGATGCCCTGGTACATCTGCACGAACTCATGGGCGTAGGTGCCGATGGGGAGAATGTTGTGCTTCATGGCCAGGTACACGTTGGATGTGCCGACGCAGTTGTCTGTCTCCTGCGCAAGGCGCCGCACCACGGTGTCCTCCCATTCCCGAGACAGCCGCCGCCTGCAGCCAAACTCTGCAAAGCGGAAGGTATAGCGGCCCTCCCGGAAGGCCTGGATCTTCTCCTCCAGCCGCTCCTTTGCAGACTTCAGGAGTGTGTCATAGTCGTACTTCATGCGGAAGTACACTTCGTTCACGATTTCCAGCAGATAGATCTCAAACTGCATCGCAGAGAAGAGGGGGCCGCGCACCACGATCCTGAGCGTTCCGTCCTCCTCAAGCCCCGTCTCCACATAATCGCGGATCGGGTGCCACAGTCGCAGAAACTCCACATAGTCGGGCTTGATGAACCGGATGGAGCGGAGGTAGTCCAGCTCTTCCTTCCGAAAGCGCAGGGTGCAAAGGTGGTCGATCTGCTCGTTGATCTCCCGGAACATTTCCTCTGTGAACCTGACGCCCTCATTCCTGCAGCGGAAGTAGTATTCGCCCATCAGGTCGGTGTGCTTGTGGAAGATCACCTGGTCCATGTTGAATTTGTACAGGTCGGTGTCCAGAAGGGATACCACGATCGGT
>JAFUBA010000027.1 GCA_017460395.1 Clostridia bacterium | reverse complement strand
CAGGTGCAGACAGTCCATGAACTCCTGCTGGCAGATGGCATGCACCCGCCCGGTGCCGCGGTAGCGCACGAGCAGGGGCGCGACGCGGCTCAGGGCGTGGAAGGTCTGCGCCACCTCCCTGGCCTCGGGCAGCAGATTCCCCTCCGTATCCAGGGCATTGGCACCGCCGAAGCAGGCCATGCCGATGCAGCCAAAGTCCGCCATGGCCTCCATGATGTTCATGGCGTTGGCGATGCCGGAGACGGGGGACTCCGGGATCATGAGGGGATTGTCCTTACGGGCATAGGCGCGCAGCACCCGGCGGTAGCGCTCGCGGTCCGGCACGTACATGTCGGGACAGATGAGGTCGATGTCGGGGGCGACGGCCTTGTAGACATCCAGCATCCGCGAGACGGCGGCACCCGCGTTGTAGCAGAAGCCGGCCTCCTCAAAGCCGTTTTCCTGAAGCGCCACGTTGATGTAGACGGGCAGGTCATAGACCTCCCTGCCCCTTTTTGCCACGGTGTTCATGAAGACGGCGTGACCCCAGGCGGAGAACACCTCGTGGGCATAGCGGCCAAAGAGGGAGGACCAGCTGTCCCCCTTCGGCTCCACGCCGCAGTCCTCGATGCGGATGCCCCGGAGCATGTCCGGCACGGGCGCGCTCCTGTAGAGCTCCAGGACGTCCGGGCTGTAGTCCATGTCGGTGCTCTCAAAGCCCATCTCGTTTTCCACCTGCACGGCGAGGACGGTGGCGCTCTCCCCGTCGGTTTCCTTCAGGTGTCCCATGAGGGCGCAGAAGGCTCTTGCATCTGCGCGCATCGTCGCCTCGCAGAAGGGGGAGAGGGATGCCACGTGGGCGCCGGCGGGGCCGGTGGCCAGGCGGTACACGTCCGGATGCGCCTTGACCCATTCCGGCGCATAGTTCGGGTGGCCGTTCTTGCTGGTGGCAAACCAGAGGAGGATCAGGCGAAGGTCATGCGCCCGGCAGAGCTCCAGGAGCTCATCGACCGCTGTAAAATCGAAGGCTCCTTCTGATTTCTCCACCTCGCACCAGTAGACGGGCGCCTCCAGCGTGTTTGCGTGATAGGCCTTTGCCGCGAGGATCTCCCGCTCCAGCATCTCCCTGTCCCCGGTGGAGGAATTGCAGGTCTGGATGCCGAGCATCAGGAAGGGGTTGCCTTCGCGGTCTTTGAAAAAACCATGTTGCATGTCTGTCTCCTGTGTCTCTCAGCCTTTTCTGTGGCCAGACCACCAGATAAAGGGGCGCGAGCCCTCCGAGCGCATGAGGGTGTAGAGCGCCAGCTGTTCAAAAAAGAGCTGCTTTGTGTCCTTGCCGTCGAACGTATCGGAAAAGGAGGGCTTTGTGTGGAGGAGCTTTTGGGACAGCGCCGCCCGCCACGCGGTTTTGTCGTCATACATCTCGCAGGGAAAGGGGATGAGCTGGGGAATCCTGTCCACCTCCCACTGAAGGTATGACATGGGGTTGAGACAGACCAGCGCGGTGTACTTGTCCGAGGCGCTCTCCTCCTCGTAAAACGCGTCGAGAAATGAGTGCAGCCGCATCAAAGTGCCGTATTCATTTCCGCGGATTGTGCTGAGCATCATGACATGCAGGGCGGCAAAGATGGGTACCCTGCTATCTTCCGCGAACTGGTTCATGAGCGAGATGTTCTGCTTTCCCCAGATGCGGATCCTGCCGCTGCCGTCATCGCGCTTTTTGGCACGGGAAGACGTCCTGAGGACGGCGATCTGGAGATCATCGTCCAGAAACAGGGCGGCGAGGGTCGGGAAGGTGCCGCCAAACACGAGGTCACAGTCATAGTCCGCCTGATAGACCGGCGCAGGTCCCCGCTCTGGCTGCTTTCCCGGCTTTCTTCCCTGGAGAGCCTCGAGGCCGCCTTCCAGGTATTTCTTCCGGACGCTCGCGACCGTCGCCTTGGCGCAGGAGAGCATGTCTGTGATCTCCTCATCGCTCTTCTGCTCCATGAGCAGTTCGAGGATCGTGTAGCGCTTGAAAAGAGAGGGCAGAAGATCTTCGTCTTCCAGCGCCTCCTGGATCTTTTTGAGGACTTCCTCGTCCCTCGGGAACGTATCTGTGCTCTTTGCCATGTCATCCTCCCAAATCAGGTGTTCTGCTTATTTCACGTAGTGTTCGATGAACGTCCGGATCTCCTGGTCCCACAGGCCCCACTCGTGTCCGGCACCCTCGGTCTCGCTGGCCTCCGGGTCCCAGGTTTCCTTTTTCAGCGCCTCGCAGAACCTGAGGTGGGCGGGATAGAGACCGTCGGCCGTGCCGCAGGACACGTAGAGCTTTGGACGGCGGGCGGAGGGCTGCTTCAGAAGGTAGAAGAGGTCAGCATCCGTGTCCCGGATGGTGGAGACACTGCCGAACAGGTTCTGGTAGCGCGCAAAGCGCCCGGGCTGCTCGTAGGAGCCGGCCAGGTCCACGGCGCCTGAGAAGGAGGCGGCCGCCTGGAAGCGGTCCGGGTGTGTGAGCGCCAGCTTCATGGCGCCGTAGCCGCCCATGGACAGACCTGCCACGTAGGTGTCCTCGGGGCGATCGGACAGGCGGAAGAACTGATGCATGGTTTCCGGGAGCTCCTCGGAGACATAGTCCCAGTACCTTTCGCCGTGGGCCTCATTGAGATAGAAGGAGTGATTGACGGCAGGCATCACGACGCACAGGTTGTGGCTCGCGGCATAGCGCTCCACGGAGGTTCTGCGCATCCAGATGGAGTGGTCGTCCGAGTAGCCGTGCAGGAGGTAGAGGACCTGCGGCAGCTCCGCGCCGCCGCTGGCGCTGATGCCGATCCCCATGTTGGGCTCGGGGAGGATGACGTAGACCGAGGAGGCCACGACAAGGGATCTGGAGAAGAAGGATACCTGACAAAAGGCCATACTGACCGCTCCTTTCGGGAAGTGTGCCGGATTTATTTTGGCAGTGACACGCTGTAGACCTGGTCCCCGCAGGTCACCAGGGCATAGCCGCCGGAGGTGACGCCGATGAGGGAGTCCACCACGGCGTGATCCGGCAGAGGCATGGAGTAGGCATAGAACCGCTGCTGATCTACGTCCGCGCGGTAGACGTATTCGGGGGAGACGGCATACAGGTTCCGGCCCTGGATCGCGGCGCCCACGCACGCGGAGGGCAGGGTGTAGCGCCGGTCTGCAGTGCCGGTGAGGACGCGCAGCTGCGTGATGGACTGGGTCGTGGTCATCTGGGAGTTGGGCACGAGGAGCATGCTGGCACTGCCACGCTCGGGGACGGTGGCGCCCACCAGCTGCCAGCCGTAGACAAGCTGGGTGCCGGACATGTCCTGTACCGCCTTGTAGTCGTAGGTGTACATCTGCTGGGTGGTGAAGACGTGGAGCTTTCCGTCCTCATACAGGACCTTGTATGCAAGGAACTCGCCCAGGTCCACGATGCCTGTGTTCATCTTGCCCACCTGATAGGTGTTCAGGACCGTGTTGATGGCCGTCCCGTACACGTCCATGGACAGCGTCCACAGGTACTGGTCGGCCTCCCCGTAAAAGCCCATGTCCAGGAGCATTTTGTCCCGGTAGGCCTCGGTCTCCTCATCCACCGGGGTGCCGTCCAGGTTCCGGATGACCAGCGTCGGGTTCGTGTCGTCCCCGATGACGCTGGCGCAGTACCTGGTCCCGATGCGGGCGAACTGGACCTGGTCAGCCTGGTTCTCGCTGTAGGAGGGAGAGCCGTTCTGGTTGAGGATGAACAGATTCTGTCCGCTCCAGGCCACGATGTGGGTGGAGGAGACGGAGAAGCGGGCATTGCTGCCGAGGGGGAAGGACCAGCGGGAATTCCCCTTTTCCCCGCAGTACTGAAGGGAGGTATTGTCATAGAAGAGGAAGCCGTCCCGGAACGGCGTGACATCCTGGGAGGCGGTGCACTCCAGGAGCTCGGCCGACATCTGGGAGGAATGGCGGTAGCTTCTCAGGACGTAGATGAGAAGAACGGCGATCAGGAGCACCGCAAAAATGATGATCCAGCGGAAGTTCCGCCTGAACCAGCTGCGGGGCCTTTGTGTGGTGGCGATCTGGCTGTGTCGCTGCAAAAAAACGCTCCTTTCGGGCGGGCAAAGGACCCCTCATGGATGCAGGGTCCTGCGCTGTATGAGATCCCGGGCCGGATGGAAACGGCCGGGCAGGTGTATTCATTCGGAAAACTATGGAAACCCGTGAGCAGTGTAAGAGAAAGCTTTCCCTATGTCAAACCGCGCCCGGGAGATGCCAAAACGCAAAGACTGTGGTATCATATCCCGCGAGCCCGAGAGGGCAGCATGAAAAATCAGATCCATAAAATCAGATCCATATGAAAGGAAGGTGCCGCGGCCAGGCCGCGGATGAGACATGAAAGGTATCGTACTTGCAGGCGGCGCCGGAACACGGCTGTATCCCCTGACCATGGTGACCAGCAAGCAGCTGCTCCCGGTCTATGATAAACCCATGATCTATTATCCCCTCTCCACCCTGATGCTCGCCGGCATCCGGGACATCCTGGTGATCTCCACCCCCACCGACACCCCCAGATTTGAGGCGCTCCTCGGGGACGGAAGCCAGTTCGGCCTGAACCTTTCCTATGCCGTGCAGCCCTCGCCCGACGGGCTGGCGCAGGCGTTCATCATCGGGGAAGAGTTTATCGGGGACGACTGCTGTGCCATGGTGCTGGGCGACAACATTTTCTACGGCAACGGCCTGGGGAAACTGCTGCGGGAGGCAAAGGACAGCGCCGAGAAGGGCACGGCCACAATCTTCGGCTACTACGTGACGGACCCGGAGCGGTTTGGCATCGTGGAGTTTGACGAAAACGGCAAGGTCATCTCCGTTGAGGAAAAGCCGAAGCATCCCAAGAGCAACTACTGCATCACGGGGCTGTATTTCTACGATAACAGGGTCGCGAAGATGGCCAAGCAGGTGAAGCCCAGCGCCCGCGGGGAGCTGGAGATCACCACGCTCAACGACATGTACCTGAAGGATGGCTCCCTGAACGTGCAGCTCCTCGGCCGCGGCTACGCCTGGCTCGACACCGGCACCATGGACTCCCTCGTGGATGCCGCCGACTTTGTGCGCATGGTGGAAAAGCGCCAGAGCATCAAGATCTCGGCCCTGGAGGAGATCGCCTACCGCCACGGCTGGATCGATCAGGAGAAGCTCCTGGAATCCGCCCAGCGCTACGGCAAGAGCCCCTACGGCGAGCATCTTCGGGCCGTGGCGGAAGGGAAGATCCGCTATTGACAGCCGCGGGCTGCCTGATGCTGGGCGTCTTTCCACTCCTGTCTGCGACCTACTCCGGTATCACGAGGCACAAGTATCTGAGCATGCTCCTGCTGACGGCCCTCACGCTGGTCCTCTTTGTGGAGGAAAAGATCCGAGAGGGGAAAACGGGTGCCTCGCGGGGTAAAACCCGAGCGCTCATTTTCCCTTCCGTGATCCTTGGGAGCCTCTGGTTTCTCTGGATCCTGCTGTCCTGCTTTTTTGGCACGATGGCGGATGCCCTGAATTCGTCCGGACAGCGGGCGGTCTTCTTCGGGGCCGTGCGGTACGAGGGGCTGATCAGCCAGAGCTGCTATTTCCTTCTGTTTCTCCTCTTTGCGCTATCAAAGGCCGATGTGGAGAAGATCATCCGTTTTTCCGCCGCATCGCTCCTGGTCTTTTCCGGGATCGTGGTGCTTCAGTACCTGGGACAGAACCCCCTGGACCTCTACCCCAAGGGGCGGAGCATGCGCAGCAACTATGAGTTTCAGGGGACCATCGGGAACATTGACCTGGTGAACGGGTACCTTTGCCTGATGATCCCCCTGTGTCTGGGACTGTGCCTTATGAAGGGTGCAAGGGGCAACGTGCTCCTTCTCCTTGCGGGCTTTTCCGGCATGGTGCTGGAGTGCCTCATGGAGGTCCAGTCCGGGCAGATGGCGATGCTCCTCTATATGGCCGCCCTCCTGGTGGCGGCCCTTATGCGCCCGGCGCTTCGAAAAAGGTGCTTTCTTCAGCTTTCGCTCTTCTGCCTGGCCCTCACCCTCCGGCATCTTCTCTACCTTCCCTGGCTCGACGATCCCATGTTTCGCCAGCAGGTGACGGAGGCGGCCGAGCTGGGTCAGGTCTATACGAGCGAGGCACCCGCGTTCGGGTTTCACATGAAGGCCCTTCCGTATATCGCCGCATGCTTTGCTTTTGCGGCCCTGGCCGTCGTCTCCCATCTGCATCCGGGGCGCGCCGTGCGCGCGCGATGGATCCTGGGGAGCGGTGCGCTGCTTGCGCTGGCTGGTTTCCTTCTTCTGTGGCTGTATCCATGGGGCGAGGGGAGCGGCGCCGTGTGGGAGCTCCACGAGATCCTCTCGGGGCGCGGGCAGGACAGCTTCGGCTCCTGGCGGTGGGGCGTGTGGCGGCACACGCTGGAGATGAGCGGGAAGAGTCCGCTCTTTGGCACCGGGCCCGACACCT
>JAFUBA010000247.1 GCA_017460395.1 Clostridia bacterium | reverse complement strand
TCTTCCTGACCTGGCCTGGCAGATGGTATTTCTGCATCTGATCTGCTGCCTGCTCTCTCTTGGTATATCCCAGATCGGAAAGGGAAAACTTCGAAGCAGTTTATTTGTCGTTCTATGCTTTGCGATCACTGGCCTTTCCACATACATCTTTTTTCCACAGGAAGAGTGGATCGCACCGGTCCTGATGACAGTATTTCTGAATATACCCATTTGGCTGTGCATGCATGCGTGTTCGGGCACCATGAAGATCCAGACGAGATTTGTCATATCGACACTCGGACTCGTCGCATACGCCCTTGAACAGGTTCTCCTGTTTCAGTCGCAGCGCTCGGTCATGCTGAAGGATCTGCCGATCCTGCTCGTGCCGATTCGGTTGTATTTTCTCCTTGATGCCCTTCTGGTGCTGCTTTTCAGCAACCAGGAAGCCCTTGAAGGGGCAAACATCGGACTCAGAAGAATCCCGGAGCACATCTGCGCGATCAACAGACTGCTGAGCGTGATGATGCTTCTTGTGACGATCATTCTTTCGTTCATCCCGCAGATTGGGGACGCATTGTACAGACTGTATACCCTTGTGAAGCGCGGTATCGTTTCTCTTGTAGCCTTTCTGTCACGATTTCTCCCGGAAATGGGACAGCAGGGCGGTGGAGGCGGCGGTGCAAGGGAGATGATGATGGGCGCCGAGGAGACACAGGAGCCAAGTCTTCTGTGGACGATCCTGGAAAAGGTATTCATGGTGCTTGCTTTTGCGGTGCTCCTGGTGCTTGTGTTTTTCCTTCTGCGGACGCTGTTTCGAAAGCTTCGCATGTGGATCCGCAAGCTGCTTGGGAGAATGCAGGAGTTCTTGCGGGATGCATCCGAGGATTATGAGGATGAAGTCTTTGACACAAGATCCGGGGATGGAGAAAGCAGGGAACGGGGCGGACAGCGCAGGCGCGGAAGGAAAAGGATCCGGGAAAGTGAGCTCTCACCGAGGGAACTGATCCGATACCGCTATGCCAGATTCCTGTCTCAGCATCCGGCGGCGGATCCAGGTGTGACGGCCCGCGAACAGATCCGTTCAGACCAGGCCAGTCTGTATGAGAAGGCAAGATATTCCGAGCATCCGGTGAATGCGGAAGAGGCAAGCGAGTTTTCCCCTGAATTGACATAAGAAAAGTGCCTTCTGTGGCTATCCGTCACAGAAGGCTTTTATCGTGGCTGCGTTATCAGGTGTCCAGAGAGTATCTCCAGGTATGATCGGGATCTGAATCCGGATAAACCTTATGGAAAAAACCGATGATCGTCTTCAGCTGGTTCAGCTTTACGCGATCCTCAGATGTCAGATGAAGTGCACCCCTGGCAGCCTGTGATTCCACCCATTCGATCTCCTTCAGACTCATGGCACTTTGCACGGGGGACACACTCTTACGCCGGGCACGGAGTCCATTGAGAACATTTTGCCGGGCACGCAGCAGACGCTGACGGAGCGTGTCGGCAGATTCTGAAAGCAGGTAGAGGCAGTGATAGACAAAGCGCATACCTGTATATCTTCTGTATACTGACTCCTGATGATAAGCGGTATGCCCTGGATTGACTGAAAATACCATACTGAGCTCCTTTCTGCCCGACATATCAGCGAATGACCTTGCCGAGTACATGGAAATTGCTGTCCTCATGCAGCAGCATGGGGGGATACTTTGGATTTAACGAAACGAGTGCGGGGTACATGACGCGATTTTGTCCGCGCACATAATCAAACTGCTTGATGTAGCCTTCTCCATCCAGGCTGAAGATGCCAATGTCGCGCCTTTGAATATCTTTTGTAGCCTTCACCCAGACGAGGTCGCCATCCTGAAACTCCGGCTGCATGGAATCGCCATACACATACAGTCCAAAATCCGCCTGTGCAGGAACCTCATCTTCCGTAAAGTCGACCTCTTCATAGTCTTCCTCGTCCAGAAGCTGAACACCGCGGCCTGCCGACACACGCAGATCGTAGATCCTCATAGGTTTCGTGACAAAAGGAACGATATTCGAGGGTACATCTGCTGCGGTGGCCTCAGATTGGGAGGTGTGGACGGGAAGATAACGTCCGCTGGCGACCAGATCTTCCTCGTAATCGCGGAGCTTTCGAAGTCCTTCTGCGTTCAGGCGCCTGATACGCGGCAGGGAAGTGGTACTTTTCGTTGCGCCAGGTCTTCCGAGCAGCGCAGATGTGGGATCTGAGATCCCATAGAGCTCGCACAGAGCGAGCAGCTGATAGGGATTGGGCGTGGAAGCGCCGCTTTCCCACCGGCTGAGCCCCGCGGCTGTCAGAGAGAACCCCATCCCCGCGAGCGACCTGCACACATCACTCTGGGTGATCCCGAGGGCCTTACGTGCACTTTGAAGGCCGCGGCCAATGCGGTTTTCTTCCATCATCTGCGCCCCGTTCCAGGGAGCAGGGATAGCATCGGAAGATTTCCGGGCTGGGTTCATGGGAGCACCCCTTTCCGTGTGGTGTATCCTATTATACCGGGTTCATCGAAAAAAACAAGAGAAAATTGCAAAAACAGCAAGAAAAATTTGCGAAAATATCAAATATGCGACATGGAGAATGCGCAATAATTGCAAAATCAGCAAGTTCATCAGCAAATTCTCATCTTTGACATGCTGGGCACATGGGCAGAAATCTGGTACAATGTCGGGGCGGAAGCATAGCATTGGAGTTTGCACCATGCTGCTGCACGGAAGGGGATCTGATGCTTTGAAAGTTTGTGATATGACCATCAATTTGCCCTATGACCTGGCTGGCCTTCCAAAACCTGAGGGTGAGGCCAGCTTGAAAGTCTTTCTTTTGCCTGCTTCGGACAGTCTGCATAGGCAGAAGGAAAAACCCATCGTCCTGATCTGCCCTGGCGGCGGCTATGCGTATTGCTCTGACAGGGAAGCGGAACCTATCGCCATGAAGTTTCTCGCAGAGGGCATGCATGCAGCGGTCCTGAGGTATCACACGGCACCTGAAGCACATCATCCGGTGCCGCTACTGGAAGCTGCATGGGCCGTGAAAACGATTCGGCAGCATGCCGGGGAATGGCATGTCATACCGGACAATGTTTTTATCTGCGGTTTTTCTGCGGGGGGACACCTCGCGGCCTCGCTGTCTGTGTTCTATGATGAACCGCTTCTGAAACAGGTTCATGGGAGCGAAGTTTCCCTTCGCCCGGACGGACAGATTCTCGGGTATCCGGTCATCACCATGCAGGACGACTTCACGCACAAAGGAAGCAGGGAGAACCTGTTTGGAGAGGGCAATGATAAGATACTGAAAGAACAGCTTTCTCTGGAAAGACACATCTCACCCTCCTGCCCGCCAGCCTTCCTCTTTCACACCATGGAGGACGGTTCGGTGCCCGTGGAGAACAGTCTTCAGTATGCCTGCGCGCTTCGACGGGCAGGTGTTCCCTTTGAGATGCATGTGTTTGAAAAGGGAGGACATGGCCTTTCCACTTGCGATGCGCTGACGGCAACGAGCAGGGAGGGCATTGTCCCGGACAATGGCTCGTGGATTCGTATGGCGATTGCCTTTGTGCGAAGGCATTCGCACATGCCGCAGTTTGACGAAACTGTATGATTCCTGATAAAATACACAGCACATACACGAAAGGCACAGAACTCGGTGCTTTCGCAGAGATATACAGGAGGAACTTGTATGGAACTGATTCAGAAAATCAAAGAATATATTGAAAAGATCTGGAATACATTGACCATGGGCATTGTGGAACTGCTGCTGGGTATTTTCCTTTTTTCAAACCCTGTGGTGATTCCCAATATCGTGATGATTCTTGCGGGCATCATCTTGGTTGCAAAGGGCGGGTTGAAGATCTTTGCCTACTTCCGCCAGTCGGTGGAAGAGGCAGAGGCCGCAAAGGACCATAAGCTCTCCGTAGGCGGCATCCTCGTGGCGACGGGCATCATGTGCCTGACACACATGGGATGGCTGAATGCCACCTTTGTGCTGAACATCATGTATGGTGTCATGATTCTGCTGATGGCTTTCCTGAAGGTGGAAACCACCGTCAATGCGATCCGCGCAAAGAAGCCCTGGTGGTACTGTGCCCTGGCATCCTTTGTGCTTTCCCTGCTCATCACGCTGTTCTTCATGAACTCTGTGGCAGGTGCCGGCGTGTGGGTGCTCAATGGCGTGCTGCTGATTCTCACGGCCATTGTGGATGTCTTCTACTTCCTGACCGATACTGAGCGTATGGCTTTCCCACCCAAATTTCTGGTAAAGCTGGCGGAAAAGCGCAAGGAGACCAAGTCGGAGAAAGAACCCAAGAAGTGGGGCAAGCGCCATATTGACGAGAATCCTCCTGTGAATGTGGACGAGGATGCGGCTGTGACAGAAAGCGACATCACGGAAGAAGTTCCTGCCGAAGAAGCAGAACCTGCTGGAGATGCTGTGGCCGAGCCCGAACAGACGACGGATGTGACAGATGAGATCCCTCAGATGGATGTGGCGGACGATGCACCTGTTCAGGATGAGGAGCCCGAGGTGCCCCAGCTGGACATGAGTGATCTGAAGTAAAAAGAACCGGGAAAGCAGTTGCTTTCCCGGTTCTTTTTAGATTTCAGGATGCGCGTATG